>JAOHCJ010000002.1 GCA_028095445.1 Candidatus Pelagibacter sp.
TTAACCTGCAATTCAACTTAGGATTATCCTCATTAAGAGTTTTATAAGAGATCAATATTGAGTCATTTTTATATCGTAAAAAATGTGTAAGTTTATCTGAATGTATATCAGTAATTTTTTTTGTTCCTTTGCTATAAATTAAATTATTTTTAGATATTGCAATTTTTCCAGTAACGTAAGGTTGTTTATTTTTTCTATTAAAAAAGTATGGGTTATAAAAATTACTAATTTCATTTTTTAGTAATCCTTTTTTGACTTGTATATTTTTAGATTTTAATATCTTAAATGTTTTTCCCTTAACTTTTTTATCAACATCTTCGACTGAATAAACAACCTCTTTAATTTTTTTTTTTATTATTTCTTTGGTACATGGTGGTGTTTGGCCATAATGACTACATGGTTCTAGAGAAACATACATTTTAGAACCTTTCAGATCTTCAATTGAATTTTTCATCGCATTATATTCTGCGTGAGGTCTTCCTGAGTATCCAGTTTGCCCAATTGAAATAATATGATCATTTTTTACAATTACGCAACCTACAGAGGGATTCTCACCTGTTAAACCATGTCGTGCTCTTGCTAAATTTAGAGCAAGTCTCATATAGTTAATATCTTTTTTGGAAAATTTATCTTTTCTTGTAGACATCTAATTTGTCCACGAATTGCACAAAATCTTTTTCTTCTCTAAAATTTCTATAAACAGAAGCAAATCGTACATATGCTACAGGGTCAAGATCTTTTAGACCTTCCATAACCATTGTGCCTATAGTATTAGTAGAAATTTCACTTTGACCTAATTCTTCTAAGGCTCTTGAAATCTTACTAATAAATTTTTCAGCAGTTTCAGTATCAATCGGTCTTTTCTTAAGTGCTATATAAATAGATTTAGATAGTTTATCTCTATCAAAAGATGATTTTCTTCCATTTTTTTTAATAACCATTATTTCTCTAAACTGAACTCTTTCAAATGTAGTAAACCTTGCACCACATACACACAATCTTCTTCTTCTAATAGCGGTTCCGTCTTCTGTTGGTCTAGAATCTACAACAGAAGTTTCGCCTTTTTTACAAATTGAGCAAATCATTTATTCTAAATTCTTATATATTGGAAAAGAAGATGTTAGTTCTATCACTTCATCTCTTACTTCTTTTTCAATTTTACTATTATCTTCAGGATTTTCTGACAAACCTTTAACAACTCTAGTTATTAGGTCTCCAACTTTTTGAAATTCTTTTAAACCGAAACCTCTGGTTGTAGCTGCTTGAGATCCGAGTCTTATACCTGAGGTTATCATCGGTTTTTCAGTATCAAATGGTATTCCATTTTTATTACAAGTAATATTTGCTCTACAAAGACTTTCTGCTGCAGCATTTCCTTTTACGTTAAATGGTCTTAAGTCAACTAACATTAAATGTGTATCGGTTCCGTCAGAATAAATTTTAAAACCATTATTTTTTAAAGTTTCTGATAAAATTTTGGCATTAGCCAAAACTGTTTTGATGTAATCTTTAAATTCAGGCTTCAAAGCCTCTAGGAATCCTGCAGCTTTGGCTGCAATAACATGCATTAACGGTCCACCTTGGTAACCTGGAAATACTGCTGTATTAAATTTTTTTGCCAAGTCTTCATCATTTGTTAAAATAATTCCACCTCTTGCACTTCTAAAAACCTTATGAGTTGTAGAAGTTACAACATGAGCATACTCACAAGGATTTGGATATTCTTTACCAGCAACTAATCCTGAAAAGTGTGCCATATCAACCATAAGATAAGCACCAACTTTATCTGCAATTTCTCTAAATCTTTTAAAATCAATAATTCTAGAATATGCACTGCCACCGCAAATTATAAGTTTTGGTTTATGTTCTAAAGCAAGTTTTTCAACATTGTCATAATCAATAAGTTCTGACTCTTCATCAACGTCATAACCTATTGCGTTAAACCATTTACCTGACATTGAAATTTTCAATCCATGAGTAATGTGTCCACCAGAGTTTAAGCTCATACCCATAAAAGTATCACTTGGATTCAACAAGGCTAAAAAAACTGCACCATTTGCCTGAGCACCTGAATGGGGTTGAGCATTAGCAAATCTACAATTAAATAACTTCTTAAGTCTTTCAATAGCTAAATTTTCAGCAACATCAACATGCTCACATCCATTGTAATATCTTTTTCCAGGATAACCCTCTGCATATTTATTTGTTAAAATCGATCCTTGTGCTTCTAGCACTGCTTGTGAGACAATATTTTCTGAAGCAATTAACTCAATGTGTTGTTGTTGTCTTTTTAGTTCATCACTTATAGCCTTATGCAACTCTGGATCTTTTTTAGACAGACTATCTTCAAAAAAACTTTTGTAATGATTATTAATATAATTTTTTTCACTAGACATGTTTAAATCTTTTTAATTCGTTTTGAGTGTCTACCACCTTCAAATTTTGTACTTAGAAAAATACTTACACATTTCAAAGCATTATTTTTTGATAATAGTCTTGATCCTAATGTAATGATATTTGCATCATTATGCAATCTTGATAATTTGGTAGATTTCAAATTAAAACATTGAGCTGCACGTATATTTTTATGTTTATTTGCAGCTATATTCATCCCCATACCCGAACCACAAACCAGTATTCCAACATGGTTTTTATTAATTTTAACTTTTTTTGCTACTTTATGGGCATAATCTGGATAATCAACTCTATTTTGGTTGTTTGGACCTAAGTCGTTATAAGTAATTTTTTTTTTATCGAAATGTTCTTTAATAAATTCTTTTAATTTATACCCTGCATGATCTGATGAAATGAATATTTTTTTCAATTTAACTAAATTTATAATCTAAAACACATGCTACTAAATGGACCCTGTTTTCTTCGCCACCATTAAAAGCATTGTGATATTTTGTATTATTGGTAACCCAAACAGAGCCATCAGCAGGCATATGTTTAGCAACATTGTCTATAACCATTAAGCAGCCCGGATTTGTTATTATTGGTATATGTAACCTTGGTTCCGGGTCTCTGTGCCAGCTTAACGTTGACCTTGGTTCTTTTAATAAAATTCTCATTCTACCTAATTTATATTTGGAAGAGAGAAGATCAAAGACTTCTTTAAAATATGTATTTTCATAATCAGGTATAAACTCAGAGTAAGCAGTTTCATCAATTGAAACATCTCTTGAAACTTCTTTTCCAGATTTATCAGGTTTGGTCCAATAAACACCTCTGGCTTTACTTCCTTTAACCGATTCTGGATCACCAGGAATTTGTGTTAAAGAGATTGCTCCAAAATGCGCAATACCTCCTCCGTCTTCAAATTTTTTAGTTTGAACTATTTGATTATATGCTTCTTGAAGTTTGTTTATGTCAAATTGGATATTTTGTTTTTGAAAGTCACTAAAATCTAAAATTTTTTCCTCTTTTTTGAGATCTAAATTAACAATATTTTTATTTTCAGTATTCATGTAGATTGTTTTTTACTAAATTTAATATATATTTGTATAATACATTTGTCGCATTTTAAAAATAGTTTAAATCATGATTACAGGAAATTATCCAAACCTAAGGCTTAGAAGAAGTAGAAAAAATGATTGGTCTAGAAGGTTAATTCAAGAAAATAGCCTTTCAGCAAGCGATTTTATATTACCTATTTTTTTGATAGATGGAAAAAACACTAAACAATCAATTAAAACTATGCCCGATGTATATAGATATACAATAGATAAACTTGGAATTATTCTAGATAGATCAATTAGGAACAAAATACCTATGGTTGCATTGTTTCCACACACAAAAAAAACAGTTAAAAATAAACTTGGTACTGAGGCATTAAATGAAAATAATCTAGTTTGTAAGGCAATCCAATATATTAAAAAAAAATATAAAAATGAAATTGGAATTATGTGTGATGTTGCTTTAGATCCATATACTTCTCATGGACATGATGGATTAATTAAGTCTGGTTATGTTTTAAATGATGAAACAATAGAAATTTTGATAAATCAATCTTTACTGCAAGCACAAATGGGCTGTGATGTGCTAGCACCCTCAGATATGATGGATGGAAGAATTGGTAAAATAAGAAAATCCTTAGATAAAGAAGGACATCAAATGGTTCAAATACTTTCTTATGCAGTCAAATACGCTTCAAGTTTTTATGGACCATTTAGAGATGCTGTTGGTTCAAAAGGTTTATTAAAAGGTAACAAAAAAAATTATCAAATGGATTTTAGAAATAACAATGAGGCTATTAGAGAAGTTTCATTAGATATTAAAGAAGGTGCCGATATGGTAATAGTTAAACCTGGAATGCCATATTTAGATATTATAAAAACGATTAAAGATAATTTTAAAATTCCAGTTTTAGCTTATCAAGTTTCTGGTGAATATAGCATTATTAGTAATAGTATTAAAAAAGGTTTGATTGATGAAAATTCTGTTTTGGAAAGCTTGATATCTTTTAAAAGAGCTGGAGCAAATGCAATTGTGAGCTATTATGCTGACAGAATTAACGAACTTATCAAATAAGTTATTTTAAAAGATTTACAAAATGCAATCTAGAGGAAGGATAAGTTATATTATTTGGTTTCAAAATACTTTTTTCAAGATAATCACTAACTAACTGTAATCCTTTTTGTAGGTTTTTTAGATCAATGTTTTTTTTATTATTATCAATTAAAAAGCTTGGGACTATTTTTTTTTCAATTGAAGAACTAACATAATAGTTTTCTTTATCATCTATAATTTCTTTTTTGACTATATTTTTTAATTCAAGATCATAACCTAATAGTTTTAATAGTTCTAGTTCCCAAAAAATATACTCTTTTATCCACTCTTCTGTTTTCAAAATTTCAAAAAAATTATTCATTAAACAAAAAATTTGATTATTTGATTGAGCTTCTGCTGTCAGTAGCTTTACTAAATTCATAGCTGACGCTATACATGACAGTTTTTCTTTATGATCAAAATACCTTGGAGTTAGTGCATTCAAAATTTCTATTTTAAAATAACCAATTCTTGTTGGACTTTTAGCATGATAATTAATATGAATTTTATTTCCTATTTGTAGGTAGTTTTTTATTTTTTTTGACGTACCACCGAAAATAATTCCAGAAATTTTACCATGATCAGATGTAAATACCTCTGCTATAATAGAATTTTCACTATATCTATTTTTTGAAATCAAAAAACCAGTATCATCCCAATTCATCTTTATAAAACTTCCTCCAAACATAATAGTGCAGCACTTTGTTCAGCTTCTTTTTTAGAGCTTCCGTTTGCATAGAAAAAATTAGAGTTTTTAAGTTTTACAGCAACTTTAAATAAAGGTTTATGTCTTGGCCCCGTATTTGAAACAAGCTTGTATATTGGTAAAGACTTAAAAATTTTTAATGAGTGCTCCTGGAGTTTAGTTTTAGGATCAATCTCAGTTATTATACTTGCACTTATATGTTCTTTCCATAAGTCTAAAATTATTTTTTCTGATGCATTAAAACCTTTTTCTAAGTAAATAGCACCAATTAGTGCCTCAAGAGTATCTGCAACTACTTTATCTTCGATCTTAATTTTTTTATTTTTAGGATTAAATATAACAATATGTTTATCTAATTGAATTTTTTTTGCAATTTCTAAACATTTTTTTTTATTAACTAATGATGCAAATTTTTTATCTAATATACCTTCACTTTCTTCTGGATAAATTTCTAACAATCTTTTAGCTATTATTAATCCTAGGACTCTATCTCCTAAAAATTCAATCTTTTCATTGTTTTCTTTTGAGTTATAACTTTTATGAGTTAGGCTCTTAACTAAAAGCTTTTTATTGGTAAACTTTAATTTTAGTTTTTTTTCAAGATTTAGTAAATCATTTTTCATTAAATTATACTTTTAAAAAATCTGTCAAATCTAACTGTTTCATTCCATCTCCAAAATGCAAAAATACTAGCTATTCTAAAGTCAGAAGAAAAAAAAATAAATCTTGCCTTACCAACTAGGTTATCTTGGTGAACATAACCAACACTTGTTAAATATCTACTATCTTTAGAACAATCTCTATTATCGCCTAAAAAAAAATAATGTTTATCAGGGACAGTGAAAGTATCTGAATTTTGATAACTATAATCTTTTAAATAAACTGCTTTATAAATTTTATCATTTGGAAGCTTTTCCTCAAAAGTATTGACATTAATCTTTTCCTTTCCACAAAAAATAACATCTGATTTAGAAACTCTTGATTTTAGTATCTGATTATTATTTAGATATATATTACCATCTATAAATTGAATTCTATCTCCTGGTAAGCCAATAAGTCTTTTTATATAATTAGTTCTGTTGTCCGACGGAGTTTTAAACACAACTACATCTCCTGCCTCTGGTTTACTTGAAAATAGTCTACCTTTGATAATTGGTAGGCTAAATGGTAAAGAATGTTTACTATACCCATAAGAATACATTGATACAAATAGTCTATCTCCAACCAATAAATTAGGTTCCATAGATGATGAGGGAATATAAAAAGGTTGAACGATAAAGGACCTAATTACTACTGCAATTATCAGTGCATAAAAAATAGTTTTAACATTTTCAACAATAGAATTTTTATTTATTTTCATTTTTTTTGTAAAATTACGTAAGCAATAGAATATTTTTTTTCATCAGAAATTGATAGAAAGAAATTAAAAGAAGATATTTTAAATTGTTTCTTTATAACTTTCTTAATTTTTTCACTAATTATAAAGCTTGGTTTGCCTAATTTATCATTAATAACTGAAATATCTTTAAAATTTAAATCTTTCCGAAAGCCTATTCCGATGGATTTAGCAAAAGCTTCTTTTGCTGCAAATCTTTTTGAAAAATAAGAGGATTTATCTTTAATTTTTTTTGCTTTTAAAATTTCATTATTAGTGAAAATTCTATTAATAAATATTTTATTCTTGATAGACTTTTTAATTCTTGAATTATCAATAATATCAACACCTATACCTAATATTTTCATAATTATCTTTTAGATATTTTTATAAATTTTTTTATAGTATTTTTTACTCCAAAAATTATTGATTCTCCGATTATAAAGTGCCCTATATTAAATTCTTTGATATATTTAAGTTTTGTTAATACAGAAGTTGTTTTGTAATCTAAACCATGCCCCGCATGTACTTCTAAATTATTTTTTTCTGCCAATTCACAGCAATTTTTAATTTTTTCATATTCCTTTAAGTAAGGTTTTTTTTGTTTAATTAAATTTGAAATTTTTCCTGTATGAAGCTCAATACAATCTACATTAAGCTTTTTGGCCATTTTTACATCTTTTAAATTAGGATCTATAAATAAACTAGTCCTAATTCCTTTATTTTTAAATTTAAGAATAATTTTTTTAATTTTATTTGCATTTTTTGATAAATTTAAACCACCTTCTGTTGTAATTTCTTTTCTATTTTCAGGTACTAAACAAATATAATTAGGTTTATTTCTTAACGCAATTTTTAATATCTTTTCATTTAACGAAATTTCAAGATTTGTTACAATTTTTTTATTCTTACAAATTTTTGTTACATCTTTATCTCTAATGTGTCTTCTGTCTTCTCTCAAATGTATAGTAATAGAGTGAGCACCACAATTCATAACATGTTTAGCTATTTGTAAAGGGTCTGGATGCAAACCACCTCTAGCATTTCTAAGTGTTGCTATGTGATCTATATTAACACCTAATCTTTTCATTTGATAAATCTGCTCCCAGGAACTGTAATTGGTTTTGATTTCAAACTGTCTGGTAGTTTATTTTTTTTGTAAGTTGGAACATTAATTTTCATATGTGAAATTATTTTTTTTTTAATCTTGAGAGTTTTTTTTGTCGATCTATCTATGATTGAAGCAAAACCTATAAGTTTAGCTTTTGACTTTGTTATTAACTTTACACATTCTAGACTTGACTTACCAGTAGTTATTACATCCTCTATAATAAGAACTTTAGTTCCTTTCTTAATATTGAAGCCGCGTCTTAATTTAAATTTGCCATTAACTCTTTCACAAAATATTGTTTCTTTTTTTAATAATTTTCCTATTTCATAACCAATAATTACACCTCCCATGGCCGGTGCTAAAATCAAATCTATAGATCTAAAATTCTTTTTGATCTTTTTAGACAATGAAATACAGATTTTATCTGCCAAATACGGATAACTTAATAATTTTGCGCACTGAATATATTTTGAAGAATGTAAGCCTGATGAAAGCACAAAATGCCCTTCTATTAAAGCACTAGTTTTTTTTAAAATATTTAAAGATTTTTTGTGTGAAAGCATTCCTTTTTTCCTCATGTCTGATGATTTTAAACTTAATGTCTTTTTGTTTTAACTCACTAATAAAATTTGTAAAGTTTTTCAAATCCCTTATTATTAAGTTAAATCTAAAGTTAATATATTCACTGGTTTTTTCTTTCATTTCTACGCTAGAAATATTCAACTTATGAAAGCCTAATGAAGTTGTAACTTCTCCCAATTTTCCTGGTTTATCGGGTAATGAGATCCACAATGTTGTGTTATACTTTTTAATTCTTTCTTCTTTTTGTTCGCCTTTTAAATGCCAATATCTTCTTATAGCTGCTCTAGCTTTTCCAGTTTTAGTTACAGGTATCCAATGTAAAGATGGTGATTTATTTTTTGATGTAGTTATATCTATTACATCTCCATTATGCAAAATACTTTGTAATTCAGATTCATTACCATTAATTTTACAACCTATTGCGTTATCACCAATTTTTGTATGAACAGCGTAAGCAAAATCTATAGGAGTTGCATCTTTTGGTAATTTTATAACTGAACCTTTCGGCGTAAAACAAAAAACATTTTCTTGAAACATTTGTAACTTAGTGTATTCAAAAAAATGTTCGGGGTTTTCATCTTTATCTATAATTTCGACTAAATCTGCTAACCAATCATATTCTTTCCATGTTAAAGAATTGAACTTTTCAGATGATTTATATTTCCAATGAGATGCTATCCCTCTTTCAGCAAAATCATGCATATGTGTAGTTCTAATTTGAATTTCAATTGGTCTTCTATTTGGTCCAATAACTGCTGTGTGAATTGATCGATATTTATTTATTTTGGGTGAAGATATATAGTCTTTGAATCTTCCAGGAATACAATTCCATTGTTTATGAAAGATACCAAGTGCCTTATAACATTCTTCTGTTGTTTTAAGTATTATTCTAAATCCAATAATATCTGTAATTTGTTCGAGTGAAATTCTTTTTTTTTGTACTTTTCTCCAAATAGAAAACGGTGTTTTTTCTCTACCAATAATTTCAACGTTAATATTATGATTATTCAATAGCTCACTAAGTTGTAGTGATATAGAGTTAAAACTATTAACTTTATCATCTTTAATTTCATCTAATCTTTTTTTTATAAGCTCTCTTCCCTTGTTATTTAAAACTTTAAAAGATAAATCTTCAAGTTCATCTCTAATACGATGCATGCCCATTCTGTCAGCTAACGGAGCATAAATTTCCATTGTTTCTTTTGCAATCCTTTCTTTTTTATCTATCTTTGTAATTGCTTCTATGGTTCTCATGTTGTGAAGACGATCAGCAAGTTTTACAAGTAATACTCTTATATCTTTGGAGGTTGCTAAAATTAATTTTCTAAAGTTTTCTGCTTTAGAATTTGAAACAGCTTGATTTTCAAAAACAGAAATTTTGGTTACTCCATCAACTAAATCTGCCACTTCTTTACCAAATTCGTCTTTAATTGTTTCATAGGTTGCATGAGTATCTTCAATAGTGTCATGAAGTAAGCCTGTCGTTATAGTGGCACTGTCTAATTTAAGCTCTGTTAAAATATTTGCGACTGCTATAGGGTGATTAGAATATGGATCACCAGAATCTCTTTTTTGATTTTGATGTGCTTTTACAGCAAAATCATATGCCTTGTTTAATTTTTCAGGGTTTAAAAATTTGTTATAAGACTTAACTTTATTTATTAGTTCTTCAGAATTAAGCATGGTTAATTATAACATTAATTCATATTTGTTTAATAGATCTTAAATCTTCAATCGGTAATGACTTTACTAATTTAACAATATTTTTACCAGATTTGGGATGTTTCCAGCATTTATTAATCTCAAAAAGAGGTAAAAGAACAAAGTTTCTATTGATCATACTTACATGAGGTAAAGCCAAATTCTTATCTATTAGGTTTAATATTTTTTGATCATAGTCAATAATATCAATATCACATGTTCTAGGTGAATTTTTTTGCGACTTTTTTCTACCTAATTTTTTTTCTATTGATTTACATATCTTTAACAATTCTGAAGGTGATAAATGTGTTTTGATTTCAATAACAATATTAATAAACTTTGGATTTGATTTATTAGGCCAAGAAACTGATTCAAAATTACTTGAAGATTTTATTATTTTAACGTTATTAAGTTGTAGCTCAAACTTTGCTTTTTGAATATTCTGAATCCTATTACCTAAATTAGAGCCAATTGCCAAATAAATTTGTTTAACTTGATTTTCTAATAAATCTTGCTTTATCACGATTCCAGTCCCTATTTTTTTTTGTAGCTCTTTTATCAAATTGTTTTTTTCCTTTTGCTATAGCAATTTCTATTTTAGCTTTACCTTTTTTAAAATACATTTTTGTAGGAACTAAAGTAAAACCATCTCTTTGCATTTTTCCTATAAGTTTATTTATTTCTTTTTTATTAAGTAAAAGTTTTCTTTCATCCATTGGACTATGGTTGGAATAACTTGCTTGTTTATACGATGCTATATGAGAGTTAATCAATACAATCTCACCATTTTTTTCAACAGCATAAGAATCAGCAATATTAACTTTACCTTCTCTGATTGACTTGATTTCAGATCCTTTAAGTACCAAACCAGCTTCAATTAAATCTTCAAAAAAATAATTAAAACTTGCTTTTCTATTTAAGCAAATAATCTTTAAACCAGTATTGGTTTTTTTGTTCATTTAAGTAAATTTGCTGATGCTAATGCTTTTTTAATAATTGTCTTTGTTGACTCAGTTGTATTAACAAGAGGCAACCTTACATCGTCATTGCATAAATTTAAAAGTTTTGCTGCATATTTAACTGGACTTGGGTTGCTTTCTACGAACATTGCATTGTGAACTGGTTGTAAGATTTTATCCAATCTATCAGCTTCTTTCTTTTCATTGTCACCAACTGCTAAAGAAAATTTTTGAAATTCTGCACAAAGTTTTGGTGCAATGTTTGCAGTGACACTGATTGCTCCAATTCCACCTCTTCTATTAAATTCTAATGCATTGTCATCGTTACCTGTGAGTTGTATAAAATCTTTACCCATTTTTTTAAATTGTTGATCTACTCTATCTAAGTCGCCAGTAGCATCTTTTACACCAACAATATTTTTTAATTCAAATAGTCTAGCCATAGTATCAACAGACATATCAATGACCGATCTACCCGGAATATTATAAATTATAATAGGTATGCCACATTGATCATTAATTTTTTTGTAATGTTGATATAGGCCCTCTTGAGTTGGTTTGTTATAATATGGTGTTACAATCAACGCTGCATCAGCACCTTCTTTCTCAGCATGTTTTGTTAGTGAAACTGCTTCTGCAGTAGAGTTTGAGCCTGTACCCGCTATGATAGGATTTTTTCCACCACTCTCTTTAATGCACAACTCTATAACTTTTTGGTGCTCTTCATGACTTAATGTCGGTGACTCTCCAGTTGTACCAGCAGGAATTAGCCCATTTGTTCCATTATTAATGTGAAAATGTATAAGCTGAATATATGCTTCTATATCTAGCTTATCATTTTTAAATGGGGTAATTAAAGCAACATTTGATCCTTTGAACATAAATACTTATAACATAGTTTAACGATTCATTTAGTAAATTTATGACTAGAAATATAATCTTTTTCTTAAAATTAATAACTTTAATTTTGATTTTTAATACAAAGATACAAGCTGAAGAATTAACCATTATTCCAGCAAAGAAACCAATTTTAGATAAAATTACAACTCAACAAAAGCTTACCCAAGGAATTTTAAGACCAAAATCTAAGCCAATAATAAAAAAAGAAAATAAAAAAATTTCTACAGACTTTATTAAACCTGAGACAAAACCAACTAAAGATAAAGAAAAAAAAGTTACTGAAAATGTTAAACAAAAAATAGAGACAACAGAAAATAAAGATACCAAAATAACTACTAAAACTAAGCAAAAAGTTGTTTTTATATTTCCAAAAAATAAACCTGTTGTAGTCAAAAAATCTACTAAAACAGTTCAAAAAAAGTCTAAATACTATAATCAAAAAGACTTTGAAATAGCAAAAAAATCTATAAATGCAATGGAGAAGAGACAATGGACTACAGCTGTTTCTATGTCAAAAAAAACCAAAGATAAATCCATATATAAATTTATTCAATGGAGACATTTATTAACAACGGGCAATCAAGCTAGCTTCTACGATTATATGACTTTTATTAAAAATAATAACAGTTATCCAAGAATAAATAGAATTAGATATCTAGCTGAACATAAATTATCAACAGATAAAATTTCACCAAAAAAAATAATAGATTGGTTTGAAGATAAAGAACCTTTAAGTGGTTTTGGGAAATTGATATTAGGAGAAAGCTTTATTAATAAAGGAAGTATTGAAAAAGGTATAACTTTGATTAAAGAAGGTTGGATTACGGCAGATTTAAGTAGATCTGAAATGAAATATTTTAGAAAAAAATATAAAAAATATTTAGATGCAAATGATTATATTAAAAGAGCAGACTATCTATCTTGGGAAAATAAATATTGGGATTTAAAAAGAATGCTCAGGTATTTGCCTAAAGACTACGAACTACTTTATACAGCTAGACAAATTTTAATGAGTAAGTCTTATGGTGTAGATAATGCAATTAAAAATGTTCCTACAAAATTAAAAAATGATGCTGGTCTAAATTATGATCGTTTAAAATGGAGAAGAAAAAGAGGTCGAGTTGATGACTCTCTTGAAATACTTCTTAAAATACCAAATAATAAAACTTACTTAATAAGACCTGATAAGTGGTGGAAAGAAAGATCCATAATAGCAAGAGCTTTGATATATAAAAAAAAGTATGAAACTGCATACAAAATAACTAGTAAGCATTCTCTTGAAAAAGGGCCTGAATTTGCAGAAGCTGAATGGATGAGTGGTTGGATTGCTTTAAGTTTTTTAAATGATCCTATATTAGCAATTGATCATTTTAATAATTTTCATCAAAATGTTGGGTATCCTATTAGTTTGTCTAGAGGTGCGTACTGGTTGGGAAGATCATACGAAAAGATTGGAAATAAAGAAAAATCTGATCAATGGTATAAAGAAGCTACAAAGTATTTAACTACCTTTTATGGTCAACTAGCACATTTAAAAATTAAGCCAAATGAAAACTTTGAGCTTCCAGAACAACAAAAAATTACGGATGAATATAGAAAATACTTTTATAAAAAAGATTTAGTTAAAGTTATTTATCTTTTGGATGAATTAAAAAAAGATAAATATACAAAAAGTATTTTAAAGCACTTAGCAAATGATAGTGTAGATAATGGGAGCGAAATATTAGCCGCAGAACTTTCAACCAATATATCAAGATTTGATTTTGCAATTCAAATTTCTAAAGTTGCGTCTTATGAAAAAAGATTTCATAATGACTTTAACTATCCTATAATTAGTACACCTACATATATTAATGGTCGTAAAATTCCTGAATCTGCATTTATACTTTCAATAATTAGACAAGAAAGCGAGTTTGATATGAGTGCAAACAGTCATGCAGGTGCACAAGGTTTAATGCAATTAATGCCTTACACTGCAAAATTGGTTTCTAAGCAAGCTAAACTTCCATATTCAAAACCTAGATTAACCAGAGATCCTGAATACAATATAAACCTAGGTTCTCATTATATAGCTGGCTTAATTTTAGAATATGAAGGTGCTTATCCTTTTGCTATAGCTGCTTATAATGCGGGACCTAAGAGAGTTAAATATTGGAAAAAAATAAATAAAGATCCTCAAAAAAAACAAGTGGATTATGTCGATTGGGTAGAGCTGATTAAGTTTAAAGAAACTAGAAATTATGTTCAGCGTGTACTAGAAAATTATAATGTTTATAGATATATACTAGAAAAAAAACCTATAAAAATGAAAGATTTTTTTAAGGACCAACCTTTATTTTAATGGCGGAAGAGGAGGGATTCGAACCCTCGGTACAAGTTTCCCCGCACGGTCATTTAGCAAACGACTGGTTTCAGCCTCTCACCCACTCTTCCACTGCGACATTGATATAACCGATTGTATTGAATATTCAATATTTATAAAGTAATTATTAATTAAAATAATGAAAAACAATTATTCAATATTTTCACTGATTAAAAATGCTTTTAGTTACCATGAAAATTGGCAAAAAGCATGGAAGGACCCTCAACCTAAAAAAGAATATGATGTGGTAATTATAGGTGGTGGTGGTCACGGTTTAGCTACCGCTTACTATTTAGCAAAAAAACACAACATAAAAAATATTGCTGTTATTGAAAAAGGATGGATTGGTGGTGGTAACACTGGGAGAAACACTACAATTATTAGGTCAAATTATTTATGGGATGCTAGTGCTGGCTTGTACGATCATGCATTGAAAATTTGGGAAAGTTTATCTCAAGAGCTTAATTACAATGTAATGTTTAGTCAAAGGGGTGTAATGAATCTTGCTCATAATCTTCAAGATGTTAGAGACTTAAAAAGAAGAACACATGCAAATAGATTAAATGGTATTGATGCTTTTTATTTATCAACAGAAGAAGTTAAAAAATTTTGTCCAATAATTAATACTTCACCTGATATCAGATATCCTGTTTTAGGAGGGACTTTACAAAAAAGAGCTGGAACTGCACGGCATGACGCTGTTGCATGGGGTTATGCACGCGGCGCAGATGAACTTGGTGTTGATATAATTCAAAATTGTGAAGTAAAAGGTATTAAACGTAATGGTGATGAAGTTCAGGGTGTTGAAACAACAAAAGGTTTCATTAAAACTAAAAAAATCGGAGTGGTAGCAGCAGGTCACTCTAGTATTATTGCTAACATGGCAGGTTTGAGACTCCCCTTAGAAAGTAAACCATTGCAGGCACTTGTTTCAGAACCAGTCAAACCTATTATTGATACTGTTGTAATGTCAAATGCAGTACACGCTTACGTTAGTCAATCAGACAAAGGTGAACTCGTTATTGGTGCAGGTACCGACGATTATATATCTTATTCTCAAAAAGGCAGTCACCAAATTGTTGAGGGAACTTTAAATGCAATTTTAGAATTATATCCAATATTTAGTCGAATGAGAATGTTACGTCAATGGGGTGGTATTGTTGATATATGTCCCGACGCAAGTCCTATAATAAGTAAAACAAATATTAAAGGTTTATTTTTTAATTGTGGTTGGGGTACTGGTGGTTTTAAAGCTACACCTGGTTCAGGTGATTTATTTGCACACACGATAGCCAATGATGAACCTCATAAACTTAATGCTTCATTTAACTTAAACAGATTTGTAAGTGGTGATCTTGTTGATGAACATGGAGCTGCTGCGGTAGCTCACTAAATGTTTATAATAAATTGTCCTTTTTGTGGTGAGAGAGATCAAAGTGAATTTAAAGCTGGTGGTGAAGCTCATATTGAAAGACCTAAACAGCCAACAGAACTAAGTGACGATGAGTGGGCAGAATATTTGTTTATGAGAAAAAATATCAAAGGTGTTCAGTTTGAAAGATGGAACCATGCTCATGGATGTAGGAAATGGTTTAATATGGTGAGAGATACTTCCAATGATGAAATTAAATTAATTTATAAAATGGGTGAAAAGCCTCCAATTGAATAATAATGTCTAAAAATTTTAGAATTAAAAGTAGTAGCTTTATAGATGAAACAACAAGTATTCCATTTAAGTTTAATGGAAAAACTTACCATGGATTTAAAGGTGATACATTAGCCTCAGCATTACTAGCTAATGGTATTCATTTAGTTGGTAGAAGTTTTAAATATCATAGACCTAGAGGTATAATGAGTGCCGGTTCAGAGGAACCCAATGCTATTGTTCAAGTTGGAAATGATAAAGCAATAACAGAACCAAATGTCAGGGCTACTGAAGTGGAGATACACGATGGCTTAGAGGCTACTAGTCAAAATTGTTGGCCGAGTGTTAATTTTGATATAGGTGGAATTAACAACTTATTATCCCCTTTTCTACCAGCAGGTTTTTACTACAAAACATTTATGTGGCCTGCTAGTTTTTGGGAAAAATATGAATATTTTATAAGACATTCTGCTGGTCTAGGAAAATCGCCTACAAAACCAGATACTGATATCTATGATCATAAATATGTACATTGTGATGTATTGGTAATAGGTGCTGGAATATCTGGAATTATGGCTGCTAGTACTGCAGCAAAAAATAATTTTAAAACTATTTTATTAGATGAAAAAGCAGAGATTGGTGGATCAACAATTTATCAGAGTTCTGATAATTTCAAGATTGATAATAAAATTTCATCAAATTGGCTAAAAGAAGAAATTAGTAAATTAAAAGAATTAGAAAACTTAGAAATAAAAACCAGAACAAGTGTTGCAGCATATCATGGATATAATTATCTGTTAGCTAGAGAAAATCTTACTGATCATCTTAGTTTAACAGAAAAGCAAAATAAAATTAGACAAAGACTTTTAAAGATTAGAGCAAAAAAAGTTATAGTAGCTACAGGATCTTTAGAAAGACCTCTTATTTTTAATAATAATGATAGACCAGGAATAATGCTTTCATCAGCAATTAAAAAATATGCTGATTATTATGGTGTTATTTGTGGAAAAAAAAATGTTTTTTTTACAAATAATGATACGGCTTATGAAACTGCAATTGCATTATATAAAAAAGGAATAAAGATCCAAGCGATTATCGATATAAGAGAGGAATCGCATTCAACAGTTATCAAAGAAGCTAAAAATTTAGGTATCAAAGTCTATTGGTCCCACACTGTTATTGACACACATGGATACAAAAAATTAAAACAAATATCGATAATGGGACTTTCTAAAGATGGCCGATCAATAGTTGGAGATAAAGTTAAAATTGATTGTGATTGCCTTGGGGTGGCTGGAGGTTGGACACCTGCTGTACACTTGTTTACTCAATCAGGTGGAAAGTTAAAGTTTAGAGATGAAGATCAAGTTTTTATTCCCAGTAAATATCCTTCTGAACAAATAAGTATTGGTTCATGCAATGGTGATTTTGAATTAGATGAAATAGTTACAAATAGCTCAAAAAGTTTAAAAGAATTTCTTAATATCAATCAAACTGATTATGAAAATTTATCAGTAGTTAATTCAAAAGAAACTAACAAGAAAAATATTTGGTTGTTGCCATCAGATAAAGTTTTTGGAAAAACTAAACCTTTTGTAGATTATCAAAATGATGCTACTGCTAAAGATATCAAATTAGCTCTTAGAGAAGGCTTTAGATCTATAGAGCATGTAAAAAGATATACAACAACAGGAATGGGTACAGACCAAGGTAAACTAGGAAATATGCATGCTCTTGGAATTATTGCTGATACTGCTGGTGTTAAAATAGGTGAACTTGGTACTACAACTTTTAGACCTCCTTATACACCTTTAACTTTTGGAACTATAGTTGGAAGAAATGTTGGTGAATTTTTTGATGTTTTTAGAAGAACAGCAATGAATGATTGGCATATTGAAAATAAAGCAGAGTTTGAAAATGTTGGTCAGTGGAAAAGAGCTTGGTATTACCCAAAAAATAATGAAACTATGCATGAGGCCGTACAAAGAGAAAGCTTAGCTGCTAGAGAAAGTGCAGGAATATTAGACGCTTCTACACTTGGCAAAATTGATATTCAAGGTAGCGATGCATCTGAATTTTTAAACAGAGTTTATACTAATGCTTGGTCAAAACTTGGTATTGGCAAGTGTAGATATGGTTTAATGCTTAATGAAGATGGAATGGTATATGATGATGGAGTTACAACAAGATTAAGTGAAAATCATTATATAATGACAACCACCACAGGTGGGGCAGCAAACGTAATGGGTAAACTTGAGGATTACCTTCAAACTGAATGGCCTGAGTTAGATGTTTATTTGACATCAGTAACAGATCACTTCGCAACAGCTAGTATCTGTGGTCCAAATAGCAAAAAAATATTAAATAAATTAATTCCAGACCTAGATTTATCTGATCAAAATTTTCCTCATATGTCTTACAAAGAAGCAAAAATTGGAAAAATTAGATGTAGAGTAATGCGTATAAGTTTTACAGGTGAACATAGTTATGAAATTAATATTCAAGCCAACTATGGGAAGTCTTTATGGGAACAGTGCATGGAGGTTGGTAAAGAATTCAATATTACTCCTTATGGTACAGAAACAATGCACTTATTAAGAGCTGAGAAAGGTTTTATTATTGTTGGTCAAGATACGGATGGAACCATGACTCCAGTAGACCTTCAAATGGATTGGATTGTAAGTAAAAAGAAATATGATTTTATTGGAAAAAGGTCTTTGTATAGATCAGATACTATAAAAGAGGATAGAAAACAATTAGTTGGACTGCTAACTGATAATCCAGAAGAAGTATTAGAAGAAGGTGCACAAATAGTTTCTGAATTAAATCAAAAACCAGTAGAAATGCTTGGCCATGTAACCTCTAGTTATTTTAGTCCAAATTTAAATAAATCAATAGCACTTGCTGTTGTACGTGGTGGCAAGAATATGATTGGTAAAAAATTATTTATACCAATGGAAGGAAGATCAATCAATGTATCTATCGTTGATCCAGTATTTTTAGATAAGGAGAATAAAAAATTAAATGCTTAATTATCACCCACCTATTAAAAAAGAAAAGTTATACTCTGGATTAACAATTAAAGAAATTTCTCCTGTAATGAAATTAAACTTAAGAGGAAAAGATAGAGATTTTTTAACTACTATCGGAAAAAATATTAATATGATCTTACCATTGGAGGCCAATACGTCATCATCAAGTGATCAATATACATCGATGTGGCTATCACCTGATGAATGGATGGTTGTTTCCAACGATACCATGGATAAAGAAAATAATAATTATGAAATTGAAGAACTATTATTTAATAAAATTTCTAAAACAAATTTAGGATCAGTGACTGATGTTAGTGACCAGTTTGTGTTAATCAACTTAAATGGTACAAAAGTCTTTGATATATTCTCAACAGGATGTCCTTTTAATTTCAATGATTTTAGAAATAAAAAAGGTGCTGTTGCACAAACATTGATAACTCAAGTAGATGTCATAATTCACCACAAAGAAGTTAATAATGTTAATTTATTTGTTAGAAGGTCATTTTCAGAGCATTTAATGTCTTGGATTAGCGATACTGCGTCAAGATTATAACCTACAATTATTAAAATCATTGTTATGTTGTAAATATGAAAAAAATATTATTAGTAGTGCTATTAGCACTTTTGCCCTTCTCTCTTAATGCAGAATCTAAACTTGACCAGATCTTGTCTTCTGGTGAATTAAAAGTAGGAACAACAGGTGATTGGGATCCAATGACCATGAAAGATCCTGCTACTAACAAATATAAGGGATTTGATATTGATGTAATGAATGAGTTAGCTAGAGACATGGGTGTAAAAATTACTTTTGTACCCACAGAATGGAAAACAATTGTTTCAGGGATTACTGCAGGAAGATATGACATTTCTACAAGTGTAACTAAAACACCAAAAAGAGCAGAAGTTGCTGGATTTACAGATTCTTATTACAAGTATGGGACTGTTCCATTGGTTCTTAAGAAGAATTTAAAAAAGTATTCAACATGGAATTCATTAAATAATAAAAGTGTAACTATTGCTACAACTCTGGGTACATCTCAAGAAGAGAAAGCTAAAGAATTTTTTCCTAAATCTAAATTACAATCAGTTGAATCTCCAGCAAGAGATTTTCAAGAAGTTTTAGCTGGAAGAGCAGACGGAAACATTACAAGTTCAACGGAAGCTAATAAGCTGGTTATCAAATATCCTCAATTAGCAATTGTTCCTGATGGAGAAAAGAACCCAGCATTTTTAGCAATGATGGTTGGTAAAAATGATAAAGTTTGGAATGACTATGTTAACAAATGGATTAAAGGTAAAAAATCCTCTGGTTTCTTTGATAAACTACTCACTAAATATAATTTAAAAAGCCTATAAAAAATTAGATATTAATATTTAATTCATTATAACTTTAAGAGTGAAAAATTTACTTTTTTTACTTTTAATTGTACCTCTTACCTCTTGTACAAACCAAGAGTTGGGGTGGTTTATTCTTTCACCAAACAATGTTGAGGGATTAACGAATTTAAAATTTTTATTGAGTGGTTTAACTACAACCATTTATATTTCAATTGTATCTATAATCATATCTGCAATTTTAGGATTTGTTGTTGCTATACCCTCCTTGGCTAAAAGTAAATTTTTAACATATATTAATATCGGTTATGTAGAAATTGTAAGAGCAATACCACTACTTGTTTTAATTTTATGGATTTATTATGGTTTACCTATAATGACTGGATTAAGTTTCAGTCCATTTGTGTCAGGTATAATTGCTTTGGCAATAAGTGAAAGTGCTTTTCAAGCAGAAATTTTTAGAGCTGGAATAAACTCAATCAAAAGATCACAATGGGAAGCAGGTTCTTCATTGGGTTTAACTTTTTTTAAAAGATTAAGATTGGTAATATTCCCACAAGCAATTAAAAATATCTTACCTGCGCTAGGTAATCAATTTGTGTATGTTTTAAAAATGTCTTCATTGGTGTCAATTATTGGTATTGGTGATTTAACAAGAAAAGCAAACGAATTAGTTGTTTCAACATACAGGCCATTAGAAATTTACACATTTCTAATTTTGGAATATCTAATTTTGATATTGATTGTTTCATTTTTTGTAAGAAAATTGGAAAAAACACTTAAGAAAGATGGTAACAATTAATGAGTACATTAGATAATATAAATTATGACATTAGTCTAAGTGATGGCATTATTACCTTTAAGAATATAAATACAACACTTGGATTTGTTAGATACAATAAAGAAGCTGAAGTTGAATATATCTTTGTAAACCCAATCTTTAGACGTCAAGGACTTGCTAAAAAATTACTAAACATTGTTGAAAAAAAAACTAAAGTTAAACCTACACCACGAGAACCTATAAGTCCTTTGGGTAAAAAACTCTTTAAAGTTAGCACACAATAAACAATAACTTAGATTGAAGTGCTACTATTTAATAATCCAAAAAATGATGTTTATTAAATAAACTAATATACTGTAAAATGTAAACATTATGATCTTTTGTTTCACTGTTTTTTCATTCCAATTTAATTTAAATAAAGTAGATGGAGAGGCTAATAAAAAGATAACACCAATTGCAATTACAAGTATTGATAAAATTATAAATACATTCATAAATATTATTTAATTATATTCACACTAAAGTTTATATTTTATACAAATTAAAATATCTCTAAAAATAATTTTATTAGAATAAGTGTCATTGATCTCTTTAATCCCTTTGTTTAATTGCTTATTTGTAAGGTTAATAAGACATGAGATATATTTTTGTCTTAACATTTGAACATATTTATTTTTAGTTATTGAGACTTTAAACTTGAATTTATCTATCCTATAATTTTTTAATAATTTACATACTGATTTGAGCATTCTAGAATCTCTTTCTAATCCTATTTTAAGCTTTTGTTTCATTAGCTTAAAACATGGAATTTCATTATTAGTTGTATTTAGTGAAAAAATAATCAGTAAACCATTTTTTTTTAAATTATTTTTACAAATTTTTATTAACTTTTTTCTTTTATCTTTATTAAAAAAATGAAAAGTTTGCTTAATCATTATTAAATCAAATTTATTTTGATTAGTCTTAAAAAATTCAAATGCATCTTCATTCCTAAAATCAATTAATTTATCTACGTCTTTGTGGGGTACAGGGTCAACACCTATGGGTTTATTATTTAATTTTAATTTTCTAGACAAAGAGCCAAATATTCCACCTCTTCCACATCCAATATCTAATATTTTTGAATTTTTATTAAGTTTTTTTTTCTTTAATAAAAATGAATTAAAAGAGTTAATATATGATTTTGATGATAACCAAGTTTTATTATCCCAATTTTTTAATTCTTTCATAAAAAATATTTAATTATTTTTTTTTCTGTAGTCCCAAGGATATTCAAACGTCATAGCCCACATACCTACTCGCTTTTCTTTTGCATAATCTTCATCAACAACAAATTTTTTAGAATATCTTCTATAGGCGAATGCATAACCACTTCTAACTAAATAGCTTGATAAACTCTCATTATTTACAAAACACTCAGCTAAAGTTCTTTTGTATTGATCTTTTCCCTCACTAATACACTCAACTTTATTATCAGCAATTTTTTCAATGAGAATTTCCCTTGCTGCAATACCACAAAAATTTTTATTCCCATTTTTTATACATGTTTGTTTTAGTTCGGGTGTATCAATACCTGTAAATCTAATTTTTTCGCCATTTAAATGAATTGTATCACCGTCAACTATTTTTAGCTCTTGTGATTTAATATCATTAATAGTTAAGAGAAATACTAATAAAAAATTACTAATAAGAAAAATGGCTTTTCTTTTGTTTAAAAACATTATTTAAAAAATATCCAATAAAGATGATTAGAGCAATAGCCATAAACCAATTTGTTGCCATTATCGTATAGAAAATATCAGCATAATCTCCACCTCTCATATTAATTACATACCATAAAGATAAAAAAGGAAATGCAGTTAATCTAAGGATACTTAAATAAAGACTATACAATGGTTTTTTTACAGCTTGAAATACAGCGGTAGTTATAAAGAATACAGGGTATATAGGGCCAATTAATGCTGCAACTTTTAAATAAATTACACCATGTTTTATGGCAACAACATTATCAGTAAATTGCGAAACAAAAAATTCTGCACCAAAGAACAATATAATTCCAGCTATTACCATAAATGAAGAACCAAACACTAAAGCTTTAGTATATAATTCTCTAATACGATTATAGTTTTTAGCTCCAAAGTTTTGTCCCCCGATTGATAATACAGCTGTATTTAAACCAATCACAGGTAATAGAAAGACTTGCTCTACTCTTAAAGCTGCACCATAACCAGCTGTAGCAAGATCACCAAATTGGCCGATAAAGTATAAAATATTAAAAATTCCAACTCCAATAAACAACATACTAAACATAATGGGTGTTGATTGTTTTGTTAATGTCTTAAGCATTTCAATTTTTGGAATAAAGCACTCTAATCTTAAGTATTTTCTTATTTCACAAGAATTTACTTTATATGCTAAGTAAAACATTCCTATAGATTGAGAAATTACTGTTGCTATAGCAAGTCCTGCAATTCCAAATGCAGGAACAATGCCATAGCCCCATATAAATAGTGGATTTAAAAAGATATTTAAAAAGAAACTAAATATTAAAACATTTCTATAACTTTTCGTATCACCTTGTGCATTTAAGGTTCCATTTAAAGAAATTTGTACCATTACAATAAAAGTACCAAAAAATATAATATCTAAATATTGCCTTGTTAAGGCTATACCTTGAGCATCAGAACCCATAACGCCTAGAAGAAAATTAGAGGCATTTAAACCAAACATTGTCACTAATATAGAAATTCCTAATGCAAAAATGATTGATTGAGCAATAAATAAAGATGCAACTCTTACTTTTTTTTCACCTATAGAATTACCAATTAATGAATTAGTTGCAGCACCTATTCCAACACCAACAGCTATAATTGTAAAATAAATAGGAAAAGATTTAGCAATTGCTCCTATAGCCTCAGCTGAAATTTTTCCTGCAAACCAAGTGTCAACCAAGTTATAAAAAGTTTGAAACAATGATCCAACACTAGCAGGAATTGTAACCTTTCTAAGAAGACTCCAAATAGGATCTTTTTGTAAATTTATTTTTTTAGACAATTTTATTACTTTATATAAATTCTTTTTTGAATATATGCTTTGTACCACTTTTTTTTGCAAGGATTATTTGCTTTTGTCTCATCCGAAATCTCTCTTTTTGTGTTTGAGTTAAATTATCATGGCAGTTAGCGCATGAAACACCCTCCTCAAATTTTTTAGACTTCTTGTCTTTTGGTGAAACAGGTTTTCTACATCCACTGCAAATTGAATATGTACCAGTTACCAATCCATGCTTGACACTGATTCTATTGTCAAAAACAAAGCATTCACCATTCCACAAACTTTCCTTTTTTTTTACATTTTTTAAGTAATTTAAAATCCCACCTTTTAATTGAAAAACATTTTTAAAACCTTTTTTTTCAAGATAAACTGAAGCCTTCTCACATCTAATACCTCCCGTACAAAACATAGCAATTGGTTTTGTTTTTTTAAGTTTGTTCAGATATTTTGGAAATTCTCTAAAATTATCAACATCTGGATTAATTGATCTTTTAAAAGTACCCACTTTATATTCAAATGGCTTTCTTGAATCTAAAACTAAAGTTTCTTTATCGTTGATTAATTTGTTCCACTTTTTTGGATCTATATGATTAATTTTCTTATTTTTTGGAGTTAATGTAAAACCCATAGGAACAACTTCTTTTTTTATTTTTACTTTTGGTTTATGAAATGGTTGAAATTTGCTGATTGAAACATTTTCACTATCAAATTTTTTAAAATCTAATATTTTTTTAATTTTTGTGATTGTTGATTTTAAATGAGCAGGTTTACCAGAGATCGTCGCATTTATCCCTTCATTAGCAATAATGATGGTTCCTCTAATATTTTTTTTTATTAAAAATTCTTGAAGTAAAATTTTATTTTTTTTTAATGAAGTTATCTTTTTAAATTTGTAAAAACCAAATACTTCAAACATTATAATACTCTACAAACCGTCATGCCGTCACCTAAGGGTACTATAATTTGCTCCACTCTTTTATCATTTGAAACATGAGTATTAAACTCCCTTATATTTACAGTAAATCTATCTTCATTATTATCATCAGCAACTTCTCCATGCCATAGAACATTATCAACGATAATTAAGCCACCTTTATTCAATAATCTTAATGATCTTTCATAATATTCTTTATAATTCATCTTATCTGCATCAATAAAAACCATATCGAATTTATCATTTTTTAATTCTTCTAAACTTTCAAGAGCAGGTTTTGTTATCGTCTTAATTTTATGATCTTGATTAGCTTTTTTAAAAAAATTTAATGCAGCTTTGTTTGTTTCTTCATTCTTATCGAGCGCTATAAGTTTACCATCATCAGGTATAGCTAATGCTATTGAAAGTGCACTTAAACCTGTAAAAGTACCAATCTCTAATACATTCTTAATATTAGAAGTTTTAATTATTAAATGAAGGAAATGACATTGAGATGTCGCAACTTGCATTCTCTTAACATCTCCAAGTGTATTATTGTAATCGATTATTTCTTGCTGAATGGGATTTAACTTTAAACTAAAACTATTTATATAATTTTCAAGTTTTTCAGTAATTTCAAGGTTCTTACCCATGATATTAAAGTTTCTTCTTTAATATCTCATTTATTAATTGAGGGTTAGCTTTACCACCTGAAACTTTCATTGCTTGTCCTACAAAGAAACCAAACAGTTTTTCTTTACCATTCTTATATTCAATAGCTTTTTCTCTATTATCGTTGATAATTTTATCTATTAAAGCTTCTAATGCTTTAGGGTCACTTTCTTGTTTTAAACCTTTTTCTTCAACAATTATTTGGGGATCTATGTCTCCATCCATCATCAATTCAAATATTGTTTTAGCGATTTTTCCAGAAATTGTTCCATTCTTAATAAGATTAATTAACTTTGCTAAATTTTTTGCACTTATTGGGCTTTCAGATATTTCTAAATTTTTATTATTTAAAAGAGCAAATAATTCTCCTGTAATCCAATTTACTGCTAACTTCATATCTTGGTTTTTACCCATTTTAGCAACAACTTCCTCAAAATATTTAGCTGTATCAATGTCAGACACTAATATTGTAGCCTCATAAGCAGAGACTTTGAATTCATCAATAAATCTTTTTTTCTTATCGTCTGGTAATTCTGGAATATCAGCTTTTAATTGTTCAATAAATTTATCAGTTACTTCTAATGGTAATAAATCTGGATCTGGAAAATATCTATAATCATGAGCATCCTCTTTAGATCTCATAGATCTTGTTTCATTTTTTTTAGTATCAAATAATCTTGTTTCTTGATCAATTGTTTTACCCTCTTCAATTAAATCAACTTGTCTATTAGCTTCATAATCAATAGCCATTTGCATAAATTTGATTGAGTTAACATTTTTAATCTCACAACGAGTTCCAAGTTTATCAGAACCTTTAATTCTAACAGAAATATTAACATCAGCTCTTAAAGAACCTTCCTGCATGTTTCCATCACACGTACCAAGATATCTCATAATGGATCTTAATTTTTTAACATAAGCACTAACTTCATCTGGAGTTCTCATGTCTGGTTTACTAACAATCTCCATTAAAGCTACACCTGATCTATTTAAATCAACCAAAGTATTTTGTGGGTCCATATCATGAATACTTTTTCCAGCATCTTGCTCTAAGTGTAATCTTTCAATTCCAACTTCCTTTTGGCCTTGTGCCATATCAAGAATAACTGTTCCCTCTCCTACTATTGGATATTTAAATTGTGAGATTTGATAACCTTGGGGAAGATCTGCATAAAAATAATTTTTTCTATCAAAGACTGATCTTTTATTTATTTGAGCTTTTAAACCTATACCAGTTTTAATTGCTTGTTTTACACAATATTCGTTTATTACTGGCAACATTCCAGGAAATGCTGCATCTACTAAGCTTACTTGTGTATTGGGTTCTGCACCAAAAGTTGTTGATGACGATGAAAATAATTTTGAATTTGATGTAACTTGTGCATGAACTTCAAGACCAATTACCACTTCATAAACATTATCTCGCCTTTCAATTAGAAACTCAGAATTTTCTTTAGTCATCTACTTAATCCACCAGTCAGTAATTTTATTTTTAAACTGAATCTTTTCCTCCATTGCATAAGCAATGTTTAAAATATTTTGTTCATCAAAAGCTTTACCAATAATTTGTAATCCTAATGGATAACCCTTAGCATCCACTCCTGCAGGAATAGAAATTGCTGGTAATCCCGCTAAATTAACTGGAACTGTAAATATATCATTCAAATACATTGAAACTGGATCGTTGGTTTTTTCACCTATTTTAAATGCTGCACTTGGTGTTGATGGAGTTAAAATTGCATCAACTTTTTTATAAGCTTCATCAAAATCATTTTTAATTAATTTTCTAACTTTTTGTGCTTTTAGATAATAAGCATCATAGTAACCAGATGATAAAACATAAGTACCAATCATTATTCTTCTTTGAACTTCACTCCCAAAACCTTCAGATCTTGTTTTTTCGTACATATCAATTAAGTTTTCACCTTTAGATCTAAAACCATACTTAACACCATCATATCTTGCTAGGTTTGAGGAAGCTTCAGCTGGAGCTACAATATAATAAGTAGGTAGAGCATAATTTGTATGAGGTAACGAAATTTCAACAATCTCTGCACCACAATCTTTTACATACTCAATTCCCTTAGTCCATAAATCTTCAATTTCTTTTGGCATTCCATCAACTCTATATTCTTTTGGTATTCCAATTTTCTTACCCTTGATATTATTTGTTAATTCCTTACTGTACTCATTTCTTTTAAATTCTATTGATGTTGAATCTTTTTCATCATAAGAGCTAATGACTTCTTGAAGTAATGCACAATCTTTTACATTTTTAGACATAGGTCCTGCTTGATCCAATGAAGATGCAAAGGCAACAATTCCATATCTTGAACAACTACCATATGTTGGCTTTAATCCAACTGTACCTGTAAATGAAGCAGGTTGTCTTATAGATCCTCCTGTATCAGTTCCAATTGTAATAGGAGTTAAATTTGCTGCAAGTGCTGATGCAGACCCTCCTGAGGATCCGCCAGGCACTAAATCTTTATCAATAGGACTTTGAACATTACCAAAAAAGCTAGTTTCATTTGATGATCCCATCGCAAATTCATCACAATTTAATTTTCCAAGTAGGATAGATCCCTCATTCCAAATATTTTGTGTAACAGTTGACTCATATGGTGGGACAAAATTATTTAAAATTTTACTACCAGCCGTTGTCTTTACTCCATTTGTACAAAATAAATCTTTAACTGCCAATGGTACACCAGGAAGTTTTAAATCAAAATTGGGTTTTTGATCAAAACTTTTTGCTTTCTTAAGAGCATTAGAAAAATCTTCAGTTATGTACACATTTAAATCTCGAGATTTTTCTCCTCTCTCAATAAAAGCTTTGGTTACCTCTTCAGAGGAAATTTTTTTATCTTTAATGTTTTTAACTAATTCAATTAAAGTTAGTGAAGTAATATTTGACATTATTCAACAACCCTAGGTACTACAAAAAAATCATCATTTTCATCTGGAGAATTTTTTAATATTTTGTCTCTAATATTCTTACTTTTTACTTCATCACTTCTTAATTTTAATGTTGTTTCAGCAACAGAAGTTAGAGGCTCTACTTTCTCTGTATTAAGTTCATTCAATTTTTCAATAAAATCAAATATAGAGTTAAGGTCTCCTGCCAGTTTATCAGCTTTTTTATCATCAACTGAAATTCTTGATAATTTAGATATGTGTTTTATTGTTTTAAGATCAATTGTCATGTGGTAATTAAATATGTTGCAAACTATCACTTAAGTATAAAATATACAATATGATCACAATTGAAAATTTTAAATCAAAACACTCAAATAAAGTGAGATTTATTGGATTGGATTTAGGATCGAAAAGAATTGGTGTATCTATTTGTGACGAAAGACAGTCTATTGCCACACCTTTCAAAACAATAAATAAAACTAATACCAATGAGCTAATTAAAGAACTTAAGATAATTATTAATGAAAATAATATTGGTGGGATTATTATCGGAAACCCTGTAAATATGAACGGTTCTATAGGAAGATCAGCTCAATCTGTTAATGATGTTTCTTCAAACATATCGAAATCTATAGATCTACCAGTAATATTATGGGATGAGAGACTTTCAACAGTTGGTGCTTTTAATCTTTCTAGTTTATTGGATGTTAACGTATCTAAAAGAGTTAAAACTATCGATCAAAATGCAGCAACCTTCATATTACAGGGAGCAATTGACTTTTTAAATAATTAACTTGCCATAGTGATGGATAATAGTTATAGAGTTAATTTTAATGGCAATTAATACATATAAAGCTATTAAAATTTCTCAAAAACACCTCCTAGGTATCCAAGATCTATCAATTAATGATGTTAATTTAATTTTAGATGAGGCTAAAACATTTATTAAACTTAATCAAAGTAAAAATAAAAAACTAAATGTTTTAAATGGCAAAACTCAAATTAATTTATTTTTTGAACCATCAACAAGAACTCAAAGTTCATTTGAACTAGCTGGAAAAAGACTTGGCGCAGATGTTATGTCGATGAATATGACAAACTCTGCAATAAAAAAAGGTGAAACACTTATTGATACAGCAATGACTTTAAATGCAATGCATCCTGATATTATTGTAATTCGCCATCAAGATTCGGGTGCATGTAATCTTTTATCTCAAAAAGTAAACTGTGCAGTACTTAATGCGGGAGACGGAAGTCGTGAACACCCAACTCAAGCTTTACTAGATGCTTTAACTATAATAAATCGTAAAAAAAAAATTGAAGGATTGAGAATAGCAATTTGCGGAGATATTACCCATTCACGTGTTGCGAGATCTAATATTTATCTACTAAACATGTTGGGTGCAGAAGTTAACATTATTGCGCCATCAAACTTAATGCCAAAAGAAATAGAAAAGTTTGGTGTTAATACATTCAGCGATATGAAAAAAGGTTTGAAAGATTGTGACATTGTAATGATGTTAAGATTACAAAATGAGAGAATGAGTAGTTCATTTTTATCATCAAATAGAGAATATTATGAATATTACGGTCTTACACCAGATAAACTTTCTCATGCTAAAGAAAATGCTTTGATAATGCATCCTGGTCCAATGAACAGAGGAATTGAGATAGATACTAAATTAGCAGATGACATTAATAGGAGTGTAATTAAAGAGCAGGTTGAACTTGGTGTTGCAGTGAGAATGGCTTGTTTAAAAATTTTTTGTGAATAGATGAAAAAAAAATATTTTATAAACGCAAATATAATCGATCCTCATAATTCAATTAATGAAAATGGTGGATTAATTATAGGAGAACAAGGATTAATTGAGGCTATTGGTAAAAAAGTTAACTCTAACAATATACCTTCACGCGAAAAAGTAGTCGATTTAAAGGGTAAATATATATTCCCTGGTTTGGTTGACATGAGAGTTTTTGCAGGAGAGCCTGGATTTGAATATAAAGAAAACTTTAGAACATTGAGTAATGCTGCACTTGCAGGGGGGGTAACATCAGTGGTGACTATGCCTAATACAGATCCAATTATAGATAACGTATCAATAGTAGATTTTTTAAAGAGACGTGGCAGAGATAAATCTAAAATTAATGTATATCCAAGTGCAGCATTAACCAAAAATGCTGAAGGTATTACTATGACAGAATTTGGCTTGCTACAAAGTAGAGGAATAATTGGTTTTACTGATGGAATAAAAACTATTCAAAATACCAGATTAATGTCACGCATAATGAATTCTGCTAAAGATTTAGGGACTTTAATTATGCAGCATGCTGAAGACTTCAATTTATCTAAAAATGGAATGATTAACTCAGGAATTATTGCTACTAAATTAGGTTTGTCTGGAATACCTTCGGTTGCTGAAAGAATAATCATTGAAAGAGATTTAACATTACTTGAGAATATAAAATGTAGATACCATATATCACAGATATCAGCTGGAAAATCAGTTGAAATAATTAAAGACAGAAAAGAAAAGGTTAAATTTACAACAGGTGTATCAATTAACAACCTATCATTAAATGAAAATGACATTGGAGACTTTAGAACTTTTTTAAAACTTTCTCCTCCATTAAGAACTGAAGAAGATAGAATGGCCTTGGTTCAAGGTTTAAATGATGAAACAATAGATGTAATTGTATCTGATCATAAACCAGAAGATGAAGAACAAAAAAGGTTAACTTTTACACAGGCTTCAACAGGTGCATCAGGTATAGAAACTTTGTTATCTTTAAGTTTAGAATTATATCATAACGGTTCTGTTAAATTGGTAACTCTCATTAATGCACTAACAGCTAATCCTGCAAAAATTTTGAAATTAAATAAAGGGAATCTTTCAATTGGTAATAATGCAGATCTTTGTATCGTGGATATTGATAAACCCTGGATTGTAAAAAAAGAAAAACTTGTTTCAAAATCAAAGAATACTTCAATAGAAGATAAAAAACTTCAAGGAAAAGTCACTAATACATTTGTAAAGGGTGAAGAACTATTTACATTATAAAAATGGATTATTTAATCATTGTAATAACTTCATATCTTATTGGTTCGATACCATTTGGTTTTATACTTACAAAAATATTTCTAAAAAAAGATATTAGAGATATTGGCTCTGGAAATATTGGTGCTACTAACGCTCTTAGAACTGGAAATAAATTATTAGGTTATACCACTCTTATTTTTGACATATCGAAGGCTATTGTACCCGTTCTGTATATTAAGTTTAATAACCCAGATTATATTTTTATAACATCATTATGTATTTTTTTAGGCCATGTTTTTCCTATTTGGCTTAAATTTAAAGGAGGAAAAGGAGTTGCTGCTTATGTTGGTATACTTTTCTCTATAGACTTAATTCTTGGTTTAATATTTATCATTACTTGGATCACTACATTTCTTGTTTCTAAATATTCTTCTCTTTCATCACTTATTGCTAGTTTAATAATTCCAATTTATTTAATAATGTTTGATTATTATAACTCAATATTTTTTATAATAATGTTTGTCTTAGTGCTCTATACTCACAGAGAAAACGTTAAACGCTTGAAAAATAAAGAAGAAACTAAGACTAAAATTTATTGATTTGACTATCAAAAACTTATGAGTAGTTTGACTAATAATGAATCTTGTTATTGTAGAAAGCCCAGCTAAAGCGAAAACAATTAACAAATATTTAGGTGATGATTATATTGTTTTAGCAAGTTATGGTCATATTAGAGATTTACCTTCAAAAAATGGATCTGTTGATCCTGAAAATAATTTTAAGATGGAATGGGAGGTCGACAGTTTTTCCAAAAAATACTTAAAAGAAATAACTGATGCAGCAAAAAATTCATCAAAAATTATATTAGCTACTGACCCAGACCGTGAAGGTGAGGCTATTGCGTGGCATGTTAAAGAATATTTAAATGAAAAAAAATTGATTAAAGATAAGCATGTAGAAAGAGTTGTTTTTAATGAAATTACAAAAAAAGCAGTTGTCTATGGAATTGAAAATCCTAGACAAATTGAGCCTTTGTTGGTTGACGCGTATATGGCAAGAAGAGCTTTGGATTATTTAGTTGGGTTTAATATATCTCCTATATTATGGACTAAGTTACCAGGATCCAAATCTGCAGGTCGTGTTCAATCTGTCGCTCTAAAATTAATTACGGAAAGAGAACATTCAATTGAATTATTTAATCCTGAAGAATTTTGGACATTAAGTATTAAATTTAGTGATAATGATAAAAAATCTATAACAGCTAGTATTACTCAAATTGATGATAAAAAGATTGAAAAGTTTTCTTTTAAGAATAAAGCTGAAATTGATGAGGCAATCAATAAAATAAAGTCTAAGCAATTTGTTATAAGTGACATTTCAAGTAAAATTATAAATAGAAATCCCACAGGACCTTTTACAACATCTACCTTGCAACAAGTTTCATCCGGAAGATTAGGTTTTGGTGCTTCTCGTACAATGCAAATTGCACAAAAACTATATCAAGGTATTGAAATTGAAGGTGAAACTATTGGTCTGATTACTTACATGAGGACAGATGGCACTAACATCTCAAAAGATGCTATAGATTCATTTAGAAATTATATAGAAAAAGAATTTGGAAATAAATACGTTCCCGATAATCCAATTAGTTATACTGGCAAAAAAGCTAAAAATGCACAAGAAGCTCATGAAGCAATCAGGCCAACTGATATTATGCGTGCTCCAGATACAATTAAAAAATATGTTAGTCCAGATCAATACAAATTATATGATTTAATTTGGAGTAGAGCCCTATCCTCTCAAATGCAATCAGCTCAATTTAATAGAAACACAATTACGATAACCTCAAATGATAATAGAACAATTTGTAAGGCAAGTGGTTCAGTTATTAAATTTGATGGTTTTTTAAAAGTCATGAAAGATAACAAAAAAGATGATGATGAGAATATTCTTCCAAATATGGAAAATGGCCCAATTAATATAGAGGCATTGTTAGATGAACAACACTTTACACAACCTCCTCCTAGATATTCTGAGGCAAGTTTAGTTAAAAAATTAGAAGAATTAGGAATAGGCAGACCTTCAACTTACGCAAGTATTATCTCAGTAATATCTAATAGAGGCTATGCAGAGGCCATTAATAAAAGATTTCACCCTACTGATAGGGGTAAATTAATATCAGCTTTTTTGGAAAAGTTATTTACAAAATATGTAGATTATAATTTTACAGCAAGTCTTGAAAATCAATTAGATGAAATAACTACAGGAAAGGAAGGCTGGATTAAAGTTTTAGAAATGTTTTGGAAAGATTTTAATCAAAATGTATCAGATGTTAAAGAAAAGAGAACAAGAGAAGTTTTAGATTTGTTAAATGATAGTTTGGGAAGTTTAATTTTTGAAAGAGGAAAAGACGGTAATGTAGATAGAAAATGTCAATTATGTGATACTGGTTCATTAAGTCTCAAAAACAGTTTTAGGGGTGGAGCTTTTATTGGGTGTTCAAATTATCCAGAATGTAAGTTTACAAGACCACTTTCAAAAGCAAAAGCAGCTGCACAATCTCAACTAGCTGAGCCAAAATTTATTGGCAAACATGAAAATGGTAATGATATGTATTTAAAAAATGGAAGATTTGGTCCTTATATTCAGTATGAAAAAATTGAAGAAAAAATAGATGAAATAGTTGAAACAAAAAAAAAGAAAAAAAAAACAAAAAAGAAAAAAAAAGATAAAGAAGATAACAACCTTAAAAATGTATCAATACCAAAAGGTGTAACATTAGAGAGTATTGATCTTGATAAAGCTAAATTTCTTTGTTCTCTTCCAAAAATATTGGGTATAAACCCTGAAAATCAAAAAGATATAACATTAAACTCAGGGAGATTTGGTCCTTATTTAAAATGTGAAAACAAATCAGCTAGAATTGAAAATATTGAAGAATTATTCTCTATTGGTTTAAATAGAGCCATTACTTTAATTGCTGAGGCTAAACCTGGCAGAATTTCATCTTCAATAATTAAAGATTTAGGCGAACATCCTGAAGATAAAAAGCCTGTAAGAATTATGAAAGGTCAATATGGGCCTTATATAAAATATAAGTCATTAAATGCAACAATACCTGAAGAAAAAGACCCACTAGAAATTAATATGGAAGAAGCATTAATAATGATTGAGAAAAGAAAAGAATACGATAAAACAAAGAGATCTAAAAAAAAATCAAAAGGAAAAAAATGAAAAAAAAAATTAAAATAATTTTTACAACATTAACGTTGGTTCTATTAACAAGTAACGTGTACTCGGCTCAAAAGGACTGTTCTGTCTTTAAACATAAGGTTGATAAAAAAATTTGTGAAGCTCAGAATTTAGAAAATTCTCGTAATACTTCTTCATCTGGTTCGGTTAGCGAGTCAAATAATAAAGCAAGTAGTTTTTTAAAAAAAGTTAAATCTAAATTTACACTTAAGAATAAAAAGCTATTTAGAGAACAAGGTGATCCCAAATAAAGACCATTTAACTTTTATGAATTTTGAAGAAAAAATTAAAGAACTTAAAATTGAATTACCAGAGGCAAAGGCCCCTGTTGGTTCTTATGTTGCAACAAAAAAATGCAACAATATGCTTTTTATTTCAGGACAAATCTCAATATCGTCTGATGGTAAATTAATTACTGGAAAAATAGGAAAAGACTTGAGTACAGATGATGGTTATAAAGCTGCAAAAAGATGTGGATTGAGTATTATTTCTCAAGCTAAAAAAGCATGTGACGGTGATTTATCTAAAATTAAATCTTGCATAAAACTAACAGGTTTTGTCAACTCTACTGATGATTTTATAGAACAACCAAAAGTAATTAATGGAGCTTCAGATATAATTTCTGCAATTTTTGGTGATGTTGGAATGCACACAAGAGCTGCTGTTAGCACCAATAGCTTACCTCTAGGTGTTTCTGTTGAAGTAGACGCTATTTTTGAATTGAATTAACGACCAACACCAAAATATTTAATTTTCAATTTTTTCATTTTAACTGATGAATAAATATTTCTCATGTCAAACAATATAAAATTTTTGTTTTTAACCTCTTTTTTAAAGTTAATTGATTTAAAATCATTCCACTCTGTATGAATAATTATGAAATCTGAGTCTCTTATTGCTGACTTGATATTTTGTGAAAATTTTACATTCTTTAATTTTTTAAAATCTTTTTTTTCTCCAGTTGGATCATAATAGTTAATCTTTGCACCCTTTTTGACTAGGTATGGTATCATTGATAAACTAGAAGAGTCTCTCATATCATCAGTATTAGCTTTGAAAGTAACACCTAAAAAACATATTTTTTTATTCTTAATTTTTCCTTTTAACAATTTGATAACTCTTTTTATCAGAAGTGAGGATCTGTTTTCATTTGATTTGATTACACTTTTAATTACAGATAAATCTATATTAAACTTGTCTGCAGTATTAGTTATAGCTTTAGTATCTTTTGGAAAACATGATCCTCCATAAGCAGGTCCAGCTCTTAAAAACCGCCCTCCAATTCTTTTGTCTAATCCCATACCAATAGAAATATCTTCAATATTTACATTTATTTGTTCACATAAATTTGCAATTTCATTAATAAAAGTTACTTTTGTTGCTAAAAATGCGTTTGAGGCATACTTAATTAATTCAGCTGCTCTTCTTGATGTACTAACATATTTTGCACCCTTTGATACAAGTGGTAAATAAAGATTTTTTAAAACTCTTTTCGATTTAAAATCATTTGTTCCAATAACTACTCTATCGGGATAAATAAAATCTCTTATAGCCTCTCCTTCTCTTAAAAATTCTGGATTTGAAACGACAGAAAATAGTTTTTTATTTTTACTTTTTAAAATAATTTTCTCAATCTCATCACCTGTAGTAACTGGAACAGTAGATTTTGTAATGATAATCTTAAATTTATTAATCGAAGATCTTATTTCTTTAGCCACGTTATAAATTTGACTTAAATCAGCACCACTACCGTTTTTTTTAGTAGGTGTACCAACACAGATAAATATAATATCTGATATTGATACAGAGTCATGAAGATTTGTTGAAAATTTTAATCTATTATTTTTATAATTTTTTAATACTAACTCTTCAAGTCCAGGTTCATAAATAGGAATAATTCCATTTTTTAAATTTTCAATTTTCTTTGTATCTTGATCAACACAAATTACTTCATTTCCTAAATCAGAAAAACAAGCACCACTAACTAAACCAACATATCCTGTACCTATCATACAAAGTTTCATTTTTTTGCTATTTCCATTGTTGAGTTGATATATCCTTTCATAGTTCCACAATCTAAATATTTTCCTGAAAACTTGTGTCCTATAAATTTTTCATTGTTGTTTATTAATGATTGTATTGCATCAGTGATATGAATTTCACCCCCTTTACCCGGTTTCAGCCTAGATAATTTTTTAAAAATTGTTTTTGGTAGAATATATCTACCTATTACAGCATTATTAGAAGGAGCAGTTTTAATAGAAGGTTTTTCAATAACTTTTTTAATTATAAAGTTTTTATTATTTATATATTTTTTAACATCGTAAATACCCCATCTTGATACATCTTTTTTTTTAACATTTATACTAGCCATTACAGATGATTTAAATTTATGATTAATATTAATCATTGATTTTGAACAATTACTATTAATGATTAAATCATCTGGCAATAACATCAAAAAATATTTACTATTAATAAACTTTTTGGTTTTAAGGACTGCATCTCCGGTACCTAGTGGTTTATTTTGATAAACAAACTTAATCATTTTTCTGTATTTGCAGATCTTATTATATTCAGAAATTATACGAGCATCTTTTTTCTTTATAATTAAATCTTTATAAAATTTATCATTATAAAAATATTTTTTTATCATTTCTTTTTTTTTAGATATAATGAAAATTATTTCTTTAATACCAGCATCTATGCACTCATCTAATATATATTCTATACCTGGTTTTCCATTAATTGGTAAAAGTTCTTTTGCAAAAACACTTGTTAGAGGGAGAAGTCTAGTACCTAATCCTGCTAATGGAATTATTGCTTGTTTAATCATATAAATGTTTTACTTATTAATATTATTTTTACAAATGAAATTACTAAGACAAATAAATGATTTAAATAAGGCAATTAAAAGAAATGAAATGTTGGGATTTGTTCCAACTATGGGTGGTCTACATAAGGGTCATGAAAATTTAATCAAAATATCAAAAAAAAGATGTAAAAAGACAATAGTAAGTATCTTTGTTAATCCGACTCAATTTAATGATAAAGATGACTATAAGAAATATCCTAAAAGTCTCAATCAAGATCTTAAGATTCTTAAAAAATTAAAAGTTGACTATGTATATCTACCAACAACTAATCAAATCTATAATAAAGTTAGATCTCCAAAAATTTTTTTAAAAAAAAGAGAAAAAATATTATGTGCCAAATATAGAAAAGGTCATTTTGAAGGCGTCTTAGATGTTATGAACCGTTTTGTAAAGTTACTATCTCCTAAAATAGTTTTTATGGGCGAAAAAGATTATCAGCAATTTTTTTTAATTAAAAAACTAATTGAAAAAAGATATTCTACAAAAGTTTTTTTATGCAAAACTATTAGAAGCTCAAATAAAGTAGCTTTATCAACAAGAAATAAATTGTTAAGTAAAAGCGATCTTAAAATTTGTGGAAGTATTTCTAAAGAAATATTTAATATCAAAAAATTATCTAAATATCGTCCAAAAAACATAAAGAAATATCTCAAAATCACCAAACAAAAAATAATTAAGAAATTTGATATCGATATTGAATATTTAGAGTGTAGAAATTTAGATAATTTAGGAAATAATATAGTTAACAAGCCTTATAAAATTTTTATTGCTTATTATATTAAAAATATAAGACTTATTGATAATTTTTAAAGTAAATAAGCACTTACACCTAAAAAAGAAACAAATCCGATAACATCCGTTATTGTAGTAACAAAAACACTAGAAGCAATTGCGGGATCAATGTCCATTTTTTTTAAGGTAATTGGGACTAAAATTCCAAAAAGACCTGCTACGACCATAGTCAGAATCATCGATATTGATATAATTAATGAAAGTAAATTATCATCAAACCACAGTTGAACAATTATTGCACTAATAATTGCAAAAATAATACCATTTAAGATACCTATATTAAATTCTTTTAAAATATTTCTTCCTAAATTATTTTTAGTAAGATCATTAGTTGCAAGCGTTCTAACTGTAACAGCTAAAGTTTGCATACCAGCATTTCCGCCCATAGATGCAACAATTGGCATTAAAAAAGCAAGAACTACCATTTGTTCAATTGTAGCACCGAATAAACTAATAAACCAAGTGGCTAAAAATGCCGTAAATAGATTTAACAATAACCAATTAAATCTTCTTTTTGTTTTTTTAAATACACCATCAGTTATAACTTCATCTCCAACCCCTGCCAATCTTAGTGCATCTTCTTCTGCTTCTTCTTTTAATACTGTAAGTACATCATCATACATAATCATACCAACAAGTTTATTAGTTTTATCAACTACTGCAGCAGAATTTAAATTATAGTTTTCAAATAGATTACCCACTTCTTCTTTGTCCATATCCACTGGTATAAACACCTGAGACTCAGACATAATTGAAATCATTTTAGATTCTCTTGAAGTGGTTAAAACTTTTGAAGAAGGAACTGTACCAATGGGTTTAAACTCCTCATTGACAATAAAAATTTCTAAAAACTCTTCAGGTAAATCTTTATTTTCCCTAAGATAATCTATTGTTTGGCCGACTGACCAATTACTTGGTATTGCCGTAAAATCTCTCTGCATTATTCTAGCAGCTGAGTCTTCTGGATAACTTAAACTTTCTAGTAATGCAAAACGATCTTTTGGTGGTAAAGAGCTTAAAATATCATTTTTGTCTTTTTCATCAACATTTTCTAGTATTGCTATAGCATCATCAGACTCAAGATTTTTTAAAATTGTAACTATTGAGTCTGATGATAAATAGTTAATGATTTCAGATTGAATAGACTCATTAAGCTCTATAAATACCTCAGGATCAATATTAAAATTATTAAGTTTTATTAAACTTTCTCTTTCATTTTGTGAAAGATGTTCAATTATATCAGCAGCATCTGCTGGATGCATTTCTTTAAAAGAATTAGTAATAAACAGAGCATCATTATTGGCAATTTTCGATGTAACAATTTTGATGTATTCTTTATTAAACTCAAAATTTACTTTTTTATCTTTTATTTTTTTTGTTAAAGACATAAATTTACCTATAATTCAATTTTGAACTATTAATGTATAATGAGAATAATACAATTTATTAATGAACATAGAAATTAAAAAGTCAATAAAACCGGTAAAATATAAAGATGCAATTAAATTACTTGAAGAAAGATTACAAGATATCAATAATAAACAAAAAAAGGATTTAATTTGGATTCTAGAACATGAAGAAATTTATACAGCAGGAACTAGTTATAACAAAAATGAAATCCTAAATAAAGATATTAATATAACTGAAACTAATCGAGGTGGAAAAATTACCTATCATGGTCCAGGGCAAATCATTTGCTATTTTGTAATAGATCTTAAAAAAAGAAAAAAAGACATTAGAAAATTTATATCTGTAATTGAAAAAACTATTATTGAAAGTTTATCGGAATTTAATATTAAATCATTTGGAGACCCAGAAAATATTGGGATATGGCATGATCACAAAAATGAAGTTAAAAAAATAGCAGCTATAGGAGTACGGGTTAGTAAATGGATTGCATATCACGGATTTGCAATTAATGTGAACAACGATTTGAATAAATATAAAAATATCATACCTTGTGGAATAACTGATAAAGGCATTACAAATCTTTCAGAAATTAAAGATATTAATTATAAAAATTTAAGCGATATAATTATAAAAAACTTTACTAAGAACTTGCAAAGTTAAGTCTTTTGGTTTTTAACAACTTTTTAAAATAATCAGGTAATAACGCTGTGTAAGTATATTTTTTATCATTAATCATAAATTTAATTTGGTAAGAGTGAAGCATTAAATTTTTATTTATAGCTTTATCAGTGTTATTAAACTTATATTTTTGATCACCATAAATTGGACAGCCTTCTGCATAAAGTTGTTTACGTAACTGATGTTTTCTTCCAGTTATTGGTTTCATTTCAACAAGACTACATATAGAATTTTTATCAATCACTCTGTAAATAGTTTTAGCTTTTTCAATTATTTTTTTGTCATTATCATATCTAGTTAAGTCATCATTCCATTCACCTGAGTCTTTTGGTAGCTCACCATGGCATATCGCTAAATATGTTTTGTGAACTTTTCTTAATCTAAATAATGAAGTTAGTAATTGAGCCGACTCCCTATGTTTAGCCATAATAAAAACTCCAGAAGTATCTTTATCCAATCTATGAACAGAAAAAGGTTTTGTATTTTGAAAAATTTCACTACGGGCAAAAATATCTACTAAATTTTTTTTTGACTTTGTACCTCCTTGAACAGAAATACCTGAGCTTTTATTCAATACTATGAAATCATCATTATTGTCTATTATTAAATCCTCATTTTTTTTAATTATTTCTTCAGAAGGTTTAAACTTAACTGTTTTTTGAATTATAGTTTCTTTAAAATCAAAGTTAAATAAATTGATAACATCTCCTGTTTTTACTTTATGAGAGCTTTTTATCTTTTTATTATTAAGCTTAACTTTTCCATTTTTTAAACTTTTTTCAATTAGCCCTTGTGGAAAATTACCAAGATTATTTCTTATCCATCTATCAATACGCATATTGCTAAACGTTGAGTCAACGTTAAATGACTTTTTCATGGTGATGTAATTTTATATAAAAAATTAAGCAGTAGCTATTTTTTTTTCTTCTTTTTTATCTTTTATAGGATCTTTTTTCTTTCTATCCACTTTTTTTGCTTCTACATCACGGTCTACAAATTCTATTACTGCCATAGGCGCATTGTCACCATATCTAAATCCTGCTTTGATAATTCTCGTGTATCCACCGTTTCTTTTTTCATATCTTTTAGATAAGGTTTTTTTCACTTTATTAGTAGAAGTAATATCCTGTAACTTGGACATTAATGTTTTTGTAGTTAGTAAAGTTTCTTTTTTACCTAATGTAATAATCTTATCTGCTTGAGGTTTTAAAAATTTAGCTTTAGGTAAAGTCGTAGTAATCTGTTCATACTTAATTAAAGAATTTAACATATTCTTTAACAGTGCTTTTCTATGTTCTGATGTTCTATTGAGCTTTTTGTTAGCCATTCCATGTCTCATTAGATTTGCTCCTCTAACTTTTTAGACATTTCTGCTATATTATCTGGTGGCCAATTTGGTATTTCCATACCAAGATATAATGACATTCCAGTTAAAACCTCTTTAATTTCATTGAGTGATTTTCTACCAAAATTTGGTGTTCTAAGCATCTCTCCCTCTGATTTTTGAACAAGATCTCCTATGTAAATAATATTATCATTTTTTAAACAATTCATTGAACGAACTGACAATTCTAATTCATCGACTTTTCTTAATAAATTTTTATTAAATTCCGGTTCAGATGAAACTTCTTTTATCGGTGCTTCTACTGGTTCGTCAAAATTAACAAACATATTAAGTTGATCTTGAAAAATTCTAGCAGAATAAGCTACTGCATCTTCAGCAGAAATCGAACCGTTTGTCTCAACTTCCATTATTAATTTATCATAATCCAAAGCTTTACCTTCCCTAGCTGTACTTATTGAGTACGATACTTTTTTTACAGGACTATATAAAGAGTCTATTGCTATCAATCCTAAAGGTGGCTCTTCAGGTTTATTCATTACTGCTGGGACATAACCTTTTCCAGTCCCCACATTCATTTCCATATGAAAATGAGTATTTTCATCTAAATTACAAATAACTAAATCTGGATTTAATATTTCAATATCTGTAACAGGAGCTATATCAGAAGCTTTAATTTCACCAGGACCTTTGGCATCTAAAACTAATTTTTTTGTTACATCAGTTGAAGATTTTAATGCTAGAGATTTAACATTTAATACAATATCAGTTACATCTTCTCTTACACCTTTGATTGATGTAAATTCATGTAAGACACCATCTATTTGTATTGATGTTACTGCTGCACCTCTGATAGATGATAGTAGAATTCTTCTAAGTGAATTTCCTAGAGTAAGCCCATAACCTTTTTCTAATGGTTCGGCAACAATTTTGGCGTGAGATTTATCCTCACTAATTGTTACATCTAATTGTGCAGGTTTAATTAATGCTTTCCAGTTTTTAGCATTTACATTTAAACTTTCCATTTACTAAACTCTCCTTTTTTTTGGTGGTCTTACGCCGTTATGTGGCATTGGTGTTGTATCTTTAATTGAAAGAATTTTAAATCCTCGTGCTTGTAAAGCTCTTAATGCAGTTTCTCTACCTGAGCCAGGTCCTTTTACTTCAACTGATAAAGTTTTCATTCCAAATTCCAAAGCTTTTGATGCTGCAGCATCGGCTGCTATTTGTGCTGCATAAGGAGTAGATTTTCTTGAACCTTTAAAACCTTTTTGACCTGAAGATGCCCAAGATATAACATTTCCATTAGTATCAGCTATTGAAATTATTGTGTTGTTAAATGTAGACTGAACATAAGCTATACCATTAAGAATATTTTTTTTTACTTTCTTCTTTTTAGAATAAGTGCTTTTTTTAGATTTTTTATCTACTTTTTTTTCAACAATAGATTCTTTATTTTCAACTTTATCAACTTTAGCCATAATTTTTACTTTTTTAGTGGTGTTAATTTTTTGCCTGCAATTGCAATAGCCTTACCTTTTCTTGTTCTTGCATTGCATCTTGTTCTTTGTCCTCTTACAGGTAATTTTTTTCTATGTCTTGACCCTCTGTAGCATGCAAGATCAATCAGTCTTTTAATTGTTAAAGAATAATCTCTTCTTAAATCTCCTTCAACTTTAAAATTTTCATCAATATATTCTCTAATTTTTAAAATATCATCATCTGTTAGTTCATTGATTCTTTTTTTTTTAGGAATTTCTAAAGAAGAACAAATCTGATTAGAAAACTTATCTCCAATACCATAGATATACGTTAGACCTATGTGAACAAGTTTATTTTGGGGGATATTTACACCTGCTATACGAGCCATATTTTTGAGATTAATTTTAGCCTTTTATATAAGAAGATGTTCTAAAGTCAATGTCTTAAACCTCAAGAATATCATTGATTTTGCTTGTTATTTGACCAATTTCTAAAGTTCCATCAATTTCATAAAAATTTAAATTTTTAGAATAGAAATCTAAGACTGGTCTGGTTGTTTCCATGTAAGTATCATACCTTTTAAGAATAGTGTTTGAATCATCATCCAACCTTTTTTCTAAAATTTTTCTTTTCTCAATTCTTTTTATAATTGTGTCTTTATTTACATTAAGAAAAAAAATAAAATCTATTTTTTGTTTAGAGCCATCTAGTAACAAATCTAAATTTTTAGCCTGGCTTAACGATCTAGGATAACCATCAAATATTAATTTATTCTTTTTTTGAGGATCAAACAAAATATTTTTTATAAGATTATTTACTATGTCATCATTAACAAATTTTCCTTCATTCATGTTATTAATTATCTTTTTTCCAATTTCTGAATCTTTTTCTATTTCATCTCTTAACATGTCACCAGTTGATATTTGAAAACAATTCAATTTCTTAACTAAATACCTAGACTGCGTTCCCTTTCCTGCTCCTGGAGGGCCAAATAAAATAATATTCACGTTGTTACTTACCGAATTTAGTTTTTTTGATTAATTGCTCATATTGAGAACTCATTAATCTAGTTTGAATTTGAGTAACAGTATCAATTGCAACTACCACAACAATTAAAATTGACGTTCCACCAAGATAAAATGGTATAGGATAATTTGCAATTAAAAATTCTGGCATTAAACATACTAGAGTTAAATAAAGCGCACCAATTGTTGTTAGCTTTGTCACAATATTCTCAATGTATAAAGCAGTATTCTCTCCGGGTCTAATTCCAGGTACAAAACCTCCATACTTTCTTAAATTATCAGCAGTCTCTACTGGATTAAAAGTTATAGATGTATAAAAAAAAGTAAAAAATATTATTCCTGAAGCATATAATAGCATGTAAAGAGGCTGACCCTGTGTAAAAAAAGAACTTATATTTAAAAATGTATCATTGTCAGAAAAATTAAAATTAGAAAAAGTTACCGGTAGCAATAATAATGCTGAAGCAAAAATAGCAGGAATTACACCTGCTTGATTTATTTTTAGTGGTAAATGAGAAGACTCACCACCATACATTTTATTACCCATTTGTCTTTTTGGATAATTAATAAGAATTTTTCTTAAAGCTCTTTCCATAAAAACTATAAATAAAATAGTTGCAATCAATAAAACAAAAATTGCAATTATCATTATTGTAGATACTGCTCCAGTTCTTCCAAGCTCAAAAGTTGTTACCAACGCCCTAGGTATTTCTGCAACAATTCCAGCAAAAATAATTAAAGAAATACCATTACCAATACCTCTTTGAGTTATCTGTTCACCCAGCCACATTAAAAACATTGTTCCAGCCACTATAGTAGTCACTGTAGTAATTTTAAAAAACATTCCTGGGTTAATTACTAAATCTGGAGACGATTCAAGACCCATGGACAATCCATAGCCTTGAACTGTTGCTAACATAACGGTTCCATATCTTGTTATTTGTGTAATTTTAGCTCTTCCTACTTCACCCTGAGCTTTTAGATGTTTGAAGTAATCAGATACTCCTGTCAATAACTGAACAATGATAGAAGAAGAAATATATGGCATTATACCAAGTGCAAATATAGCCATTCTACTCACGGCCCCTCCAGCAAAAACATTAAACATTCCAAGCAAGCCTTTTTGATTGCCACTCATCATTACTTGTAATTGTTCTGGATCAATTCCTGGTAGAGGAACAAAAGTTCCAAATCTATAAACAGCCAATATGAAGATTGTAAATATTATACGATTTTTAAGATCATTAGTTTGAGAAGATGAACTCATAATATCTTAATTATTTTTTTAACTGTACTGTACTGCCAGCTGTCTCTAGTTTTTTAATTGCTGATTTTGATATCAAATCAGCTTCTATGTTTACTTTTTCTTTAACATCACCTGTACCTAGAATTTTTAATTTTTGAGAATTTTTATTTATCAATTTTAGTTTTTTAAAAAGTTCTATATTTATTTTATCAGTTGCTTTAATAGTTTTTTCATCGATAAACGATTGAATTTTGTCTAAGTTCATTATTGCAATATTAATTTTTCCAAATGAGTTGAATCCTCTTTTTGGTAATCTTCTGTATAAAGGCATTTGACCACCTTCAAATGCTTTAATGGCTACACCGGATCTTGATTTTTGACCTTTAACTCCTCTACCCGAGGTTTTCCCTTTTCCTGATCCGATTCCTCTTCCAACTCTAAGTTTAGTTTTAGTAACTTTTCCTGTAGTATTTAATGTGCTCATTATCCTCTTTTTTCAATTACTTCAGAAATTTTTTTATTTCTAATTGTTGATATATGTTTTGGTGAATTTTGTTTAGATAATGCTTTCATTGTCGCTCTAATCATATTGTGTGGGTTAGATGTTCCCATTGATTTAGCAACAATATCCTTAATACCCAGTACTTCGCAGACAGCTCTAACTGGGCCACCAGCAATAATCCCAGTCCCTTTTGAGGCGGCTCTTAAAACTATTTTTCCAGCGCCATCTTTTGCATAAACATCATGGTGTATTGTTCTTCCTTCTCTTAAAGGTATATGGATTAATTTTCTTCGAGCTGTTTCATTCGCTTTTTTTATCGCATCAGGAACTTGTTTTGCTTTAGCGTGAGCTATTCCAATCTTCCCAGCTTGATTACCGACAACTACTAGTGCTGAAAAACCAAACCTACGACCACCTTTGACCACTTTTGTAATTCTATTAATGTGTACTAATTTTTCTAAAATATCATCATTTTTTTTATCTTTAAAGTCCATAATTAAAAATCCATTCCATTTTTACGTAAAGTTTCAGCAAATATTTTAACTCTTCCATGGTATTTATATATACCTCTATCAAAATATATCTTCGTTATTTTTTTATCTTGTGCTTTTTTTGCTAGCTTTTCAGCTACAATTTTAGAAAGTTCTGTTTTGTTAACTTTATTCATTGATTTAATTTCCTTTTCTACAGAAGAACATGAAATTAAGGTAATATTTTTAACATCATCAATTATTTGTGCAGAAATATTTTTTGACGATCTAGATATACTCAATCTTAGTCTATCAGCAGCTGATACTTTTTTACCTTTATTTCTGACTCTAAATTTTTTACGATCAACAGTTTTTAATTTCATTATTTTTTCTTTCCTTCTTTTCTTAATATATGTTGACCTTGTTCTCTTATACCCTTACCTTTGTAAGGCTCGGGTTTTCTAAAAGACTTTATTTTTGAGACAACCATTCCAACTTGCTGTTTGTCATGACCACTAATTTTTACAATTGTTTGTTTTTCAACAACTATTTTAATTCCCTCTGGAATATCAAAATTTATATCATGGCTATAACCTAATTGAAGGTTAAGCTGAGTACCTTTTAAAGCAGCTCTGTATCCAACGCCAACTAATTCTAAAGTCTTCTCATATCCAGTGCTAGATCCAATTACTGCATTATTGATCAAACTTCTATTCATTCCCCATAATCTTTTAGAATTTTGGTCAACTTTTTTTGGTTTGATAGATATTTCTTTTCCATCTGATATGACAACATTAAACATTTCTAAATCAACATTAACTGATTTTTTTCCTAATGGTCCTTCAATATTTAAAACATTGCCAGACATTACTGCTTTTACTTTTTCTGGAATTGTAATATTTATTTTACCAATTTTAGACATTAAAATACCTTACAAATTATTTCTCCACCAACTTTTTGCTTTCTTGCGTCAACGTCAGTCATAACACCTTTTGGTGTGGAGATTATTGCTATACCAAGTCCACCATTAATTTTTGGTAAACTATCAGCACTAGAAAAAATTCTTCTTCCTGGTTTGGATATTCTTTCAAAAGTACTAATTACGGGATTTCCCGAATAATATTTTAGATCAACTGATAATACAGGTTTATTTGAATCTTTTTCAATTTTATAATCTTTTATAAATCCTTCTGATTTTAAAATATCCGCAATTTTAACTTTAAAGTTAGAAGAGGGTAAAACTACTTTTTTATGATTTCTCACTTGTGCATTTTTTATTCTTGCTATCATATCACCTATTGGATCACTTAAACTCATATTTTTCCTTTCTACCAGCTGGACTTAGTCATGCCTGGAATTAATCCATGTAATCCTAAGTCTCTTAAAGCTATTCTTGATATTTTTAATTTTCTATATACTCCATGGGGTCTACCTGTAATTTGACATCTATTCATTACTCTACTTTTGGCTGAATTCCTTGGTAAATTTGACAGTTTTTGTTGTGCTTTAAAACGTTCTTCTAAAGAAATTTTTTTATTCATTACAATTTTTTTCAAAGCTTGTCTTTTTTTAAAAAGCCTATCTGAAAGTATAATTCTTTTATTATTCTTATTTACTGCGCTTACTTTGGCCATTCTTAATTATCTCCTTTTTTAATAAATGGAAAATTTAGTTTTTCAAGAAGAGCAAAACTATGCTCTTTATTTAATGCAGAAATTACGACTACAATATCTAAACCTCTAATTTTATCTATTCTATCAAAATTTACTTCAGGAAAAATTATATGCTCTTTAATTCCAAAAGTATAATTACCAAATTTGTCAAATCCATTAGCTGACAATCCTCTAAAATCTTTAATTCTTGGTAATGCTATATTAACTAGTCTATCTATAAACTCGTACATTTTGTTGCCTCTTAATGTTACTTTTAAACCTGCATTTGTACCTTTTCTTGTTTTAAAATTTGCAACAGATTTTTTGAATTTTGTTACAGTTGGCTTTTGACCAGTTATTTTTCCTAAATCCTCTTCTGTAGACTTTAAAATTTTTGCATCTGCACCGTCTAGACCAAGTCCCATGTTCAAAACAACTTTTTCAAGTTTTGGACCCATATATGTGTTTTTAAAACCCAATTTCTCTTTAAGAGCTGGCTGAATTTCTTTATAATATAATTCTTTTAATCTTGGTGTCATTATTTTTTAGCCTCAGTTTTTTTTATTTTTTTTACTTCTTCAACAAGGGCAAGGTTTGAGATATGTATAAAATTCTCTTTTGAAACAATGCCTCCTTTTTTTTCTTTTGTTGTTTTAACGTGTTTTTTAACAATATTTATACCTTGTACTTTAGCTCTATTATTAGACCTATCTAATTCTATAACTTCTCCCTCTTTTTTTTTATCTTTTCCTGATAATACTTTAACTTTTAAACCTTTTTTTATCATTTTATAAAACTTCCGGGGCTAATGAAATAATTTTCATTTGACCTCTATTTCTTAATTCCCTTGTTACTGGACCAAATATTCTTGTTCCAACAGGCTCACCTTTGTCATCAACTAAAACTGCAGCATTATTATCAAACCTAACTTTAGAACCATCATCTCTGTGTATTCCCTTTTTTACTCTCACAACTACTGCCTTATGTACCGATCCTTTTTTAACTTTTCCTTTAGGTATAGCTTCTTTCACGGCTATAACGATAGTATCACCTATACTTGCATATCTACGTTTAGATCCACCTAAAACTTTAATACACTCAATTCTTTTTGCACCAGTGTTATCGGCAACTAATAATTCTGTTTGAACCTGTATCATTTAGTGTCATCCATAACTTGAAATTTTTTATTTTTTGAAAAGGGTTTGCTCTCTATAATTGAGACCTTATCCCCATTTTTAAATTTATTATTTGCATCATGTGCATTGTATTTTTTCCTAACTTTGACCACTTTTTTAAGTACCGGATGAGAATATTTTCTTTCAACTACTACAGTAATTGTCTTATTGGGTTTGTCACTAATAACAACTCCTGTTAATATTTTTTTAGGCATTTAGTTTTCCTTTTAGTAAAGTTTTTAATCTAGCTATATTTTTTTTTGTTTCACCAATTTTAGATGGATTTGTAATTTGTGAATTAATTTTTTGAAATCTAAAATTAAATAAATCTTTTTTTAGTTTATCAATATTTTTAATTGCTTCGTCTTTAGTCAGTTTTTTAATTTCTTGTTTTTTCATTCTACACAAACCTTTTAATAAATTTTGTTTTGATGGGTAATTTTGCTGAGGCTTTGTATAGAGCCTCTTTGGCGATTTCTTCTGAAACCCCATCAATTTCAAATAATATTCTTCCTGGCTTAACTCTACAAGCCCAGTATTCCGGTGCACCTTTCCCTTTACCCATACGCACTTCCACAGGTTTTTTTGAAACAGGAATGTTTGGAAAAATTCGAGTCCATACACGTCCTTGTCTTTTCATATGTCTAGTTAAAGCAACTCTAGCTGCTTCAATTTGTTTTCCAATTATTCTTTCTGGTGCCATAGCTTTCAAAGCAAAAGCTCCATAATTTATTTTACTTGCACGGGTAGCCGTTCCATGAATTCTGCCTTTATGTGCTTTTCTATATTTAGATCTAACTGGTTGTAACATAATTATTCCTTAACCTCTTTAGGCACTACTTTATTTGTTTCTTGACTGAATTCTCTTGCAAATACTTCACCTTTATAAATCCAAACTTTAATACCAATTATTCCAAATGTTGTTAATGCTTCAGCTTCAGCATAATCTATGTCTGCTCTTAGTGTATGTGAAGGAATACTACCATCTCTTAACCATTCAGTTCTTGCAATTTCATTACCACCTAGTCTACCACTTATTGAAACTTTAATGCCTTTTGCTCCAAGTCTCAAACATGACTGCATAGCACGTTTCATTGCTCTTCTATATGATATTCTTTTTACAAGTTGTTGAGCAATATTTTCTGCTACCAAGTAAGAATTAGTTTCTGGTTTTTTGACCTCTTTTATATTTAATGTAACTTCATTACTTGTAAATTTAGACAGATTATTTTTTATTTTATCTATATCGCTTCCTTTTTTTCCAATTACAAAACCTGGTCTTGAAGTGTATATAGTAACAAAACATTTATTAGATGTTCTTTCTATCATAACCTTTGATACACCAGAATTAATTACATTTTTTTTGATATATTCTCTTATTTTAAAATCTTCTATCAAATAATTACCAAAATCTTTTTTCTTGGCATACCATACAGAATCCCAACCTCTGTTTACACCAAGTCTAAAACCTACAGGATTAACTTTTTGTCCCATGACTCTCCATTTTTTTTGCTTCTGATAAAATAATCGTTATTGTTGAATATGGTTTTAAAATTGGTGCGGCTCTTCCTTTTGCTCTAGGTCTAAATCTTTTCATTACAATTTTCTTACCACAATAGGCTTCTTTAACTATTAAATTATCTATGTCGTATTGATTATTGTTTTCTGCATTTGCTATAGCAGACGAAACTGTTTTTCTAATTTCTTTAGTAATTCTTTTTTCAGAAAATTGAAGATCTCTAATTGCAACATCAACTTTTTTACCAACTATACCTCTAAGAATAGGATTTAACTTTCTAACACTAGATCTGATATTGTTATTTACAGATCTAACAGTGTTTTCTTTTAATTTGTTTATTTTTTTTTTTTTACTCATAATTATTTCTTAGCAGTTTCTGCTGGTTTTGCCTTTTTATCTGCGGGTGTATGACCAAAAAATGTTCTTGTTGGAGAAAATTCACCCAACTTATGACCTACCATATCTTCAGAAATGGTAACTGGTATAAATTTTTTACCATTATAAATCAAAAAACTAACACCAATAAACTCAGGGATTATCGTTGATTTTCTTGACCAAGTTTTGATTGGCATTTTCTTTGGATCGAGCTTTTGTTTTTCAACTTTTTTAATTAAGCTTTCTTCAACAAAAGGTCCTTTCCACACTGATCTAGCCATTATTTTTTAGCATCCTTTCTTTTGTTTCGTCTTCTAACTATAAATTTATCTGTTCTCTTGTTGTCTCTTGTTTTTAATCCTTTGGCAGATTGACCTGTAGGCGATACAGGGTGTCTTCCACCAGCAGTTTTACCTTCTCCACCACCATGTGGGTGATCAACAGGGTTCATTACAACACCTCTTGTATGAGGTCTTCTACCCAGCCATCTTGATCTTCCAGCTTTACCAATTTTAATATTTTTTTGATCTGGATTAGATAAAACACCTATTGTAGCCATTGATCTTGAATCTATTTTTCTTACTTCACCTGAAATCATTTTTATTAAAGAATAATTACCATCCAAACCACTAATAGTTACAGAAGTACCAGCGGATCTAGCAATTTTACCACCTGCTCCAGGTTTTAACTCAACATTATGTATATTAATACCAACAGGAATATCTCTTAATGGCATACAATTACCAACTTTAATTTCTTTTTCAGATCCATTCTCTACGGTATCTCCAGCTTTTATTTTTTGAGGTGCTAAATAATAAAAATGTTGTCCGTCTTCAAATTTAACAAGCATTATGTAACAAGATCTATTTGGATCATACTCAATTCTTTCTACTGTACCTGGCATATCTAATTTTTTTCTATAAAAGTCAACCAACCTGTACATTTGTTTATGACCACCAGCTCTGTTTCTAGATGTTATATGTCCATTATTATTTCTGCCCTTCATAGTATTTTTAGGCTCAACTAATGATTTAAAAGGTTTGCCTTTCCAAAGACCAGTTCTATCAACAAGAATTGTTCCTCTAGTTGATTTTGTATATGGTTTAAAAGTTTTTAATGCCATTTATTAAATACCCGTTGTTAAGTCGATACTTTGACCTTTTTTTAATGTTATAATTGCTTTTTTATACCCTTGAACTTTTATCTTTTTTCCTCGCGCAACTTTTGTTCTGTTTTGTTTATTAACAATATTTATTTTTGTTACATTAACTTTAAAAATTTTTTCTATATTCTTTTTTATGGAAATTTTATTTGACTCTCTAGGTACTTTAAAAACAATCTTATTCTGCTCAGATAGATTAGTAGTTTTTTCAGTAATCATTGGTGCCAGAATTTTATCGTAAAGGTGTATTTTTTGCATTTTATGAATATCTCTTTTCTAGTTCTTTTACAGAGCTTTCAGTAAATACAACTTTTTTAAATTTAATTATATCAAAAGCACTAAAATGATTAATATCAGTCACTTTTACGTTTGGAATATTTCTTGCTGACTTTTCAATTTTTTCTTTAGAAGATTTATCTAAAATAATTAACGAATTTGTGATTTCAAATTTGTTAATTATAAGATTCATTTCTTTTGTTTTTTTAATTTCTTTATCAAAATCACTTAGAATTAATAAATTATTAAGCTTATTTTTTTCAGTAATTAATGATGCTATGCTAAGTTTTTTTTCACTTTTATTTAATTTTCTTTTTTTATAAGCTAACTCACCTTTGGGCCCGTGCGCTACTCCACCACCAACAAAAATAGGGGCTTTTCTACTTGCGTGTCTAGCCCCACCAGTACCTTTTTGAGCGTATATTTTTGAGGTTGAGCCTTTGATTTCGTTCTGTTGTTTTGTTTTAGCGTGTCTACCTTTATAGTTTGCATTAGTTTTAAATAAAACATTGTCTACTAATCTTTTATTTATTTTCGCTGAAAAGATTTTATCCAAAACTTCTATCGATGCTTTTTTACCGTCTAAATTTAATTTTTCTATTTTCATTATTTTTTCTTTTTGTCTGGTGTTTTTTTAGCATCTTCAGCTGCTTTAATTTTTTCATTAACTGTTAGTTTATTAATATTTTTTACAGCTTTTTTTATGAGTATTTCAGTATTTTTTGATCCAGGTATTGACCCTTTTAAGTATAATAATTCATTTTCTAAATCAGCTTTAATAATTTCAATATTTTGCATGGTTCTTATTCTATCACCCATATGACCTGCCATCTTTTTTCCTTTGAACACTTTACCTGGATCTTGTCTCTGTCCCGTAGAACCATGTGATCTATGAGAAACTGAAACACCATGTGTTGCTCTTAATCCACCAAAATTATGCCTTTTCATAGCTCCTGCAAATCCTTTACCAATTGTTTTGGATGTAGTGTCTACAAACTTAACCTCGTTGAATATTTCTAAACCTAATTCATTGCCTTCTTTGTATTCAGTTGTGTCTTTAATTCTAAATTCTTTTAATTTTCTTTTTGCTTCAGTATTTTTTTTTGCATAAAAACCTTTCATCGCTTTTGTAAGTTTTGAATTTTTGATTTTGCCAAAACCTAATTGAACAGCTTTATATCCTCGCTTATCTTCTTCAATAACATTTATCACTCTTGCTTTTTCCATTTTAACAACAGTAACTGGTACGAGTCTTCCTGTTTTGTAAAACTCTCTAGTCATACCTATTTTTTTTCCAATTAAAGCAATTTCAGTCATGATTAAATTTTAATTTCTACATCTACTCCTGAAGCTAAATCAAGTTTCATTAGTGCTTCAACAGTTTGAGGTGTAGGTTCGATAATATCAATTAACCTTTTATGTGTTCTTGTTTCAAATTGTTCTCTACTTTTTTTATCAATATGTGGACCTTTTAAAACTGTATATCTTTCTATTTTAGTAGGAAGCGGTATGGGTCCTTTAATAGTAGCACCAGTTCTTTTTACAGTATTAACGATCTCTTCTGTCGAAGTATCTAAAATTTTATTATCATAAGCTCTTAATTTAATTCTAATGTTTTGTTTTTCCATAATTTTTAACCAGCAATTTTCTTAGTTACTTCATCCTGAACATTTTGTGGGACTTTAGAATAATGGTCAAAAAACATAGAGTATTGGGCTCTACCTTGAGACATTGATCTTAGACTATTTATATAACCAAACATATTAGCAAGAGGTACCATGGCTGTTATTACAGTTGCATTTCCTCTTTGCTCTTGAGTACTGATTTGACCTCTACGACTATTTAAATCACCAATAACATCACCCATGTAATCTTCAGGAGTTACAACCTCAACTCTCATAACTGGTTCTAATAATTTTAATGTTCCTTTAGTGCAAGCTTCTTTAAAGCATGCTCTGCTAGCCAATTCGAATGCCAAAACACTTGAGTCTACATCGTGATGTAATCCATCTAGAATAGTCACCTTGTAATCTATCATTGGAAAACCAGCTAAAATTCCACCATCCGATACAGTTTCAATTCCCTTTTCAACACCAGGAATAAATTCTTTAGGAATTGCACCACCTTTAATTTTACTCTCAACAAGTCTTCCTGCTCCAGGTTCTTGCGGTTCTACCAACATCTTAACTTTAGCAAATTGACCGGCACCACCACTTTGTTTTTTATGTGTATATTCAACTTCTGAAGGATTTTGTAAAGTTTCTCTATAAGCAACTTGAGGTGCACCAACATTGGCTTCAACTTTAAATTCTCTTTTCATTCTGTCAACTATGATATCTAGATGAAGTTCCCCCATTCCTTTAATGATAGTTTGACCAGACTCTTCATCAGATGTTACTCTAAAAGAAGGATCCTCAGCAGCTAATCTACCTAAAGCTTCACCCATTTTTTCTTGGTCAGCTTTTGTTTTTGGTTCAACAGCTATTTCAATTACAGGTTCTGGGAATTCCATTGGTTCAAGTAAAACTGGATTGTTTTCATCACATAAAGTATGCCCTGTTATCGTATATTTTAATCCTGCTAATGCGACTATATCTCCAGCATTTGCTTCCTTAATATCTTCTCTTGAGTTTGCATGCATTAACAGCATTCTACCAACTCTTTCCTCTTTATCTTTTGAGGTATTATAAACTGCAGTACCAGTTTTGATTGTTCCAGAATATATTCTAATAAAAGTTAAAGAACCTACAAAAGGATCATTTGCTACTTTAAAAGCTAACGCAGAAAAGGGAGCTTTATCATCAAACTTCATGTCAATTTGATCCTCTGTACCTGGTTTAGTTCCTTTAATTGAACCAATATCAATTGGGCTAGGTAAATAATTTATAGTTGCATCAAGCAGAGGTTGGACGCCTTTGTTTTTAAAAGCTGAACCTGTAGTAATTGGAACAAAACTAAAATTTAAAGTTCCTTTTCGAATACATTTAACTAAATCTTCTTCTTTAATTTCTTCACCGTTTAAATAACTTTCCATTAACTTTTCGTCTTGTTCTACAGCCATTTCTACTAATTCAGTTCTGTATTTTTGACAAATGTCTTTTAAATCGTCAGGAATTTCTTTGTATTCCCATTCTGCACCTAGAGCTTCATTTTTCCAAACTTGAGCTTTCATTTTAACTAAGTCAACTACGCCTGATAAGGATGCTTCAATACCAATAGGAATTTGTAGAGGTAAAGGTTTACAACCAAGTCTATCTCTAATCATATCAACACATCTAAAAAAATCTGCACCTGTTCTGTCTAATTTATTCACAAAACAAATTCTTGGAACTTTATATTTGTCAGCTTGTCTCCAAACAGTTTCTGATTGTGGTTCAACACCTGCAACACCATCAAAAACACATACAGCTCCATCCAACACTTTTAAAGATCTTTCGACTTCAATAGTAAAATCAACGTGACCAGGGGTATCTATTATATTAATTCTATGATCATTCCAAAAACAAGTTGTTGCAGCTGAGGTAATTGTAATTCCTCTTTCTTGTTCTTGTTCCATCCAATCCATTGTTGCAGCACCATCGTGAACTTCGCCAATCTTATGACTTTTACCTGTGTAATATAAAATTCTTTCTGTAGTAGTGGTTTTACCTGCATCTATATGTGCCATGATACCAATATTTCTATATTTATCTAACGAATGTGTTCTAGCCATAATTTTTTACCATCTAAAATGAGCAAAAGCCTTATTTGACTCTGCCATTTTATGAACGTCTTCCCTTTTTTTTACTGCTGATCCTTTTTTTTCATAAGCATCAAACAGTTCGTTGAATATTTTATCTGACATATGTTTATCTTTTCTTTTTCTTGAAGCATCTACCAGCCATCTGATAGCTAGAGCTTGAGCTCTTTTACTCTTTACTTCAACTGGAACTTGATATGTTGCACCACCTACTCTTCTTGATCTAACTTCTACCGTAGGTCTGATATTATTTATAGCTTCATTAAAAACATTTATTGGCTCTTCTTTTGTTTTAGATTTAATTTTTTCAATAGCTTCATAAACTATTTTTTCAGCCACACCTTTTTTTCCATCATACATTATGGAATTTATTAACTTTGGAATTATAGTTGATTTAAATATTGGGTCTGGAATTACAACTTTTTTTGGTTGTGTTTTTTTTCTAGACATAATTATTTACCTTTTTTCGTTCCATATAAAGATCTACGTTTTTTTCTATTCGCCACACCTTGGGTATCTAAATTGCCTCTAAGAATATGATAACGTACACCAGGTAAATCTTTTACACGACCACCTCTAATTAATACTACAGAGTGCTCTTGTAGATTGTGACCTTCGCCACCGATGTAAGCAGTTACTTCAAAACCGTTTGAAAGTCTAACTCTTGCAACTTTTCTTAAAGCGGAGTTAGGTTTTTTTGGTGTTGTTGTATAAACCTTCACACACACTCCTCTTTTCAAAGGTTGCTTTTGCAGAGCAGGAACTTTGTTTCGAGCCACAGGTTTAATTCTTTTTTTTCTTAACAACTGGTTAATAGTTGGCATAAAATTTTTGTAATTAATTAATATATTTTTGAATGAAAATAACTGACAGGTTATTTTGTGGCAGCGTTTAGTTCCATTAAGTAGGTACTACATTCCAACCAAAAACATCGCCAAAATACTATTAAATATCACTTTGTCAAACTAAAACTACTAGTTTAGCGTGTTTTTTTATTGATTTGCTTGGGTTTCTGAGGGCTCTGCAGTTTCTATTTTATCTTGTTCAGATAAGAATTTGTTATCAGCTTCAATGGCTTCTTTATTCCACTTGTTTTTAATACTTCCTGTTCCAGCTGGAACAAGTCTTCCAACTATAACATTCTCTTTTAGGCCGTTTAATGGGTCTACCTTGCCTTTAATGGCGGCGTCAGTCAAAACTCTTGTTGTTTCTTGGAATGATGCGGCCGATATAAATGACTCAGTTTGTAATGAAGCTTTAGTAATACCCATCAAAACTCTCTCTCCTTTAGCTGGATTCTTGCCTTCGGCAACTAATTTTTCATTTGCATTATCAAATTTAATTCTATCTATCATTTCACCAGGTAAGTATGTTGAGTCACCAGATTCTTTTACTTCAATTTTTTTAAGCATTTGTCTTAAAATTGTTTCAATATGTTTGTCATTTATTATAACACCTTGTAACCTATATACTTCTTGAACTTGGTTTACAAAATACTCTGTTAAATCTTTGATGCCTAAAATTCTTAAAATATCATGTGGTAAAGGTTGACCATCTAACAGATATTCTCCTTTTTTAATCTTTTCACCTTGGTTAAAGTTTATATGTTTACCTTTAGGTATTAAATAATTTGAAGGATCACCATTCTCTGGTTGAATTGAAATTCTTTGTTTACCTCTAACTTCTTTTCCAAACAAAACTTGACCATCATTTTCAGCTATAATGGCACTGTCTTTTGCTTTCCTTGCTTCGAATAATTCAGCAACACGAGGTAATCCACCTGTAATATCTTTTGTTTTTGTTGTTTCTTTTGGTAGTCTTGCAATTACATCACCAGCAAATATCTTTTGACCATCTTTAACAGAAAGAATTGAGTCAGGTACCAAGTAATATCTTGCTTCATTGTCATCAGCTTTTTTAATTACATTTCCTTTTTCATCTCTTAATGTTATTCTAGGTTTTAAATCTGTATTTTTAGATTGTGCTCTCCAGTCAACTACTGATTTTGATGAAATACCAGTAGCATCATCAGTTGTTTCTTGAATTGAAATTCCATCTATTAAATCAACAAATCCAGCTGTTCCACTTTTTTCTGCAATAACTGGCGTAGTGTAAGGATCCCATTCACAAATTTTTTCATTTGCCTTAATTTTATCTCCATTTTGGAAGAACAATTTAGAACCATAAGCAACCTTATAAACTGCAACCTGAACACCATTATCATCTTCAATAGATAATTGCGTATTTCTTCCCATTACAATTAAATTCTTTTTTGAATCTTCTAACAAATTAGAATTTATAATTTTTAAGGTTCCTGCAGATTTACTAACAATTTGAGATTCCTGTTTGACCGAAGCTGTACCACCAACGTGAAAAGTTCTCATGGTTAATTGAGTTCCAGGTTCACCTATTGATTGGGCTGAAATCATACCAATGGCTTCGCCAACATGTACTATTTTTCCTCTTGATAAGTCACGACCATAACAGGTTGCACAAACACCTAATTTTGAACTACAAGTCATAACTGAATATGCGTTGATAAATTTAACACCAGCAGCATCAATTTTATCACAACCTGCCTCATCTATCATGGAGTCTTTTTTGATAACAACTTCACCAGTGATTGGATTTTTAACATCACTAGCTGCAACTCTTCCTAAGGCTCTTTCAGATAAACTTACCACAACATTTCCACCTTCTAAAATTTCTGCAAGTTCAATAAATCCTGGTTTATCACATTTTATTTTAGTTATCGTTAAGTCTTGTGCAACATCACAAAGTCTTCTAGTTAAATATCCAGAACTAGCTGTTTTTAAAGCTGTATCTGCCAAACCTTTTCTAGCTCCATGGGTAGAATTAAAATATTCAAGAGCAGTAAGACCTTCTTTAAAATTTGAAGTAATTGGAGTTTCAATAATTTCTCCTGAAGGTTTGGCTATAAGTCCTCTCATTCCAGCCAACTGTTTCATTTGAGCTGCCGAACCTCTCGCTCCACTATCAGCCATCATAAATACTGAATTAATTTTCATTCCGTCAGGAGTTGTTTCTGTTGCTGATATTCCCTTCATCATTTCACCGGCTACTTTATCAGTACATTTTGACCAAGCGTCGACTACTTTGTTGTATTTTTCTCCACGTGTAATTAATCCTTCAGAATATTGATTTTCATATTCTGATATTAGTTTTTTGGTATCATCAATTAATTTTCCTTTATTTTCAGGAATAATTAAATCGTCCTTACCAAAAGAAATTCCCGCTTTAAACGCATGCTTAAATCCAAGATCTTTTAACTTATCACAAAATATAACTGTAGTTTTTTGTCCACAAAATCTGAATACACTATCAATAATTTCAGAAACTGTCTTTTTTGGCAATAATCTGTCAATCATTGAAAATGTAATATCTTTGTTCTTGGGTAGTAAATTTGCTAGTAAAAATCTTCCAGCTGTTGTTGTGTATTTTTCTAGTTTTTTATTTCCATTTTCATCAACAGTTTCAAATCTTGAAACAATTGTACTATGAACTTTTATATGACCTGTTGAAAGTGAATGCTCTATAGCTTCTGCATTAATAAAATAACCAGAAGGTTTATCTGTTTGAAACGGTGCTTGAGAAAGATAATAAAGACCTAATATCATATCTTGACTTGGTACTATAATGGGTTTTCCATTAGAAGGACTTAAAATATTATTTGTGGAAAGCATTAAAATTCTAGCCTCTAACTGTGCTTCTAAACTTAATGGTACATGTACAGCCATTTGATCTCCATCAAAGTCAGCATTAAAGGCAGCACAACATAAAGGATGCAGTTCTATTGCATCACCTTCAATCAATTTTGGTTCAAAAGCTTGAACACCCAATCTATGAAGTGTTGGTGCTCGGTTAAGCAGAACTGGATGTTCTCTAACAATAAGCTCTAAAGCATCCCATACAGCATTAGTTTCTTTTTCAACTAATTTCTTAGCTTGTTTAATTGTAGATGCTAACCCTAATTTGTTTAATCTAGCATATAAAAAAGGTTTAAATAGCTCAAGAGCCATCTTTTTGGGTAACCCGCATTCATGCAGTTTAAGGTCAGGCCCAACAACAATTACAGATCTACCAGAATAGTCTACTCTTTTACCTAATAAATTTTGTCTAAATCTTCCTTGTTTACCTTTTAACATTTCCGCTAAAGATTTAAGAGGACGCTTACCAGTTCCTGTAATTACTCTTCCTCTTCTGCCATTGTCAAATAGAGCGTCGACCGATTCCTGAAGCATCCTTTTCTCATTTCTAACAATAATGTCTGGTGCTTTAAGGTCCATTAGCCTTTTTAAACGATTATTTCTGTTTATAACTCTTCTATAAAGGTCATTTAAATCTGATGTAGCAAACCTTCCTCCATCTAATGGAACTAATGGTCTAAGCTCAGGGGGAATCACTGGGACAACTGTTAAAATCATCCATTCAGGTTTTTGTCCTGTTTCTATAAACGACTCAATTAACTTAAGTCTTTTTATAGATCTTTCTTCATTAACTTTTGATTTTGTCTCTTTAATTGTGTTAATTAAAATTGATCTTTCTGACTCTAAATCTAAAGATTTTAGTATGGAAAGAATAGCTTCTGCACCGATACTAGCCTCAAAAGACTCTTCACCAAATTCATCTTGATATTTTGCTAACTCTTCTTCGTTTAATAATTGATTTTTTTGAAGTCCTGTTAAACCAGGTTCTATTACAATAAAATTTTCAAAATATAAAACTCTTTCAACTTCTTTAAGTTTCATGTCTACTGCTAAAGAAATTCTACTTGGTAAAGATTTTAAGAACCAAATATGAGCCACTGGTGTAGCTAAGTTAATATGGCCCATTCTTTCTCTTCGAACATTAGATTTAGTAACTTCAACACCACATTTTTCACATGTTATTCCTCTAAACTTCATTCTTTTATATTTGCCACATAAACACTCGTAATCTTTAATCGGTCCAAAAATTCTTGCACAGAATAATCCATCTTTTTCAGGTCTAAAAGTTCTGTAGTTAATCGTTTCTGGTTTTTTTATTTCACCATAAGTCCAAGATTTTATTTTGTCTGGGCTAGCTAAAGTAATTTTAATACTATTAAAATTTTGCGCTTCTGAAATTTCACTATTTTTGAATAAGTCTGTTAATTCTTTTTTCATATCTAATTTAATTCTATATTGAGTGCCAGCGATTTTATTTCTTTAACCAATACATTAAATGACTCAGGTATACCTGATTCAAAGTTTTCTTCACCTTTAACTATTGTTTCATAAACTTTAACCCTACCAGCAACATCGTCTGATTTTACAGTTAAAATTTCTTGTAATGTATAAGATGCCCCATACGCCTCTAACGCCCAAACTTCCATTTCTCCAAATCTTTGTCCGCCTAACTGTGCTTTTCCACCTAATGGTTGTTGAGTTACAAGACTATATGGTCCAGTAGATCTAGCATGGATCTTATCTTCAACTAAGTGATGAAGTTTTAACATATATATAATTCCAACAGTCACTGGTCTATCAAACATTTCTCCTGTTCTACCATCCCATAAATTTGTTTGTCCTGAAGTTGGTAATTTAGCTAATTCAAGCATTTCAGAAACATCTTTTTCTTTAGCACCATCAAATACTGGAGTCGAAATTGCTATTCCATTTTGCAAATTTTCACATAAGTCTTTAAATTCAGTTTTATTAAGTTTGTTAATTCCATTATCAAAAATTTCATTACCATAAACTGATTTTAAAAATGATGATATTTTATCAGTCTTTTCAAATTTTTTGTTATTTTCATTAACCAATCTTTTAACCTCTTCTCCAAATTCTTTACAAGCCCATCCAAGGTGGGTTTCTAATATTTGTCCTACATTCATACGACTCGGTACACCTAATGGATTTAAAACTATATCTACAGGTCTTCCATCTTCTCTATAGGGCATGTCTTCAACTGGAACAATTTTACTCACTACTCCTTTATTTCCATGTCTACCTGACATTTTATCACCAGGTCTAAGTCTTCTTTTGATTGCAACAAACACTTTAACCATTTTCATGACACTAGGTAATAAATCATCACCACTTCTTATTTTTAGGACTTTATCTTCAAATCTTTCCAGAATATCTTGTTTAGCTTTATTATATTGATCTTTTAACTGAGCTAAACTTGCTTCATCATTGTCATTTCCTACTATGATTTTAAAAATATCATTAATATTTATTTTATTGATAGTGTCTAAATCTATTTTACTTCCTACCTCTAAATCTTTAATCTTTTTTGTTATAGCAGTACCGGAAAGAATTTGATTTGCTCTTTGCTTGATGCTTCTTTCTAAAATTTCTTCTTCTACAATTTTATCTTGTTGAACTGTTTCTATTTCAGCTCTTTCTATAGTAATAGATCTTTCATCTTTTTCTATTCCATGTCTATTGAAAACTCTTACATCTACTACAGTTCCACTACTACCTCTTGACATTTTTAAAGATGTATCCGTAACATCGATTGCCTTTTCACCAAAAATAGATCTTAATAATTTTTCTTCTGGACCAGAAGCTGAGTCACCTTTGGGTGTCACTTTTCCAACTAATATATCTCCCGCTTTTACTTCAGCACCAATATATACAATACCTGACTCATCCAGGTTTTTTAGCGACTCTTCATTAACGTTTGGTATATCTCTTGTAATTTCTTCTTCACCTAACTTAGTATCTCTTGCCATAACTTCGTATTCAACTATGTGAACAGATGTAAAAACATCATCAGTTACGCATCTTTCTGAAATTAAGATTGAGTCCTCAAAATTATAACCCTGCCAAGGCATGAATGCTACAGTTACATTTTTACCAAGTGCTAACTCTCCTAATTTAGTAGATGGGCCATCAGCAATAATATCTCCAGTTCTTACTTTATCTCCAACTCTCACTAGAGGTTTCTGGTTAATACATGTGTTTTGATTTGATCTTTTAAATTTTTGTAAATTATATATATCTACTCCAGATTTTGTAAAATCAGTTTCCTCGGTTGCTTTTATAACAATTCTTTTTCCATCAATTTTATCAACTACACCATCACGTTTAGCAACTATAGTAACCCCAGAGTCGAGAGCTACATCACTTTCTATACCAGTTCCAACCAATGGTGACTCTGGTTTTAATAAAGGCACAGCTTGTCTCATCATATTTGATCCCATTAATGCTCTGTTCGCATCGTCATTTTCTAAAAAAGGTATTAAGGATGCAGCAACTGAAACTAATTGTTTTGGAGAAACGTCTATATAATCAATATTTTCAGGTTTAGATAAAATAAAATTTAAATTTTCTCTAGAAGAAACAAGTTCTTCTAAAATTTTACCATTCTTGTCAACTTTAGTATTTGCTTGTGCAATAGTATATTTTGTTTCTTCCATTGCAGAAAGGTATTCTACTTTATCTTCTACTATTCCATTTTTAACTCTTTTGTATGGACTTTCAATAAAACCATACTTATTTATTTTTGCATAAGTAGATAAACTGTTAATCAAACCAATATTTGGACCCTCCGGGGTTTCAATCGGACAAATTCTGCCGTAATGTGTTGGATGAACATCACGAACTTCAAATCCAGCTCTTTCTCTAGTTAATCCCCCAGGTCCTAATGCTGAAACTCTTCTTTTATGAGTTATTTCAGAAAGAGGATTTGTTTGATCCATAAATTGAGAAAGTTGTGAACTTGCAAAAAAATCTTTTAAAGAAACAGTTAATGGCTTTGCATTTATCAAGTCTTGGGGCATTGCAGACTCTATATCTAAAGTGGTCATTTTTTCTTTAATTGCTCTTTCCATTCTATAAACACCAATACGAGCTTGGTTTTCAACTAGTTCACCTACAGATCTTACTCTTCTATTTCCTAAGTGATCTATATCATCAACTTCATCCTTGCCATCTCTAAGATCTAACATTTTATGAATAATAGCTATAATGTCATCATTTCTTAAAATTGTAATTTTATCAGAACATTCTAAATTTAATCTTGAGTTCATTTTCACACGGCCAACATCAGAGAGGTCGTACCTATCAGAGCTAAAAAATAAATTATTAAAAATTTGTGTAGCTATTTCAACAGTCGGTGGTTCACCTGGTCTTAAAACTTTATAAATTTCATTAATGGCATCATTTTTGTCATTATTTTTATCATTCAAAATTGTAGTAAGTAAGTAAGGTCCTTTATTTATTGAATTTGTGATTGAAATTTCAATTATTGAAATATTTGCCTCTAAAATTTGTTTAATTATTGTTTCATTTAATTCTGTTCCAATAGATAACAAACCATCTTCTTCTTCATTAATCTTAATATCTTTATGTAAAAACTTTCCATAAAGTGAATCCTGGCTTACAAGAATATCTTTAAGTCCATCATTAAAAAGTTTTTTTGCTGTTAAAAAATTTATTTTATCTCCAAGTTTTATTACTACTTTTCCAGTTTTTAAATCTATCACTTCTTCAGAAAAATTCTTTGCTTTATAATTTTCTGGATTAAATTTTGTTTTCCATTTATTAGACTTACTATCAAAGGTAAACTGTTCTTTGTCGTAAAATTCATTAACAATTTCTGTTTTTGTAAAACCTAATGCCATCAATAAAGTTGAAGCTAAGATCTTTTTTTTTCTATCTATTTTAAAATATAAAAAATCCTTAACATCATATTCAAGATCCAACCATGAACCTCTATTAGGTATTACTCTGCAATTAAAAAGAAGTTTACCACTAGCATGAGATTTGCCTTTATCATGATCAAAAAATACACCTGGACTTCTATGCATTTGGTTAACAACAACTCTTTGAACACCATTAGTTATAAAAGTTCCACTATTCGTCATCATTGGGACTTCACCCATATAAACTTCTTGTTCTTTTGCAGATAAAATGTCTTTAGTATTATTTTCAGGATCTATTTCATATACAACTAATCTCAATGTACATTTAAGGGCAGATGAATAAGTTAAGCCTCTTTGAATACATTCTTCAGTATCAAATTTTGGTTTTTCTAACCTATAAGAAATATATTCTAAAGTTGCTTTATCATTCAAATCTTCAATTGGGAAAATGCTTTTAAAAACTCTATCAAAACCTTTTGTTAATTCTCCAAGACTCTCATCAAAATCTGTAAGTTCTTTATAAGAGTTTTTTTGAACTTCAATTAAGTTAGGAATTGATAAAGTTTCGGCTAACTTACCAAAGCTTTTTCTTACGTTTTTCTTTTCAGTAAAAGATAGTTGCATTTAAAATCAGTTACTGATTAATAAATTAATCAGTAATAAAGTTCTTTCTAATTAATTTATTTAAGTTCTACTTTTGCGCCAGCTGCTTCCAACTTAGCTTTTATTTCTTCAGCATCTTTTTTATTAACACCCGACTTAACTTCTTTTGGTGCTCCTTCAACAAGATCTTTAGCTTCTTTCAGGCCTAAAGATGTTGCTGCTCTAACTTCTTTAATTACATTAATTTTTTTATCTCCTGCAGATACTAACATGATTGTAAAATCATCTTTCGCTTCTTCAGCTGCTCCACCTGCTGCTGCTGATGCTGGTGCTGCTGCAGCCATAGCTGTAACACCCCATTTTTCCTCTAATTGTTTTGAAAGTTCAGCCGCTTCGACTACAGATAAACTTGATAAATCTTCAATAATTTTATTTAGATCAGGCATATTTTTTATACTTCTTGGGTTGTTTTTTCAGAATTTTCTGGGCTCAAATTACCCATTTTTTCAGATCGTGCAAGTAAAATACTCACAAATTTTGATGCAGGTGTAGCTAGAATTCCAACAATTTTAGCTCTAGCCTCATCTAATGTTGGTAAATTAGCAACATTTTGTACACCTGCTTGATCTAAAACTTCTTCACCCATAATACCGCCTAAAAGCTTAAGATTTTCATTATCTTTAGCAAATTTTGATAAAATTCTGGCTGTAATGATAGCGTCATTTGAAAAAGCTACAGCTGTGGCTCCACTAAAAAGATTTGAAAGATCCTTACATTTAGTCTTTTCAATAGCTAATTTTGTAATTCTATTTTTAGTTATTTGAAATTTAATTCCATGCTCTCTCATTTGAGATCTTAATTCGTCTAATTGAGTCATTGTAAGACCTTGATAATGAGTTACTAAAATAGCTTCATTGTTTTGGAACTGTGTTTCCATTTTACTTATATAGTTTTTTTTTTGCTCTTTGTTCATCATAACTTATATTATTTTTCCTAATTTCAACTTGTAAGACACACCCATACTTGATGTTAAAAAAGCACTTTTAATCAAATCGCCCTTTAAAGTATTATTAGATTTTTCTTTTTCTAATGTATCTAAAATAGCATTGTAATTTTTTAAAAGTTGATCATCATGAAAAGATTTTTTTCCTATACTTACTCCAATATTGCCATCCTTATCATTTCTAATTTCTACTTGACCAGATTTTGCAGCACTTACAGCTTCTTTAATATTTTCTGAAACAGATCCAAGCTTAGGATTTGGCATTAAACCTTTTGGTCCTAAAATTTTTCCCAATTTTGAAAGTTTAATCATCATTCCTGGTGTGCAAATTAATTTTTCAAAATTTAATTCACCACTTTTAATTTTTTCAATAAATTCATCACTTCCAACTATGTCTGCACCAGCATCTTTTGCTTCTTTTGCTTTAGAATCCTCACAAACTACAGCAACCTTTACATTTTTACCTGTGCCACCAGGTAAGTTAACAACTGTTCTGATGTTAATTTCACCTTTTTTTTGCTTATTATTAACTTGAAAATTTAAATCGATTGATTCATCAAATTTTGTTGTGCAATTTTTTTTAACATCTAATAATAACTTTTCTATTACATTAGCTGTTAATTCTTTAGTTTTTTCAGGTAGTTTTTTAAATCTTTTTGAAGGCATTATTCTTTTACCTCTATTCCCATTGATCTTGCTGAACCTGCTATTATTTTTACTGCTTGCTCTAAATCATGAGCATTTAAATCTTTCATTTTTTGTGTTGCAATTTCTTCTGCTTGTTTTTTTGTAATAGACCCAGCTACACTTCTACCGGGTTCTTTAGAGCCACCTTTTAATTTAGCTGCTTCCTTAATAAAGTGTGATGCAGGTGGAGATTTAATTTCAAAATCAAATTTTTTATCCTTATAAACTGTAATAATAACCGGAATTGGTTTACCAGCAAATGCTTTAGTTTTATCATTAAACGCTTTACAAAATTCCATGATATTTATTCCACGTTGACCTAAAGCGGGACCAACAGGTGGTGCTGGATTAGCTTGACCTCCAAGTATTTGTAATTTTATGTATCCACTTATTTCTTTAGCCATTAACTTACTTTCTCAACTTGGTTATATTCTAAATCAACTGGAGTTGGCCTTCCAAATATTGATACAGAAACTTTAAGTCTAGATTTTTCTTCATCAATATCTTCAACCATTCCACTAAATGATGCAAAAGGTCCATCAACTACCTGAACTTTTTCACCAACGCTGTACTCTATACCAGATTTTGGCTGTGCTACACCATCTTTTATTTGACCTAATATTTTTTCTATTTCTTTGTCTGATACTGGTACTGGAATGCCTTTGGATCCTAAAAAACCACTAACTCTCTTCAAGTTTTTAATCAAATGATAGATATCGTTATCCATTTCACTCTTTATAAGTACATATCCTGGAAAATATTTTTTTTTTCTCTGAATTCTTTTACCCCTTTTAACTTCAGTTACATCATGAGTGGGAACAACAATTTCCTCAAATTTTTCAGAAATCTTAGCCTTTTCTGCCTCTTCTTTTATAAGGCCTGCAACTTTATTTTCAAAGTTAGAATGAGATTGAACAATATACCAGTTTTTCATTATATACTTACCTTTAGTAAAGCTTCCAATAAAAACTTTAAAACTTGATCAAGAAGTAAAAAAAAAAGGGACATGATTACCGCCATTGCAAACACCATTAATGCACCCTGCACTGTTTCTTTACCAGTGGGCCAAGAAACTTTAAAAGCTTCTTGTTTAACTTCTTGGATAAATTTTAACGGACTCTTCATAATAATTAATTTAGCTTATTGGCAGGAGCGGAGGGACTCGAACCCTCAGCCTCCGGTTTTGGAGACCGGCGCTCTACCAATTGAGCTACACTCCTATAGAGTTTACTCTATAATCTTAGTTACTACTCCTGCTCCAACTGTTCTACCACCTTCACGAATAGCAAAATTTAATTTTTCATCCATCGCGATTGGAGTAATTAAAGTAACAGTGAATTTAGCATCATCACCTGGCATAACCATCTCTGTTCCTGCTGGCAATGTCACTTCACCAGTAACATCTGTTGTTCTAAAATAAAACTGAGGTCTGTATTTAGTAAAAAATGGAGTGTGTCTTCCACCTTCATCTTTTTTAAGTACATAAGCCTGAGCTTCAAATTTAGTATGTGGTTTTATTGAACCAGCTTTACAAAGAACCTGGCCTCTTTCAATATCTGTTCTTTCTACACCTCTTAACAAGATACCAACGTTATCACCAGCCTCACCTGAGTCTAAAAGTTTTCTAAACATTTCAACTCCAGTGCAAACTGATTTTTTAGTATCTCTAATTCCAACTATTTCAACTTCTTCTCCAGTTTTAATTACTCCTGATTCAACCCTTCCAGTTGCAACGGTTCCTCTTCCAGAGATTGAAAAAACATCCTCAACAGGCATCAAGAAAGGTTTGTCAACATCTCTAGCAGGTTGTGGTATAAATTCATCAACGGCTTTCATTAGTTCCATAATAGAATTTTTTCCAATTTCATCATCTCTCTTTTCTACAGCAGCCAAAGCTGAACCTTTAATGATTGGTGTTTTATCACCTGGGTATTTGTAAGATGTTAGAAGTTCTCTAATTTCTTCTTCTACAAGTTCAATCATTTCTTTATCATCAACTTGGTCTACTTTATTTAAGTAAACAACAATTGCAGGAATTCCAACTTGTCTTCCTAAAAGAATATGTTCTCTTGTTTGAGGCATAGGACCATCAGCAGCATTAACTACTAAAATTGCTCCATCCATTTGTGCAGCACCTGTTATCATGTTTTTAACATAATCAGCGTGACCTGGACAATCTACGTGTGCATAATGTCTCTTCTCAGTTTCATACTCAACGTGTGCAGTTGAAATTGTAATTCCTCTTTCTTTTTCTTCAGGCGCTTTATCAATTTGATCATAAGCAACTGCTTTCGCTCCACCTGCTTCTGCTAAAGTAATTGTTATAGCTGCAGTTAAAGTTGTCTTACCATGATCGACATGACCGATTGTACCAATATTACAGTGCGGTTTATTTCTTATGAACTTTTCTTTTGACATTTCTTTTTTACCTCAGTTTTTGTTTTATTAATAATTTCTTTCTTTCTTGGAGCGGGTAAAGAGAATCGAACTCTTACATCCAGCTTGGAAGGCTAGCGTTCTACCATTGAACTACACCCGCACAACATCAAGAATAACACTCCATTATTATCTAAAATTTCATTGAATGGTGGAGGGGGAAAGATTCGAACTTTCGAAGACCGAAGTCAACGGGTTTACAGCCCGCCCCATTTGACCGCTCTGGAACCCCTCCTTTTGGGGAAGTGTCCCCTGTTCAATAAAGCTTCAAACAACTAGCGTTTTATATATTTTTATTATGCAATTGCAACACGAGATTTACTGTGAAAACCTGATAAAATACGTATAAAACAAACAAATATTTATGAATAAATCATCTTTTTTCATTGTGGGTCAACATGCTGTAATTGAGGCCCTTCGAAATCCAAAAAGAAAGGTTTTAAAGGTTTTTTTAACTGAGGAAAGTAAGAAGAATATTCATAGAAAGAATCCAAAAAAAAATATTCTTGAAGGAGTTAAGGTTTATTTTAAAACAAAAAAAGAGCTTGATAAATATACAACAAAAGAACAATTAATGCATCAGGGGTATGTTGCTGAAATTGAATACTTAAATAAACCAGACTTAAAATTATTTATAAAAGAGAATAAAAATTTAACATTTGTTTGCATAGATGAAGTAACTGATCCAAGAAATATTGGCTCCTTAATAAGAAGTGCAGCTTCTTTTAAAATTGATGGTTTGATTGTAAAAGAAAGACAATTTCCAAGCGATAGTAAATTAATGTATAAATCTGCAAGTGGATGTATGGAACACTTAAATATATTTGAAGTATCTAATATTAATTCGACTTTAAAAAACTTGAGAGAAAAAAATTTCTGGGTTTACGGATTTGACTCAAAAGGTAGCAAAAGTTTTACTCAAGTAAAGTGGGAAGGAAATAGTGTTCTTTTATTTGGCTCAGAAGGTTTTGGGATGAGGGAACATACAAGTAAATATACAGATTTTTTAGTTAGGATTGATATAAATAAAGACATAGAAAGCTTAAATATATCTAATAGTGCTGCTATAGTCTTTCATCATTTGAGTTATTTGAAAAAAAATTCTTGATTAGTGAAAGTTTTCTTAATAGAAATCTAATATGCCCTTGTAGCTCAGCTGGTAGAGCAATTGATTTGTAATCAATGGTCTGATAAAAACTAAAAATACAAATGTTATTCAGCTAGTAAATACAAGCACCATTTAAGTAAAAAAAACTTAATTAATTGTAATATTGCTCAAACCGATCACAGACCGACAGATTTTTAATTTAAAGAGGTTATTTAAATTAACTTACTCTATGAGATTCATTTTTAAAAGTTTTATATATTTGCCAACCTACAATTAATATTGTTGTTGCCAATATACTGGCTGTAAGAGTTCTGTCCCAAAGGAATGTCCATGAACCATCACTTAATAATAAAGACCTTCTTAAATTTTCTTCCATCAATCCGCCTAGCACAAATGCCAAAATAAGTGGTGGCATCGGAAAATCGTATAAGCGCATAAAAGTTGCAACAACTGCAATTCCTATCATTAAATAAATATCAAAATTATTAAATGACATTACATAAATTCCTGTGATTGAAAAAAACAAGATTAGGGGAATTAAATAATTTTTAGGAACAGCTAGTATTCTGGCAATATAAGGAATTAAAGGTAAATTTAATATAAGCAGTATTACCATTCCAATATACATCGACATTATTACTGACCAGAAAATTTCAGGATTTGTTACATACAGTCTTGGACCGGGCTGAATACCAAATCCCAACAGTGCTCCCAACATTACAGCGGTAGTACCACTTCCAGGAATTCCTAAAGTTAATAATGGAACAAATGCCCCTGAACATGCTGCATTATTTGCGGTTTCAGGTGCAGCAAGACCATGAACACTTCCTTTTCCAAATTTTTCTTTTTCTTCGTCACTTACTAAATTTCTTTCCATTCCATACGCCAAGAAAGATGCAATGGTTGCTCCTGCCCCAGGTAAAACTCCAATTAAAAAACCTATTATTGAATTTCTAGGAATAGTTTTTAACATTTTTGCTCTTTCTTCTTTGTTAATCTTAATTGAACCTAATTCTGTCAATGAAACTTGTCTTGCAGCAGCAGTTGGATCATTTCTTTTTAATATAATTGTTAATGCTTCACTCATTGCAAAGGTTGCCATCACAACTAAAACAAAACTTATTCCATCAGTTAAGTTCATATTGTTAAAGGTAAATCTTGTAATATCAGATAAACTATCTTGACCAACAGATGCTAACATCAAACCAAGTACCACCATCATCATTGCTTTTATAAATTGACCCTTTGAGGAGAATGCTGCAATAGCTGTTAAACCTAAGATCATTAAAGCAAAATAATCTGGTGATCTAAAGGATAAACTTACTTTAGATAAACTTGGAGCCAAAAATAATAAATAAACTGCAGCAAGCGTGCCTCCTGCAAAAGAACTCCAAGCAGCAATTGCTAATGCTTTTCCAGCTTTACCTTGTTGTGCCATTGGATAGCCATCAAATGATGTTGCTACAGTTCCTGGAACACCTGGTGCATTTAACAATATAGAAGAAGTTGATCCTCCAAATACAGCTCCATAATAAACTCCAGCCATTAAAATTAAACCAGTTGCTGGATCAAAACCATAGGTAATTGGTATCATTAAAGCGATTGCTGTCATTGGACCAAGGCCTGGCAACATTCCTATAATTGTTCCAAAAAAACAACCAATCATAACCATGAATATGTTTTGAAAAGTAAGAGCAGTTTTTAAACCAATTAAAA
>JAOHCJ010000020.1 GCA_028095445.1 Candidatus Pelagibacter sp.
GTTAAAAACTAACATAAGAGGGAGTTTTTTATGAAAAAACTAAAATTGTTTGCTCTTACAGCTGTAGCCCTAATGGGTGCTTCAGGTGTAGCAAACGCAGAAACCGTGTTGTTAGCTTCTGATGACTTTGTTGGAATTTCGTTCTGGCTAGTGTCAATGGGATGTCTAGCGGCTACAGCATTCTTTTTCTTAGAAGCAGGAAGTGTTGCAGCAGGTTGGAGAACATCAGTAATTGTTGCTGGTCTAGTAACTGGTATAGCCTTTATTCATTACATTTACATGAGAGATGTATGGGTTATGACTGGCGATTCACCAACAGTTTACAGATATATTGATTGGTTAATAACAGTTCCACTACAGATGATAGAATTTTTCTTAATTCTAGCCGCTGTAGGTAAAGCAAATTCTGGAATATTCTGGAGATTGTTAATTGGAACAGTTGTAATGCTAGTTGGAGGATATTTAGGAGAAGCAGGTTACATCAATTCTATGCTTGGTTTCGTTATCGGTATGGCTGGATGGATCTATATTCTTTTTGAAATATTTTCAGGTGAAGCAGGAAAAGCTGCAGCAAAAAGTGGAAACAAGGCTCTTGTTACTGCATTTGGTGCAATGAGAATGATCGTTACAGTTGGTTGGGCAATTTACCCATTAGGTTATGTATTTGGTTACTTAACTGGTGGAGTAGACGCTAACTCTCTAAACGTGATTTATAACCTTGCTGACTTCTTAAACAAAATTGCATTTGGTCTAGTAATTTGGGCTGCAGCAACGCAATCAGGTGGTAGAAGAGCTAGATAATTAGTAAATTAAAGTAATTTATAAAGAAGGGCGAGTACATTTTGTGTACTTGCCCTTTTTTTTTAAGCTACTATAAATAATTTAATGGCTAAAGTTACATACATAGAGAGTAGTGGAAATTCACACACCATAGAAATTGCTAATGGATTGAGTGTAATGGAAGGTGCTGTTCAAAATGATATCCCAGGAATTGATGCTGATTGTGGTGGAGGAATGGCTTGTGCTACCTGCCATGTTTATGTCAAAGAAGAATGGTTTGATAAACTTCCAAAAAAAGAAGACGGAGAAGAAGATATGTTAGATATGGCATTTGAGCCTAACAGATTTAGTAGATTAAGTTGCCAGTTATTAATTTCAGAGGAATTAGATGGACTAACAGTTCGTCTTCCATCAAAGCAAGGTTAAATGATTAAAACAGATACTTTAATAATAGGAGCTGGACCAGTAGGATTATTTTGTGTTCATCAATTAGGAATAATAGGATTAAAGTGTGAAGTGGTAGATAATTTGGATAAAATCGGGGGTCAGTGCATAGAACTTTATCCTGATAAACCAATATATGATATTCCTGCAGTACCTGAATGCAGTGGTGAAGAACTAACTAATAATTTAATTGAACAAATCAAAGCATTTAAAACGAATTTTCATTTAAATGAAAGAGTAGAAGAAATTAAAAAAATTGAAAATAAATGGGTTACAAAAACTAACAAAGGGACTGAATTTGAGTCATCAAGTATAGTTATTGCAGCTGGAGTAGGCTCTTTTGAGCCAAGAAAATTTCCAACTAAAGAAATTGAAAAATATGAAGGCAAACAAATACTTTATTCGATAAGAGATAAAACTATTTTTAAAGACAAGACTGTATGTATTTTTGGTGGAGGTGATTCAGCTTTAGATTGGGCTATTGAATTATCAGGCTCTTCTAAAGTTATATTAGTTCATAGAAGAGATGATTTTAGAGGAATGCAAGCAAGCATTGATAAGGTTAATCAACTAAAAGATCAGGGCAAAATAGAAATTTATACAAAGCAACAATTAGATTCCGTTATAGGAAATGATAAACTTGAAAGTATAAACATCAAACATGATGATAAAACAATTAAAAAAATCAAAACAGATTATGTGTTAGGTTTCTTTGGCCTAATTATGCAACTTGGACCTATTGCTGAATGGGGTTTAAATTTAGACAAAAAAACTATTCCAGTTAATACTGAAAGTTTTGAAACTAATAAAAATGGAATTTTTGCAATTGGAGATATTTGTTCTTATCCAGGAAAACTTAAGTTAATTCTTTCAGGTTTTCATGAGGGTGCTCTTGCTGCTAGAGGATGTTTTAAATATGCAAAACCTGATGAAAAATATAGATTTGAATTTACTACGTCTTCAAAAACAGTTAAAGAACGACTAGGTGTTAAGGAGTGATTGAGCTCTTTAGTTCTGATACTCCAAATGGAAAAAAAATAAGCATATTATTAGAAGAGATAGGTTGTAATTTTAAAATTACAGTCATGGATTTGTCAAAAGATGATCAATTTAAGCCTGATTTTAAAAAGATAAGTCCCTTTAGTAAAATACCTGTGATAGTGGATCATGAGAATAATGAATCTGTATTTGAGTCTGGAGCGATCCTTATGTATTTGGCAGAAAAATATAATAAATTTTATGAAGTTAAAGACCGTAATATTATAAATCAATGGTTGATGGCACAGATGGGAACTATTGGACCAATGCTTGGACAACACCATCAATTCCATCATTATAATCCTGGTAAAAGTCAATTTGGAGAGGAGAGGTTTTTTAAAATTGCTAAGAGACTTTATGTAGAACTAGATGATAGGTTGTCTTCATCAAAATACTTGGCTGGGAATGATTATACAATTGCAGATATTGCAACATGGCCTTGGATTGCAAGGCATGAATGGCATGATATTGGGCTTAAGAACTATAAAAATTTGACTAGGTGGTATATTGAAATCTCTAAAAGAGAAGCAGTAATAAGAGGATATCAGTTTATGAATAAAAAAGATTTTCCACCTCAGCCCTAAACTTTGTTATTTTAACTTACTAATTTGTATAAAGAGTTTAAAATACCATGTCCTGACAGCTCTATAATCAATACTATAATGATAATTAATATTATTTTTTTGTTCATTTGATAAATAAATATAATAATAAAATTATCCAAATAAAAGCATAATAATAATAAATGTATTTTTTAGCAAAAAGAAATGAAATTGAATTTTGCTTAGGGTCTATTTTTTTTCGTTTAATCATCTGCGTAAACTTTTTCCTCTTTTTCATGTTTTTCTTGAGCAGCTATACAAAGTTCAGCGACAGGTCTTGCCATCAATCTTTTTAAGCCTATAGGTTCTGCAGTTTCTGCACAAAAACCATAAGTAGTATCTTTAATTCTGATTAAAGCCTGGTCAATTTTAGAAATTAACTTTATTTGTCTATTTATAGCTTTCATTTCAACAGTTTTATCAGTGTATGAGCTTGCTTGATCCACAATGTCTGCTGAAACGCTATTGTCATCAATTGTACCATTATAAAGTGCTTCATTATTAGCCTTAACTAATTCTTTTTTCCATTCTGTTAGCTTAATTTTAAAAAAAACAAGATGTTTTTCACACATATATTTTTCAGAATCTTTTGGCATATAATTTTTTGAAATTTTAATTGGTTCTTTAATCTTTTTTTCAATAGCATTTACTTTTTTTACTGTTGAGGCAGTTTTTTTAGTTTTAGAATTAGCTTTTTTAGCAGGTATTTTTGAGATTTTAGGCATAATTTTTTAAATTTGAATGCCGGAGTATATTCAGCAATTAATACGTGTCAAGCAAGCTTAATTCATATAAATTTGATCAACTAGTAAAGAATAAAATTATAAGTTTATTATGAGTTTTAATAAAATAAATATAAATAAATTATTATACAGTTTTATTATAATACATTTAATTTTATGGACGCTGACTCCATCATTAACAAATAACAATTTGCCACTTGATACAATCGAAGCTTTAGCTTGGGGGAGTAATTTAGATTGGGGTTATAATAAGCATCCACCAATGAGTGCATTTTTTCCTGAAGTTTTTTATCAAATATTTGGTGCACAAGATTGGGCTTATTATTTATTAAGTCAAATATTTGTAGTGATAGCTTTCATTGTTGTATTTAAATTTGCTAATGAGTTATTCAAAAATAAAACTTTAAGTTTAATATCAGTTCTTTTACTAGAGGGTATATATTTTTATAATTTTACAACTCCAGAATTTAATGTAAATGTCTGTCAGTTACCCTTTTGGGCTTTATGTGTTTATTATTCTTGGAAATTATTTGATAAACAACAAGTAACTTTTAAAGATTGTTTTTGGCTCGGAGTGTTTGCGGCTGCAGGTTTTTTATCAAAATATCTTTTTATTTATCTTTTACTGGCAATAGATTTATTGTTTTTTTATGTTATTTTTGTAAAAAAATATAAAAAATTTGATTTCAAATATTTAATTTCTATTGAATTTTTTATTGTTTTACTAATTCCACATCTAATTTGGTTAATAAATAATGACTATGTGACTGTTACTTATGGATTAGCAAGAACTGGATTAGAGAACTCAAGTTTACAAAATCATATAACTTATCCATTAATATTTTTAGCCAAACAATTAGGAATTCTAATTCCATTTTTTATTATGTCTTTTTTTCTGATAAAAAAATTTAAATTTAGAATATCTCTAAAGGATAAAAAATTATTATTCTTGTTATTTGTTAATTTAGTTCCAATAGGACTGATGTTCTTAACTACAATATTAACTGGATCTAAAATAAGAACAATGTGGATGACACCATTTTATTTATTCTTTGGTGTTTTTATTGTTTATATTTTTCAAGCACAAATAAATTTAAAAAAACTTAATAGATTCATTTCAGTGTTTTTAATTTTATTTATTTTTTCTCCTTTTGCTTATGCCTATATTTCAATCACTGAAACAGATAAGAGAACCGACTATCCTGGAAAAGAAATAGCTTTAAAAACTCAATATGCTTGGGACCAAGATCATAAAGAGCCTATCACCATTGTACTTGGAGACGAATGGTATGCGGGAAATCTTTCTTATCATTTAAAGTCCAGACCTATTTGGGAAGGGGCAATAACCAATGAAAAATTAAATTCATTATCAAAATTTACATGTATTGATAATATTTGTGTTGGAAATAAATGAAAAAAACTAAAATTTTAATACCTGTATATAATGATTGGAAATCAGTTTTTACTCTTTTAGTTAACATTGATAGAGAACTTAATGGATGGGATGCAGATGTGTCGGTTATTATTATTAATGATGCATCTACAGAAAAAAATCCAAATTTTAGTTATGGTTTCCTTAATCTTAAATCAATTAAAGTTATTAATATGAGAGAAAATAAAGGTCATGCAAGGTGTAATGCCACAGGATTAAAATATATTGTCGAAAATGAAGATTTTGATTTTGTTATCGTAATGGATGGTGATGGTGAAGATAGACCAGAAGAAATAGGAGCCTTACTTTGTAAGGGCTATGAAAATTCAGATAATGTTATCACAGCTGATAGAATAAAGCGTTCTGAAGGTATGTTTTTTAAATTTTGTTATTTCTGTCACAAGTATTTAACTTTTATTTTTACAGGTAAGTTTATCAAGTATGGAAATTATACTTGCTTACCCAAATTTGCAGTTAACAAAATGGTTAATGAGGCAGCAACCTGGAGTAGTTTTTCAGGTTCACTAACAAAAATAATAAATAATAGGCTGTCAATTCCCTCAATAAGAGGTGAAAGGTATTTTGGACCATCAAAAATGAGTTTTATTAATTTATTAAAACACTCGCTTTCAATCATTGCAGTTTTTAAAACAACTTTGCTAATTAGATCTATACTATTCTTAATTGCTTACTTATTTTTAATGATAGGAAAAATTTCAATCATCACGATAATACCAGTTGTTGGTGTTATTATCATGATGCTATCAATTATTACTTTATCAAAAAGAGAAAATATGTCAGAATATGATAGCTCACTAGAAAACATTGAAAGTACAGATAAAATTAAATGAAAAAATTTTTATTACTTTTTTTAATATTATTTATTCACACAAGCACAACTAAAGCATTTGATAATAGTGAGGATTTTTCAAGTACAAATAATGTAAATGATTTTAATCAGTGGTTATACGATAATGGTCATAATCAACATGTAAAAGTAAAAGAAAATAAAATATGTGAAAGTTTAGAAAAAGAAAAACAGGCTTGGTATGATAATGGATGTCATAAAGTTCAATTATCAAATGATTTAAAAATAAAATTTTATAAAAATAGATGGCAAATTCCTTGGGATGGTGAACCTAATAGAGACACACTTATTTACTATTTGTGGAAAACTATTAATCATCCATATACAAATCAATTCCATTTATATGAAGTTAAACCTTCAAGCAATCCTTACGAATTTAAATCCAATTTAAGAAAAGACGAGTATTTAAACAAAAAAATTAAACAGTCAGGAATATTAACTTATTTACTTTTTGAGAATGATAAAATTGTTATCGACGAACAGTCACCTGACTTAGGAAAATTTTTTGATGATAAAACAAAATTTCGTTCTAATTCTATAGGTAAAACCATGGTTGGATATCTTGCTGGTCATGCCATTTGCTCGGGTTATATTGACAGCGTAGATACAAAGTTAAACGACTGGCCATTAATTAAAAAAACCCTTTATCATGATCAAAAATTGATTGATCTTTTGAACATGAGTGCTGGAGATCAAAAATTTGTAACTGATCAAGCTATGTTCAATGGAGAAAATAATGATGACGAAAATCTTGTTGTCTACATGCAATTGATGGAAGGCTCAAAGAAAGCTAAAACTATTTATAATTATCATGCACTATATACCAATATAATTTTTAATTATATTAAACATAAAACAGGTGATGAGTTTGAAAAATTTTTAGAAGATGTTTTTCAAAAACATGTGAAAATTAAAAATAGTGTTATTTTTTTTAAGCATAGAAAAACTCCAGATGCTGGAAAAGCAAATTCTATGTTTTATGCAGATAGATACGATTATCTAAGAATAGCAAAAACCATGATGGATGATTATCAAAGCAATAATTGTGTTGGAAAATATTTAAAAGATATTTATGAGAGAAAAGTTGTAAAAGGATCTAATTTTAATAATGAACCTACCTATGGTAATACAAAAACATATGGTGGACAATTTCATTTTGACTATCCTGGTTTAAAAGATAGACCAATATTTGGAATGAGTGGCTATGCTGGAAATGTTATATTAATTGACCCAGAAACATCAAAGATTGTTGTGCTTCACTCAATTCACCATAAAGATAAAAAAAGTTCTAAATATTATTATGATTTTAAAAAGGTAGTTCTGGATGTTTTTAAATAAGCTTAATTGAAAATATTAAGTAGCTTTAATTGTTGGCAAACAATAAAAATCAGCTGTATCAATTTTAGAAGAATGATCTCTTCTCATATTCCACCTCTTGTTTACTCCAGCACTAGCTAAACTTAGTGTTGATCTACCATACCTGTAATTTGTACTATCAATAGATCTCATTAAGCCTTTAATTTTTTCATCTTTTTCTGATGAGAATAAATTTTTACTACCATCTGAACCAACTAGGCCAGTCAATGTTATTCCTGCTTTTTGATATCTATATCCATCTATAAAAATTTCTTTTAATGCAATCAAAGCAGTTTTAACTATTTCGATACTGTTATTTGTAGCTATTGGAAAATCTACAGTTTTAGCATTAGAATAATACACTCCTTTATTTTGAAAAGGACTTGTTCTAACAGAAACAATTATTGATTTTGCAATTAACGACTCTGACCTAATTTTTTCTGAAGCATTTAAACAGTAACTTGCAACTGCTTCTTGAAGTTCTTGAAATTTTTCAACTCTAGTACCAAATGATCTTGATACCACACAACTTTTTCTTTTTGAAGTTTTGGTTTCTAAAGGAATACAAGGAATACCCCTAAGTTCTAATGCAGTTCTAGAGCTTAAAACATTAGAACTCTTTTTAATCCAAGTGTTTGATATATTCTTTAATTGTTTAGCATTGTAAATTCCATTTTGCTGATAAAATTTTGTCATTTGTTTACCAACCCCCCATACATCATTAATATCTATTTTTTCTAACAGTGGGTCAATATTTTCAATACCTATTAAGTTAGTTACACCAGATTGTTTTTTCTTTGCTATATGATTTGCAATCTTGCTTAAAGTTTTTGTTTTTGCAATACCAATACTTGTAGGGACTCCTGTCCATTGTAAAACAATACTTCTAATTTCTTTTCCAACATCTTCAACTTCATCATCAGTATAATTAGTTAAATCTAAAAAAGCTTCATCAATAGAATATATTTCTAACTCAGGATTAAATCTTTTTAGAGTTCTCATTACTCTTCTGGATAAATCTCCATATAAAGAATAGTTTGAAGAAAAAACATAAACTTTATTTTTAAGTATTATATCTTTAGCTTTAAAATAAGGCTCTCCCATTTTTATACCAAGAGCTTTTGCTTCAGTTGATCTTGATATGATGCAACCATCGTTATTAGATAAAACTACAACAGGTTTATTTCTGATTTTAGGATTAAATAATCTCTCACAAGAAACATAAAATGAATTACAATCTACTAGTGCTATCTTTTTAGTACGTTGAATGAATGACATAAGTTACAACCCCCCAAATGAATACTTCAGATTCATTACCAATGATTATTTTATCTTCAATATTTTTTGAACCTGATGTTAAAAATTGTCCATCTTTTGATCTAACAAAACTTTTAACAACTAGTTCATCGTGAACATTTGCAACAACAGTTGAAAAATTTTTAGGTTTTAAACTTCTATCAATAACTAATAAGTCACCATCATAAATACCAACATCCGTCATTGATTTTCCTTGAACTCTAATAACGAAAGTTGCTGGAACATTTTTAATTAGATGAGCGTTAAGATCTACATCTTCTTCAATATAATCAGTGGCAGGTGATGGAAAGCCAGCTCCAGCTTTATGTAGATAAAAGGGAATAGTTAATTTCATGTTCTTGTTTTGTTCTAATTTATAGACTAATTATACATTACACGCAATAGGTTGTATTTTGAGTCTATAACTGAATCAAAAGTGAATCAAAACGTGAACATCCAAACTACATTTTGTAGCCTTGTGGATAACTTCAACCAGAGATAGTTTAAACTTCATATTGAAATGATAAAAGTTTTCACAATCATAGTTCTGAGCTTAATTATAGCCTTTAAAGTTATGGCTTATGAAGAAGCAAACTATGAAGTGGTGAAAAAAAATGAAACTTATGAAATTAGAAAATATTCTGATCGTTTAGCCATCGAAACAGAAATATCAAATCAAGGCAGTAGTTTTAGAAAATTATTTAATTATATTTCTGGTGATAATGAGAATAAAGAAGAAATCAGCATGACAACACCAGTTACTCAAATAAAAAAAAAAGGTAGTATGACTATGCAATTTTACTTACCCTCAAAATTTAATAAAGACAATATACCAAGTCCATCTAATTCAAATGTAAAGATTTTAAATATTAAAGGTGGTTACTATGCGGTTATAAAATACTCAGGAAGGGCTTCTGATAAAAATTTTATTAAACATAAAGATATTTTAAAAAATGAATTAAAAAAAAATGATATATTGATTTTAAGCTCACCCATTAAAGCAACATACGATAAACCTTTTACACTGCCTATGCTTAGAAGAAATGAAGTTATGTTTAAAATTAATATAAACCTGTAGGAGAAATATAAATGAAAAAATTAACATGCCATTGTGGAGAAGTAGAAGCAGAAATAAATTTAGATGGAAATTTACAAAAAGTATTACAATGTAATTGTTCAATTTGTAAAAGAAAAAATGCAGTTATGTCGATGGTTAAGAATGAAGATTTTAAAATAGTTAAAGGTGAAGATAAATTAAAACTTTATCAGTTTCATTCTAACGCTGCCAAACACTATTTTTGTTCTAACTGTGGAATTTATACACATCATAACCCAAGAGCTAATCCAGCTATGACAGGATTTAATCTTGGTTGCATTGATGAAATAAATACATTTGATCTAAAAGATATTGCTATAAATGATGGTCAAAACCATCCCCTTGATAAAAAATAATTTTTTATGCAACAAGTTAATGATTGTTTTACCAAAGTAAAAAAAGATTGTTTTAAATTTATCTCATCTCAAGAAACTAAGAGAGATAAATTTAAAAACAAAGATAAAATGATTAAATCTTTTTTAATCCCAGTAAGTTTTTGGATATCAAAGAGAGTTAATAAAAATAAACCTTTAATAATTGGTTTAGCAGGAGGACAGGGTTCGGGTAAAACTACCATCTCATCGATTTTAACTTTAATTTTGCAAAAGTATTTTAAATTAAAAGTCTTTAAAGTTTCAATTGATGATTTTTATAAGACAAGAAAAGATAGAAAATTATTGTCAAAAAACGAACACTCATTATTAATGACAAGAGGGGTTCCGGGAACTCACGATATAGATTTAATGTTAAAATTTTTTAAAAAAGTTAAGTCAAATAAATTTAAAAATCTAGCAATTCCAAAGTTCAATAAAGCCATAGACGACCGTTGTAAAAAAAATTTATGGTATAAACTTAAGTTTAAACCAGATGTTGTAATTTTTGAGGGTTGGTGTGTTGGTGCTAAGGCCCAAACAAACAAGCAGCTGAAAAAACCAATTAATTCAGTGGAGAGGTTATATGATCAAGGTATCAAATGGAGATATTATGTTAATAACCAATTGAAAACAAAATATAAGACATTATTTAAACAATTAGATGGATTATTGTATCTTAAGGCTAAAAATTTTAGCATGTTAAGAAACTGGAGATTAAAACAAGAGAGGAAACTTTGGGTTCAAACAAAAAATAAGAGAAATTTAAAAATTATGAGTAGTGGAG
>JAOHCJ010000021.1 GCA_028095445.1 Candidatus Pelagibacter sp.
AAGCTTCAGGATCTCAGAGATGGATAAATTTATATTTCATTAACTTACAACCTTCTGAATTAATGAAAATTGCTATAATAGCGTGTCTAGCAAAATATTATCACCGTATTCAAGCAGATAAAGTCAATTCTTTTCAAAGTATTTTGGTTGCTGTTGTTCTTTTAGTTGTGCCTATAATGCTTGTTACTAGTCAACCAGATTTAGGCACATCAATCTTAATTGCTTCAAGTGGCTTGGTGGTTGTTTGGCTGGCTGGCCTGAATATAAAATATTTTTTATATTCTTTTATAACTTTATTAATTTCATTACCTTTTGTTATTTCATTTTTAAAACCTTATCAAAAACTAAGAGTGTTAACTTTTCTAAATCCAGATAGAGACCCTTTAGGCGCAGGTTATCAAATAATTCAATCAAAAATAGCAATTGGTTCTGGTGGCTTAACCGGAAAAGGATTTTTAAAAGGTACACAGAGTTATTTAGAATTTTTACCAGAAAAACACACAGACTTTATTTTTACTTTATTTGCTGAAGAACACGGATTCTTAGGCGCTATATTTCTTTTGATAATTTATATAGTAATCATTTATAGAGTTTTAAAAATTGGTGCAATTTCAAGGAGTTATTTTGCGAAACTTTTTTGCTATGGTTATGGCTCATCAATTTTTTTCTATGTTACAGTTAATATGTCAATGGTATTAGGATTGTTGCCAATTGTTGGTTCACCATTACCAATTATGTCATATGGAGGGTCTTCCATGCTTGCAACAATGATTGGATTTGCAATCGTGATGAGTGCCAAAATTAATGAGAAACAGCTTATTGCTTAATATTTACATACTATAATAGTATAATTTGTCGCGAGAAATAATGCTCGCAAAAAATTATACAAGTGTTGATGACAAAAAAAACTAAAGTTGGGATTATAGGAGCTGGAATTCAAGGCATATCCAACGCATTATTTCTTCAAAGAAAAGGATTTGATGTAACTATATTTGATAGAGATGAACCTGGAAGTCCAGCAGCATCATACGGTAATGCTGGTCACTTTTCTCCATATGCTTCTGTACCAATGAACAGACCTGACATATTAACTGATGTTCCAGCAATGCTTTTAAGGTCTTCAGGACCGCTTGCGCTTAAATGGAACTATATTCCAAAAAATGATTCCATGGGCCTTACAATTTATTAGAAATTGTTCCACAAAGAGAATGATGCATACAGCTAAAAATATGCACCAAATTTTAGATCTAGCATTACCTGCTTATGATGAACTTTTTGATGAAATTGACATTGAAGGATTAGTTGAAAAAAAAGGAATTTTATATATTTGGAGTGATCAAAGTTTGAAAAGTAGAGAGCTTGAAATTAATATTAGAAAAGAACTTGGAGTAGATCAACAAGTGGTAACACCTAAAGAAATTCATGACCTTGAACCTAATATAAAACCTTTTTATCACGGTGGTGTTTATTATCGTTATGGAAGACATGCAAGAAATCCTAGAAAGATACTTTTAAAGTTATTCGATCTATTTAAAAAAAAAGATGGAAAATTTATAAAGATTGATGTTAAAGACATAAAATTTAGTGACGAAAGACCAATTATTAAAACTGAAACACAAAATTTTATATTTGATAAGATCGTTATTGCTTGTGGTGCATTTTCCAAAAGATTAACTGATAATTTAGATGAAAAAATACCACTTGATACTGAAAGAGGTTATCATGTTCATTTTAAAGATTGCGACCATCTTTTAAGTAGACCGGTGATTTTTCAAAATAGGGGATTTGGTATTACTCCAATGGAGCAAGGTCTTAGAGTTGTTGGAACTGTTGAATTTGGTGGACTACAAAACCCACTATCAAAATCAAGAGTTAAAAATTTAATTAACAATGCAAAATATATGTTGGGAGATCTTCCAGAACACGAAGATGAATGGTTAGGCTTTAGACCCAGCTTGCCAGATTTTTTGCCTGTAATAGGCCCCTCGAAAAATCATAAAAATGTTTTTTATTGTTTTGGTCATCATCATTTAGGATGGACTTTGGGACCAATTTCAGGGAAGATAATTTCAGGAATGATTGCGAAAGAAAATACAAATTTAGACTTGAAATCATATAGCTCTCTAAGATTTAGCTAAGTGAAAAATAAAGATAATATTGCATATGTTTTTTTATTTTTTGCAGCTTTGTTTTGGTCTGGAAATTTTTTAGTTGGAAAATTTGCTAGCCAGTACCAAGTACCACCTTTTTCGTTAAACTTTTATCGCTGGTTTTTTGCCTGGTTAATTTTAGCCCCATTTACAATCCAAGAAATTTTGAAAAAAAAAAAATATATTTTAGAAAATTATAAATATTATATGATTCTTGGAATAACTAGCGTCACCATATTTAACTCAATTGTCTATTACTCTTTAAATTTTACCCAAGTGATCAGTGGAGTGCTGATGATATCAACAATACCAGTAATGATTATATTTATTTCTTCAATTTTAAAAATTGAAAAAACAAACACATTTCAAATATTGGGAGTTGCATGTTCTTTTGTTGGGGTAGTTTTAATTATAACTAAAGCCAACCTTGGAATATTATTAAATTTAGATTTTAATAAAGGTGATATCACGATGGTTTTAGGAATGTTGTCATGGGCTACTTATTCTGCTTTATTAAAGAAAAAAAAACATCAACTATCTCAATTAACGTTATTGGAAGTGGTAATTTCATTTGGTTTTATTTTTTTAATTCCAATTTATTTTATTGAATATCAAATGGGTTATAGAATTGTATTAGATCAAAAATTTTTTATGATTTTATTTTATGTAGTATTATTTCCAGGTCTTATTTCTTTTATTTTTTGGATAAAGGGAGTCTCTTTAATTGGAGCTAATAGAGCTGGTATTTTTTTGCATATGATGCCTGTATTAAGTGCAATTATGGCAATGATTATTTTTAATGAAAAAATTTATGTTTTATCATATGCTGGGTGCAATATTTATTTTAACTGGAATCCTTTTATCAAATAGAAAAACTAAAAATGCTTAAAGTTGCTATCTTAGACGATTACCAAAATATATCTCACGAGTTTGTAGATCTAAAAAAATTATCAGGAAAATATGAATTTAAAATATTTAATGAACCATTTGAAGATGAAGCAAATGCTATTGAAGAATTATCAGACTTTGAAGCTTTATTAATAATGAGAGAACGAACTCCTATTACTAAAAATTTAATTGATAACTTAAATAATCTTAAATATATCATAACAAGTGGTTCAAGAAATAAAGCTATAGACTTAGCTGCTGCTAAAAAAAGTAGAGTTATAGTTTGTGGAACAGAAATTGATTTTGCAGGTACAACAGAATTAACTTGGGGTTTAATCTTAGGTTTAGCTAGAAATTTTAAAGAAGAAATTGACAATATGTACCAAGGTTATTGGCAATCTACTATTGGTTTAGAACTTAAAGGAAAAATTTTAGGCCTTGTTGGACTTGGAAGAGTCGGCTCTCAAGTTGCAAAAATTGGTAAAGCATTTGGTATGGAGGTTTTGGCCTGGAGTGAAAATTTAAACCTGGATACCTGTAAAGAGTTGGGTGTATTACCAAGTAGCAAAGAAGACTTATTGCAAAATTCTGATTTTATATCAATCCACGTTCAAGGTGGCGAAAGATACAAAGAGTTAATAAAACTAAAAGAACTAGATATGATGAAAAAAACTGCTTTTTTAATTAATACGTCACGTGGATCAATTATTAATGAAGATGATTTAATTATTGCACTATCAACTAATGTGATTGCTGGTGCTGGCCTTGATGTTTATGAAAAAGAACCTTTACCAGAGGGTAATAAATTAAGATTTTTATCTAATGCATTATTAATGCCTCATGTTGGTTATGTTACTGCAGAAAACTACAGTATGTTTTATACACAAATGATTGAAGGACTAGAAGCCTGTGTTGCTGGTAAACCTTTAAGAGTATTAGAATAAATTATGTCAAAAAAAATTAACAAAGATCTTACAGCTGAGCAAAAATTAATTTTGTTTGAAGATGGTACGGAAGCTCCTGGTACTAGCGAATTAAATCATGAAAAGAGAGAAGGTAGCTATCACTGTACTAATTGTGATGAAAAATTATTTGATTCAACTACAAAATATGAAAGTGGTTCAGGTTGGCCTTCATTCTATCAATCACTACCAGATGCTTTTGAAACTAAAACAGATACTTTATTAGGGTACAAGAGGGTAGAATATCATTGCAAAAAATGTGGTGGTCATCATGGTCATATCTTTGAAGATGGACCTAAACCAACTGGAAAAAGATATTGTAATAATGGGGTTTGTTTAATTTTTAAACCAAAATAAGCTATTTTTTTTATAGCGATAGATAATTTTAGTATTTACATTTTTTAATTTTTTGGAAACTTGTAATATTTTATTTTAAAAGTTCTAGTAATTTATTTTCTTTTTCTAGTGCTCTTGCTTCATCATAACCACCGATGTGTTGATCATCGAAGAAAATTTGAGGAATAGTTCTTTTACCATTAGCTTTTGCAATCATTTCATCCATTGCACCATCAACTGTTGCAATATTAATCTCTTTGTATTCAACATTGTTTCTTGCCAATAGTCTTTTTGCTGCATCACAATAATTGCAAAGAGGTCCTGTATAAATAGTTACTGATTTCATATCTTATAAATAATCGTTCTTTTTAATTTTACCAGCTATTTCTTTTCTTGAATATTCAAATTTTTTTCTATGTTTTATACTTTTTTGATTTACTCTTTTTCTCCATAACCTGAAAGAAGTAGGTTTTATAGATCTTCGCATAATCTTGATAACTTCAGACTCTGTCTTCCCAGTCTTTTGTTCAATTTCTTCAAAAGTGATCCGGTCCGCCCAAGCTGCCCAGATGATCCAATCTGGGTCATCAATTTTTGGTTCTGGATTTTTGACCTTAGTGATGGGTCTGCGACCTTTTTTTTTCATAAATCCTTTATATTTGAAAAAAATGATTAATGCATTTTATTTAAGGCCATGATATTATAATTAAGATAGTCCATCTTAGCCATCTTTAGCTCCCGGTTTTTTTGGACTATCCTTAAAATCCATACAATGCTCCCTTTAAACTATCTCCTTTTTTTACAAATAATTTTATTTTTATTTATCACTCCAGGAACACCTAGAATTGTAATTATTTCATATTCGATGAATTACGGAGTTCAAAAATGTATTTGGACAGCACTTGGAGATGTTACTGCAAATTTTATTCAAGCAACTTTAGTAATTTTTGTTCTTGGATCTTTTTTTGTCGATAATCCAAATTTTTTAAATACTTTTAAGTGGATTGGAATCGCTTATTTATTTTATCTTGCTTATGATATTTATAACTTAAGACCAAAAGCCATTAGCTCAAATAATATTTTATCAAAAAATTTTTTTTCTTTTTTTAAAGATGGTTTTTTAGTTGCAGGAACAAGTCCTAAGGCTTGGATGTTCTTTCCACTAATCTTTCCACAGTTTATTGATTTTAATTCAAATTATATTATTCAATTCATTATCTTAATCACAACATATGTAATTTTAGATTTTTTATCTTTAGTTGCTTACGCAGTACTCGCTAGAAAATTAATTGTATGGATAAAAGCCAATCCAAAAATTATTAATACAATTTCAGCGTGCGTATTAATATTAGTCGCTTTAATTATAGCTTTTTTTCAAAAATATTAAGTCGCATTTCTCAATAGATACTTGTTTGTTTTTTAATTTAAGAGTTAAATATTTCTTTTTAAATTTAACAAAGGAAATAAAAATGAAAATAAGAAACATAATAATTACTTTTGTTTCTGCATTAGCATTATTATTATCTACATCTGTAACATCATTTGCAAAAGTTGTTGGAGATAAGATAATTTTAGGATCTGCTATATCATTAACTGGAAAATACTCATCAAACGGAGTTCATACGCAAAATGGATATAACATGGCTGTGGATAGAATTAATGGCATGGGTGGAGTTAAAGTTGGTGGAAAAACTTATAAGTTTGAAATCATTTATTACGATGATGAATCAAACCCTAAGAGAGCAGCTCAACTTGCAGAAAGATTAATCTCACAAGATGGTGTTGAATATATGCTTGGACCATACAGTTCAGGTTTAACAAAAGCAATTGCGCCAGTAACAGAGAAATATGGAGTTCCAATGGTAGAGGCTAATGGTGCTTCAAGATCTTTATTTACAAAAGGTTATAAATATCTGTTTGCAGTGCTTGCACCAGCAAACTTATATCTTGATGTGGCTATAGATTTAGCAGTTGAAAAAAATGGTGGTAAGCCAGTTACAGTTGCAATGGCTTTTGAACAAGATGCCTTTTCTCAAGATGTTAGACTTGGTGTTTTGGAAGCAATCGAAAGAACAGGATCTAAAAAAGTAATAGATGACAAGCTACCAAAAGAACTTAATGATATGGCAGCAACATTAGCAAAAGTTAAAGCTGTAAAACCAGATGTTCTTGTGGTTTCAGGTCATACTAAAGGTGCTTTAACAGCTGTTAGACAAATTGCTGAAATGAAAGTTGATGTACCAATGCTTGCGATGACACACTGTGATGCTGCGAAATTATCAAAGCAACATGGTAAAAATTCACAGTATGCACTATGTGCATCTCAGTGGCATAAGACTCTTACTTACAAAGATGATTTCTTTAAAGATGGCATGACATATGATGCTGACTTTACTAAAGAGTTTGGTTATGCACCTCCTTATCAAGCCGCTGAATCTTCAGCTGCTTTATTGGTATTTAAAGATGCATTTGAAAGAGCAAATTCTTTTGACAAAGTAAAAGTTAGAGATGCTCTTGCAGCTACTGATATGCAAACTTTTTATGGAAACATAAAATTTGCAGAGGGTGGACAGAATACTGATAAGCCAATGGTGTTATTCCAAGTTATGTGTGATGGAGATAAATGTGAAAATAAAGTTGTTGCTCCTACTAAATGGGCTTCAGCTGAGTTGATACATCCAATACCTTCTTGGTCTAAAAGATAATATCTAATATGCAAAATGCTCCCTAGAAATAGGGAGCATTTTTATGTAGAAAGTTTCAAAAAATTTATGGATCTACTTATATTTCAAGTACCAATATTGATGGTTCAAGCATCTTTGGATGGAATATTACTTGGAATTTTGTTTGCACTTATTGCTTATGGAATGGCTCTTCAATGGGGAGTGATGAATATTATAAATATTGCCCAAGGAGATTTAGTAATTCTTGGTGGATACATTACTTATTTTATGTACCTTTCAGGAATACATCCAGCTTTAGGCGTAATAGTTGCTCCAGCCATAATGTATTTTGTAGGTGTTGGTCTTTACAAATTAGTAATTAATAAAGTTGTAGATAGAGATTTATTTATCTCAATACTTGCTACATTTGGTATAAGCATTCTTTTCATGCAACTAATGAACTTTGCATTTGGTGCAGATGTTGTCCTTGCAAATTCTGAATTTGGAACAACAATGTTATTTAATAATTCAGTAACATTGCCTAATTCAAAAATTTTTTCAGCTGTTATAAGTGTTATCTTTGCAATAGGTCTAGTAGTGTATATGAAAAAATCAAAGCTAGGTCGTGCGATAAGAGCAACAGCTCAAAATGCAAGAGCAGCAAAGATTTTAGGAGTTGATACAGAAAAAGTTTATGCGGCTACATTTGGAATTAATGCAGCTCTTTGTGGTGTAGCAGGTTCGTTAGTTGCTATTACGTTCACAATACATCCTTATATGGGACTACCTTACACAATTAGATCTTTCATGATTGTTATTATTGCGGGACTAGGAAATTTACCAGGAGTTGCAGTATCGGGCATGGGTTTAGGGGTATTTGAAGAATTTGCTGATTATATTCTAGGAACGGAATTTAGAATTGGGTCCGTTTTCTTATTATTAGTTTTAATTTTAGTTTATCGAAGATTTAAACTTTCTAAAAAAAGAGAGTATCTAAAATAATGAATAAAAATATTATTTTATATTCAGCAATATTAATTTTTGGTGTCCTTGCACCATTTATGTTACCAGCCTTCAAGGTTCAATTATCTATTCTTTGTATATTGATTGTTTTAGCATTAACTTGGAATATTCAAGGTGGTGAAATGGGTTATAATTCTTTTGGAAATATTCTCTTTTACGGCCTAGGAATGTATATTTGTGCTTCCGTTCAAGTTGGCATGTTTTTTCCATTAGCTGAATGGACTGAAAGCGGTGGTGAAAAAACTTTTGTTCATTCACCTACTCAATTTTTTCAAGGCATGGCATTTGGTCTTCTACTAGCAGCAATCATACCAACAATAGTTGCTGGTTTAATTGGTTATGCAATTCTTGGACTTAGGGGGCATTATTTTGCAATTTGTACTTTAGGTCTTGGTGTAGCTGCTGGTGAAATTTCAGGTGGTATTGAAATTATTGGAGCAGGACAAGGGTTCACAACTCCTCCATTTCCAGAAGTTGGAAGCTTGGAGTCGAGAGGACAATTTTTTTATTTTTTAAGCTTTTTAGTGCTTATTTTAACTTTTGTTGTAGTAAAATCATTTTATTCAACACGATTTAGATTAGTCCTTAATGCAATAAGAGACAATGAAGACAAAGCTGAAGCAATGGGAATCCAAACAATGAAATATAAAATTATTGGATGGATGATTTCTGCATTTTTCTGTGGTTTAGCTGGTGGTATCATGGGTGGATTAGTCGGTTATATAGACTCGACTGATGTTGCTTTTGATGGAAGAGAAATGGGTGTGTTCATGGTTTTAATGGCAATACTCGGTGGTAAGGGAACATTGTGGGGACCCGTTATTGGTGCAACTCTTTTTCACATATTCAAAGAAGGTTTTTGGACTTACTTTTTGGGCTGGCAGTATGTTGCGCTTGGTGTACTGATTGTTGTAATTGTAATTTATTTCCCTGAAGGATTAATGGGATGGCTTAGGGAAAAATATCCAGAGAGATTTGGTGAAGTTGTAGATGAAGCAGATCGTAAAGCTCAGGTGGAATTAAAATGAGTATTTTAGAAGTAAGAAATGTAAGTAAATCTTTTGGAGGTGTGAAAGCAAATGTCGATATTTCATTATCAGTTGAAAAAGGAAAAATTGTTGGTTTAATTGGACCAAATGGATCAGGTAAAACAACTTTATTTAACTCAATTGTTGGAACTTATCCTGTAGACAGTGGATCTATAAAATTTAATGACAAAGAAGTGTCTGAGTTACCAGTTCCTGTTATAGCAAAACTTGGTTTGCTTAGAACATTCCAGCAAACAAGAATTTATGGAAAGTTAAACTGTATTGATAATATGCTAATTAGTCATAAAGGAAGTGATGAAAGTTTAATTACGATATTTTCTAAAATTCCTAAAGATTTAACAGACAAAGCAGAAAATTTATTGAGTTTTGTTGGTCTTTATCAAAAACGGAAATTGAGAGCAGGAGATTTGTCATTTGGGCAACAAAAATTATTAGAGCTTGCAATGGCTTTAATGAATGAGCCAGAAATGCTTTTATTAGATGAGCCTACAGCTGGAATTAATCCAACTTTAATAAATGGAATTATAGATAGATTAATTAAGGTAAATCAAGACTTTGGTATTACTCTTCTGGTTATCGAACATAACATGAAGGTGATCATGCAATTAGCAGAAGATATTTTCTGTTTAGCTCATGGTAAGATGTTGGCTAATGGTTCTCCAGATGAAATTAAAAATGATAAGCGAGTGATTGACGCTTATTTGGGAGCACAATAATGTCAAATCAATATGAGGTATTAGGAAAAGCACCAACTTCTGAGGATTTAAAAAAATTATCTCCTGATGAAATTCATTTAACAATTAAAGATTTAAAT
>JAOHCJ010000022.1 GCA_028095445.1 Candidatus Pelagibacter sp.
TTGGTATTCAATTTTCAATTGAACAAAATTAAATTAAACTCTGTAATTCTATACTTGATGGAAGTAACTTAGCATCATCAAAGTCTGTCAAATCATTCTGTTTAATTATTTGTTGTAAAATTTTAACATACTCCTTGCCTGTTTCTGCATATTTATCCAAATATTTTGAAAGAGTTATGCTATCAAGTTTTTTTCTTTCATCTCTAAGTTCTGCTCTCGCACTTCTAAATTCTCTATAAGATGAGTGTGTATTTAAATTTCTTTGATAAGCTTTTACTGAAGCCTGTAAAACTTTAAACTTCATTACCTTGTGTGTACTATCACCATCAGCACTTGCAGGTTTAATACCATCACCAGACCAGGTCCACTGACCAAATAAAGCATTTCCTTCTTGTGCAAATCTAGATGTTCCCCATCCAGTTTCTTTTGCAGCCTGCGCTATTGCCATTGAAACAGGAACTTCATCCATTCTAATTTTTAATGTTGATAAATCTTTATTCATTACACCGTACTGCTTAAATTTTAAGTTCAGCCAATTTTTTTCTGATTTAGTATTTTTGCTTTTATTCAAAATACTAAAGAGTTTTTTTCTATCTAGTCTAATATTGTTATTTTCTTTAATGACTAGTGGCAAAATAATTTGAATAAATAAATTTTTTCTTTTTTTGGTATTTTCTATATTTTTTATTTCAGATGGCAACAATGTTAGTGAGACAGGCTTAACAAGTTTACTTTTTCTTACATCATCTAAACTATAATTAGTTGATTTAAATAATTCTTCAATTGTTGCTGCGCTTAATCTTACAGTATCAGTTGGCTGTTGATCAAATGTCAAAATGTCATCAAATAAAAATTCTTTATCTAATTTATCATCTAAACTTGAGTTTTGATTTTCTAATGTTTTTTCAAAATTATTCTTTGAGTTATTTTCAAAATCTTTCGAAAGTGTTTTTTTTTCATTTACAAAATTAAAAATTGAAGGGGTTACAAAAAAAATTGAAATTATTATCAAGCTAGACAAAAAAGTTCTAGATAAAGATCCTAAGGTATTGCTGTCTAAAGAGTTAGTTGTTCTTTTACTTATCGTAAATCCTTTTTTCCTCAAATACTTTTGAATTTCAGAGATAGAAATGTTATGTTTAATAAAATTTTTATTTATTCTTAATAGTTTTAATTTATTTTTCATAATATTTATATAGCAACTACTTCTTTAACTTCTGGCAAATAATGGCATAAAAGATTCTGGACACCTTGTTTAAGTGTCATTGTTGAACTTGGGCAGCCCGAGCAGCTTCCTTGTAACTCAACTTTAACAACTCCATTTTTAAATTCTTTAAATTTTATGTCACCACCATCTTTTGCGACTGCAGGTCTAATTTTGGTATCTAAAATCTTTATAATTTTTTCTTCGATTTCAATGAAGTTTTTTTCATTTTTGGACAAACTACTTTCAATAACAAATTCTTTACCCGTTAAATAAAACTCATTTATTAGAGAAATAGCAATATGTTTGATCTCTTCCCAATCTATTTCTTCAGCTTTATTTATCGATAAAAAATCTTTTCCTAAAAATACTCCAGTTACACCATTAATTGATAAAAGATTTCTAACCAGTTCATTATCAATTTCTTCTTTTTTGGTTACCTCAAAAGACTCATCTTTAGATACTATTTTACCCGGTAAAAATTTAAGTGAATTCGGGTTTGGTGTTACTTCAGTTTGCACGTACATAAATTATATATAATGATTAATATCAAAATTAACACTAATTAATAAATTTAATTAAAAGCCCACAAATTCTTTGATTTCTAATATTTTTTTTGAAGCAATTATATCAGCTTTTTCTGAACCTTTTAATAATATTTTATCTAAATACGCTTCATCATTTAACAACTGTTTTATTTCTTTTGATATTGGCTCTATTTTTTCAATTAAAACTTCTGATAATCTTTCTTTAAATTCTGAAAATTGTTTTCCATTAAATTCATTTACTGAATATTCTAAATCTTTATTACTTAAGCTTGAGTAAATTGCTAATAAATTTTCTGCTTCTGGTCTCTTAGCTAATTCTTTAATATTGTTTGGCATTGCCATAGGGTCAGTTTTTGCTTTTTTTATTTTATTAAAAATTTCATCTTTCTCATCTGTAAGATTAATTCTGCTTAAATCTGAAGGATCTGATTTGCTCATTTTCTTTGTTCCATCTTTAAGACTCATTATTCTTGAAAATTCTTTTTGTATTAAAGGTTCTGGTGCTTTTAAAAATTCAGGAACATTAAAATCTTTATTAAATTTTTGTGCAATATCTCTACACAATTCTAGATGTTGTTTTTGATCTTCTCCAACTGGAACGTGAGTTGCATCATACAACAAAATATCAGCTGCCATCAAAACTGGATAAGAATAAAGACCAATGCTTGCTTTTTCTTTGTCTTTTCCAACTTTTTCTTTAAATTGTGTCATTCTATTTAGCCAACCAATTCGTGATACACAGCTTAAAATCCAAGCAGCTTCTGAATGAGCGGGCACCATAGACTGATTAAAAATAATACTATTATTAGGATCAATACCACTTGCGATAAATGTTGCTGCTGTTTCTCTAATATTTTTTTTTAACTCTTTGGGATCTTGCTTAACAGTAATTGCATGAAGATCTACTACACAAAAAATACATTCATTATCTTTTTGGTTATTCAGCTCAACAAAATTTTTAATAGCACCTAAGTAATTTCCTAGGTGAAGGTTTCCCGTTGGCTGAACCCCTGAAAAAATTTTTTTACTCATAATTAATACTTTAAATGAATATCACTAATTTTAAAAGCCTTGATAAAAATTGCTATCAAAATATAGAAAGTTAATCCTATTATTGCTAGCACTATAAGATAAATTGATTTTAAAATTTCATCATATAAAAATTTTTCATTAAAAAAATTAATCAAATAATTAAAAAATATTCCCATTAATATTGAGGCAATTAAAATTTTTATGAATCTTTCTATAAAAATCAAATTAAAGTTAAATAATTTTCTTTGTTTAAGCAAAATAAATAGGCAAGTAACGTTAAACCATGAAGATATAGTGGTCGATATAGGTATAATTAAAAAACCAATTTCTTTAAAAAAACTAATACTAATAAATATATTTAATGAAACTGAAATTAATGAAACATAAAATGGAATTTTAGTATTATGTCTTGCAAAAAAAAAAGTTGAAAAAACCTTTATTAAAGAAAATGCGGGCAGTCCCATACTAAAATAAAATAATGCATTTGCAGAATTTTTCACACTAACTTCATCAAAAGATCCATAACCAAATAAAGAAGATATAATTTCCTCAGAAGCAATCAATAAAGCAATTGCTGCTGGTATGCTTAAAAATAAACTTAGTTCTAGGGCTTTATTTTGAATTATATTAATTTTTTCCATTTTTTTATTTTGGACATGTTTTGAAAGTTGAGGCAGTATTACAGTTCCTATAGCGATTCCAGCTATTGCAAGATTTATTTGATAAACTCTATCTGCATAATATAAATAAGATACGGCACTAGCTTGAAAAGATGCAATAATTGTTCCTACTAAGATGTTTATCTGTGTAACGCCAGAAGAAAAAATACTGGGCAACAATTTTATAAAAAAAACTTTTACTTTTTTATCTATTTTAATATTTAAGTTAAATTCTGGCGAAAAATATTTTTTTACATAAAAGTATAAAAATATAAATTGTAAAATTCCTGATAAAGTAACTGCATATGACAAATAATAAACTAATTGATCATTTAAGACCTTTCCAAAAAACAAAACTCCAATTAAAAGAATATTAAGGATAATCGGTGCTGCTGAGGCAATTGCAAATTTATTATAAGAATTTAATATTGCAGAAAAGAAAGACGCCAAACTAATGAATAATAAAAAAGGGAAAGTAATCCTTGTTAGTGTTATAGCTAATTCAACTTTTTCTTGATCCCCTTCAAAGCCAGGTGCAATCATGAATACAAATAATGGCATTAGTATTTCAATTGTGATTACTAAAAAAAATAACCCTAAAATAAGTAAACTAAAAATACTATTTGCAAATTTTTGAGATTTTTTTTTGTCAAATATAGATGAATAACTAGGAATAAAAGCTGCATTAAATGTTCCTTCTGAAAATAATCTTCTGAAAGTATTCGGAATTCTAAAAGCAACAAAAAAAGCGTCTGCTAAAGGTCCTGCACCAAGAAAAATAGCAATTAATATGTCTCTTATATAGCCAAGTGCTCTACTAATTATTGTAAAAAAACTAAATGTGCCTGTTGACTTAATTAAATTCATAAATCATATTAGTCTTAAATTTGCTCCATTTGTATATCTAATTAACATAAATGAAAAAAACTAAAACAGATCATTATACCGATAAAGAAGCTTTGGATTTCCATATCAAAGGTAAACCTGGAAAAATTGAGATAAATTCTTCTAAACCTATGACCACAAAAAGAGATTTGGCTTTAGCTTATTCTCCAGGCGTGGCAGCTCCTGTTAAAGCAATTTATGAGAATCCTGAGTCAGCCTATGACTATACTTCAAAAGGTAATTTAGTTGCTGTAATAAGTAATGGATCTGCAATTTTGGGTATGGGTAATTTAGGAGCACTGGCTTCAAAACCAGTTATGGAAGGAAAAGCAGTTTTATTTAAAAGGTTTGCAGATATAGATTCAATTGATTTAGAAATAGACTCAAATGATACAAATGAAATTATTAATAGTATTAAAAACTTTGCCTGTAGTTTTGGAGGTATAAATTTAGAAGATATTGCTGCTCCAGATTGTTTTATTATCGAGGAAAAATTAAAAGACATTTTAGATATTCCAGTTTTTCATGACGATCAACATGGAACGGCAATAATTACAACTGCAGCATTAATCAATGCTTTAGATATATCAGGCAAATCAATAAAAAATATTAAAGTTGTTGTGAATGGAGCTGGAGCTTCGGCAATGGCTTGCACTAACTTATTCAAAAATACTGGGGTACCTCAAAAAAATATAATTATGGTTGATAGATCAGGGGTAATCTATCGTGGTAGAGCAGGTTTAAATCAATGGAAATCATCTCATGCTGTTGATACAAAACTAAGAACTTTAAGTGAAGCTATTGAAGGTGCTGACGTTTTTTTGGGTTTATCCGCTAAAGGAGCGCTCACAAAAGATATGGTAAAAAAAATGGCAAAAAATCCTATAATTTTTGCTTGTGCAAATCCTGATCCTGAGATTACACCAGAAGATGTAAAAGAAGTTAGAAATGATGCAATTATTGCTACAGGCAGATCAGATTATCCTAATCAAGTTAATAATTTGATTGGTTTCCCTTATGTTTTTAGAGGTGCTTTAGATGTCAGAGCAAAAACAATTAATGAAGAAATGAAAGTTGCAGCGGCTGACGCCATAGCTAAGTTAACACGTGAAGACGTTCCTGATGAAGTAGTCGCTGCTATGGGTGGAGATAGACCTCACTATGGAAAAGAATATATTATACCCTCAACATTCGATCCAAGATTAATAAGTATAATACCAGCAGCTGTAGCCAAAGCAGCAATGGATACGGGAGTTGCAAGAAAAGGCATTGATGATTTTGAAATCTATAGAGAACAACTTAAACAAAGACTCAATCCTTCTCTTACAATCATGCAGGGTATTAATTCTTATATTAAAAAGAATCAAAAGAGAATTGTATTTGCAGATGGTGAGGATGAAAATACTCTTAAGGCTGCAATAGCATTTAAAAATTCAAAATTAGGAGTACCAATTTTAGTTGGGAAAAAAGAAAAGATTAAGGAACAATTAAATAGAATTGGTTATGATGATCATTTTGGTATTGAAATAGTAAACTCTACTAACTCAGAAAGGCGTGAAAAATACGTAAATTATTTATTCAAAAAAATGCAGAGAGAACAGGGTCTTTTAGAGAGAGACTGTGATAGACTTGTAAGAAACGACCGTGTTATCTGGGCATCATGTATGGTAGCTTGTGGTGACGCTGACGGAGCTGTTACAGGAAACACGAGAAGATTTGGAGCCTCATTAGATAAAATTAAGCAGGTCGTAGATCCAAGGAAGGGAGAGATAATGTTTGGTCTAAATATGGTTGTTTATAAAGGTAAAACTATATTTATAGGTGACACCAGTGTTCATGAATATCCTAGTTCAGAAGAACTTGCGGAAATTGCTATTTCTTCCTCTAGAGTAGCTAAATTATTCGGATTTGATCCAAAAGTTGCTTTCGTTTCTCATTCAACATTTGGCCAACCACTTACAAGTCGTACGAAACATATTAAAAAAGCTGTTGAAATTCTAAAAAATAAAAATGTAGATTTTGAATTTGATGGAGATATGCAACCAGATGTTGCTCTTAATGATGAGTACAAAGAACTTTATCCATTTTCAAATATTGTAGGGAATGCAAATATTTTAATAATGCCAGGTCAGCACAGTGCTGCTATTTCTTATAAAATGATGAAAACTTTAGGTGAGACAAAAGTTATAGGGCCACTTTTAATTGGTTTGGGTCAGCCAATTGAAATAGCCCCATTAAGATCATCTACATCAGAAATAATAAATTTAGCATCTGTTGCTGCTTATTCTGCAGATGTTATAAATTACAAACAAGATTAGTCCTTTTGAATTCTTAAGTCTTCAACTAAAACAATACTTGCTATCACATCTTCAACATCAAGTATTTCTTTTGCTTCATTGATTACTTTTCTTCTTTCTTCATCTGTTAAAGAAATTCCATAAATAAATATCTTTTTTTTATAGGTATCAATTTGGTAGTTTGCTGATTTCACATTCTTATTAAAAATTAAAGCCGTACGTAACTGTGAGGTAATAAGTAAGTCTTTCGCAGATTGTTTAAAATTAAAATCTTCTCTTACTTTGATATCATTATTGACTGATCTAGCACCCTTTGTTTCCCACGCTAATTTAGTAATATATAGTTTTTCTTCTGGATCGTTAACTTTTCCAGTTAAAAAAATTTTACCATCTAAAACTTTTGTTTTGATAGATAACAAGTAATTCTTATCTTTTAACACCAACCTTGTAATTATATTTTTTTGCATTACCGAGTCATCTATTTGTGTGCCTAAAGATCTTGGATCAAAAGCAACACTTACTCCCGTTCCAAATACACCAGTAGATGACACACCCACACAACCTGTAAAAATCAAAAATATTAAACCAATTAAAGTTATTTTATTTTTCATTTTTTAATTTTAAGCAGTAATTATAAACTTCTTTTTTTGACACATTAGTATTTTGACTAAACAAATCAGTAATATCTTTTATACTTAATTTTTTAATTAATCTCTTTATATTTTTTTTATCTGATTCGTTTAAAACTATCGATATATTTCTTGTTTCTTTTCCTGAAATGACAACTGTAAGCTCACCTCTTGTATCAAACTTAGAGAATTCAAGATTGTCAATGCTGGTTCTTATATATTCCTCATAAAATTTAGTCATTTCTCGACATACTAAAATTTTTCTTCCTATAAAATAAAACTTTATATCTTTTACAAATTTTTTAAATTTTTTTGGTGAAATAAAAAATATTATTGAACTATCTAAATTAGATAATTTTTCAAAATCTTTCTTCATCTCATTTTTTTTTTCAGGGAAAAATCCATAAAAGAAGAATTTGTCATCAAACCCACTTACTGAAAACGCTGATAAAGCAGCAGATACACCTGGTATAGGAAAAATATCAATCTTTTTATTTATACATTCCTTTACAAGTATTGCTCCTGGATCTGAAACAGCAGGTGTACCAGCATCAGAAATGAGTGACACTACACAATTTGACTCTAAAATTTCTATAATTTTTGATAAATTTTTTTTTTCATTAAATTTATGGTTTGAAATAAGCTTTGCTTTAATTTCATACTTATCCAGTAATTTTTTTGAAACACGAGTATCTTCACAAAGGATATAGTCTGATTTTTTAAATATATCTATTGCTCTAAGAGTAATGTCTCTTAAGTTTCCTATTGGCGTAGAAACGATATATAGTCCACTTTTAACATTATTATTTTCAATATCTAGAATCATTAAATTATAACCGATATAATAATAACATTAAAATAATGAAAATTATTAAAAATATATTACTTTTTATACTAGTTTTTTTTACACCCTTGAAAGAGGTGGTGGCAAATGAAAAAATTCAAATCGGATTACTTGTTCCATTAACTGGTAAAAATTCTGAAATTGGACAATCTATAATTAAATCTACCCGCCTTGCTATTAACAAGATTAACAATTCATCAATCGAAATTATTCCTAGAGACACTGAATCAAGTCCAGAAACCACTTTAAAGTCAGCTAGAGAATTGGAAGAACTGGGTATAAAAATAATAATTGGACCAGTATTTAATGAAAATTTAGCTTATCTAAATCAATTACAAGGAGTAACTTTTTTATCTCTAACAAACAAAAATAACAACGAATCAAGAAATATTATTAACGCAGGTATAAATGCTACATCTCAATTAAAGGCTATAAAAAAATTCTTAAATAAAAATAAAATTAAAAAAACTATATTTTTAACACCAGATGTAAGTTACAAAAATGAAATCAGAAAAGCAATATCCAATTCTAAAATAAAATTAATAAAAAATTATACATATAGCATAAACCCTACTGAGCTTACTAATCAAATTGAAGAAATTACAGATTATAAAAAAAGAAAACAGAACCTCGAGGATGAAATAACAAGATTAGAAAAATCAAATGAAAATAATAAAGAGCGATTAATCGAAAATTTAAAAAAAAGAGATACTCTTGGGAAAGTAAAATTTGACTCAATTATAATTGCTGATTTTGATGAAAGTTTAAAGAGTGTTACAACTTCTTTACTATACACTGATATTTCACCAAAAGAAAAATACTTTATAACACTAAATCAATGGTTTGACGAATCTCTACTCAAAGAAACAAGTTCTCAACCCATTTATTTTCCGTCAATAAATAAAAAAAATTATCAAGATTTTTCTAAAGAGTACTTTAAAAACTTTAATGAAAATCCTAACGAATTATCCTTTTTAAGTTTTGATTTAGTGGGGCT
>JAOHCJ010000023.1 GCA_028095445.1 Candidatus Pelagibacter sp.
GTTTAAAACTTTTTTTATCATTTTACTTAAACCTAAAATATTTAAATCAGCTTATCTTTTAAATCAAAGGCAATCATTAACTCATTCCACTCTCTCTTGGATAAACCAGAACTGTCTGGATTAATATTTTCACCTTTTATAAGTTTTTGGATAATAACTTTTCCTTTTGCTGAAACTTCAGTACCTCCAACTCTATAATCCATAAAAGCATCATAAGTTATTGGAACCCATTTTTTTACTGTATCCAACATGATGTCAGCATATACTCTTATTTCATATTGAGCGTGACTATCTGCTCTTAATCTTAAAAAATTCATTAAGTTTAATAAATCTGTTTTCCAGTACCACTGAGTATAAGTGTTTAAAGTTAAATTCATTCTCGCAAGCTCTCGTGCTAACCCTTTTTTATTTTCATCTATTGTTGAGCCATCAAATCTTTGATTCAGCATCATCTCATAATTATCATATGTTCTTTCAGCATCATTTTTTAAAAGTTCTAGAACTTCTTTTGCTTGATCACCTTCAATAACATCTCCTCTTCCTTGTCTGTTACTTGCTGACTGAGCTGCTAAATTTTCTTTAGATGGTAAATAAAATTCTTTATCTAGGATAGAATACCTTGCTGAGTACTCATTTACATTCGCAGTTCTATGTCTGATCCATTGACGTGCAATAAAAATTGGAAGTTTAACATGATACTTAATTTCACACATTTCAAACGGTGTGCTATGCCAATGTCTCATTAAGTACTTAATTAGACCTGAGTCTGTTGAGACTTGCTTAGTCCCCTTTCCATAAGAAACTCTCGCTGATTGAACTATTGAGGTATCATCACCCATATAATCAACTACTCTAACAAAGCCGTGGTCTAAAGCTGGCATTGCTTCATAAAGAATTTTTTCAAGCTCAGGAGCTGTAACTCTTTTAGTTGGATTCTCTTGAGACTGTTGATCTTTTATCTCTTGTTCTTGTTCTTTAGTTAATTTCATGATTTTTATTGAATCTCTTGTAATTGCTTTTATATTAATAGTGTTGGCTTGCCAACTACGACGATAAACGAATTTCGTAATAACCATTACGGACGTGGGGGCAGTACCCACCACCTCCACCATTTACAACTTATGGGGGTGAACTAGGATCGACGGGTGACTAAAGGCTATTCTTTCGTTCGGGATTGTTCCACCGTAACGGGCTAAACTTTAAATGCTAACGAAAGTTACGCTATTGCTGCATAATTAACTTAGGTTAATTATAAAAGCACGGTCTGGGGCACCGGGTAACAGAACGCCCCTTATTAAAAAAACTGTATAGCTTATTTAAATTTAAGATATATTTTATCAAAGAATGAACCAGATAGACAAAAAAGAATTAACTAAAAAATATATTAGTGATGGTTATTGTGTTGGACCAACTCTTTTTGAAGATAGTCAAATTATTTATTTGAGAAAATCACTTGAGGATACTTTTTCAAAAAAAGGGTTCCCAAGAGATATCAGTTTATTTGATATTAACGACCCAGAAGCAGTAAGAATAATTTTAAGTGCAGTTGACTCGGAATGGATCAAATCAATTTTTATAAAAATTAGTGATTATTTTAATACTTCTATTTCACCCTTGCCTATTTTCGATATTCAGAGGAATTACCATGTTGATAGAATTAAAAGTCCTGGAATGGGATGGCATCGTGACTGTAACGGTGAAATGCAATACGATTACTGTAGAGAAAAACTATTTGATAAATCATACGTTTTCGGAAAGATAGGAATTTATTTGCAAGAAAATCTTGAATATGGTGGATCAGTTGATTTAATACCTTTTTCTCATAAAGACATAAAAGCGAAAAATTTTATTATTAATAAATTAACGGATATTCCATTAAAACTTTTAATAAGACTACATTCAAACTTTCCTAACATGTATAAACAAATTTCTGAGCAAGTTTATATGAACATACTCAAGGCAAAAAAACTTTCTATTGAAAAAGGTTCGGTTGTTTTATTTGATAGTAGAATTTATCATAGAGGGTCACCAATAGCAGATTCTGTTAGAAACGAAGTGGTATTTAATTCTAATTTACATCACGCAGATGTTCCGCCTTCAAAAAATAAATATTCCATATACTGTCACTTTGGATCTACTCTTGCTTATGATTCGTACATGTATGATCGTTTGAAACGTAAGGGAAATTCTTTAGAACTACAGAGATGTGTTGAAGAACAAAAAAAAATTGAAAATCATTATCCAAAATTTGCATCCTCAATTCAAAATATCATGGACCCTGTATTAATAAAATATAAGGATTACCTACACAAGCTTAAATAAAATTTACAATAAAAAATCATTTTTTCTTTTTTATTATTTAACTAAAAGTAGAGAAGCAGAAGACTTTTAAAAAATTATTGGTTTACCTGTGGGGTCTCCTAATATCTTGCCGTCTTTCATTTTAATTTGACCATTTATAATTGTTGCAACAGGTGTTCCTTTGAATTCAAAGCCATTAAACGGCGACCAAGCACATTTACTTTCAATTTTTTCATTTCTAATTACAATCTTTTTATTCATATCTACAATTGTGAAGTCTGCATCAAAACCTTCTTTGATAAAACCTTTATCTTTAATTCCAAATATCTTTACTGGATTTTCACATATAGAATTCATCAATTGTTCAATGCTCAATTTTCCATTATTAATATGATTAAGCATGACTGTAAGTAATGTTTGAACACCTGGCATTCCTGATGGTGAATTTGGATATATTTTTTCTTTATTTTCTTTTAAATGAGGGGCGTGATCAGAACCAATTGTATCGTTTAGATTATTTTTTACTGCATACCACAATCTATCATAATGAGTCTTATCTCTTATGGGGGGATTCATTTGAGCATAGGTGCCTAGCCTATCGTAACAATCAGGGGCATATATGGTTAGGTGCTGAGGTGTTATTTCAAAAGTAATATTACCTTTGTGCTTTGATAGAAAATCAATCTCCTGCTTAGTTGTTATATGAAGAACATGCGCTTTTTTTTTATAACGTTCAGCAATTCTGACTATTCTTCTTGTAGAGGAAATTGCACATTCTTCACTTCTCCAGATTGGGTGAGAATGAACATCACCATTTTTAATTAACTTTTTATTCTTATTTAAAATTTCTTCATCCTCTGAATGAACTGCAACAACTTTTGAACTATTTTGAAATACTGTTTCAATATCTTTTTCATCTGCAACTAATAAATTTCCAGTTGAAGAACCTGCAAAAAGTTTAATTCCACAACAACCTTCTAAATTTTTCAAATCTGCTAATTCATCTGCATTATCAGCTGTTGCACCAAAATAGAAAGCATAATTGCAATACATTCTACTTTTTGCAAGATCTAGCTTCTTTTGAAATTCTACTTTAGTAGAAGTAGGTGGATTCGTATTAGGCATCTCAAAAACACTTGTTATCCCCCCAACAATTGCTGCTCTGCTTCCTGAATTAAGATCTTCTGTATCAGTTGAGCCTGGCTCCCTAAAGTGAGTTTGGGTGTCTATACATCCTGGTAAAACAGTTAAACCATTGGCGTCAAAAATTTCTTTGGCTTCTTCTTCAATTTTGCCAATTTTAATGATTTTAGCGTCTTTAATAGCAATGTCTTGATTCTTTAAATCTTTATCTATGTAACATGAACCATTTTTGATTATTAGATCTAACATTTATGAAAAAAGTAATTATATTATATTCAGTCATCAATCAATTATGAATACTCAAAATGTGTATATTTTAGAAGATAGAGGGATTCTTTATATAAATGGGACGGATGTTAAAGAATTTTTACAAAATCTAATCAGCAATGATATTAACAAAGTTAATGAAACTAACAGTTGTTTTGCTTCATTACTTACTCCTCAAGGAAAATTTCTATTCTCTTTTATCATTTTAAAACATAAATCTGGATATTTCTTAGATTGTGAAAAATCTCAAGCCGATGCTCTTTTTAAACAACTGAGTATTTATAAACTTAGATCAAGTGTTGAAATTATGAATTTGAGTAATGAGTTTGTAGTTGCTACTTTTAATCGTGACAAATTTTTAAAATTTGAAGATGCTAAAGATGAACCAGGAAATACTGTTAGATATAGAGAAGATCCTATTTTATTAGATCCAAGAAACAAAGAATTGGGTGCAAGACTTATTATAAATTTGGAAAAACTTTATCTGTCATTAAAAAAATTAGAGTTAAAGGACTCTAAAGTTGAAGAATATTACAAATTAAGTCATGAATTGGGAATAGCTCAAAAAAATATGAATAAGCTACAGAATAAACTATTCGGCATCGAATGTAATTTTGAAGAACTTAATGCAATAGACTTTAAAAAAGGTTGTTATGTAGGCCAAGAAAATACTGCTAGAATAAAGCTAAAAAATAGGCTTTCAAAAAGATTACTACCAATTCAATTAATTAGTGGAAAACTAATTGAGGGTGCTTCTATTTATGCAAATCATATTGAAATAGGTAAAGTATTGATTAATGACAAATATCCCTTTGCATTGATCAAATATCTAGATGAAAACTTTAAAGAAGATAGTGAATTAAAAAGTGAAAATGCAACCTTAAGAATAAAAATACCAAATTGGATATAGTAGTGTGGCATAATAAGGAATGACAAATATTAACCTAATTGATAAGTTTTGACATGGAATTTACACCAGAAATAAAAATAGCAACTGATCCTATTTATCAAAAAATTTCTAAGGTTATGCCTGAGATTGAATGGTCGATTCATGCTCCTTATATTCATAGAATAAATCAATTAAAAAAAGAAAAGAATGCAATTGTACTCGCACATAATTATCAAACTCCAGAAATTTATCATGGTGTTGCAGATGTTGCTGCCGACTCTTTGGCGCTTGCAATAGAAGCTTCAAAAACTAGTGCTGATATTATTGTAATGGCGGGGGTTCACTTTATGGCTGAAACTTCTAAGTTAATGAGTCCTGAAAAAAAAGTTTTACTACCAGATATGGATGCTGGCTGTTCTTTATCGTCATCTGTGACTGGTGATGATGTTAGATTATTAAAAGAAAAATATCCAGGTGTACCAGTTGTATCTTATGTGAATACATCTGCAGATGTAAAAGCAGAAACTGATATCTGCTGTACATCCGCCAATGCAGTAAAAATTGTTGAGTCTCTAAGAGTTAAAAAAGTTATTTTTTTACCTGATGATTATTTAGCAAAGTATGTTGCTTCTCAAACTGATGTCGAAATCATTGCATGGAAAGGCATTTGTATGGTTCACGAACAATTTAATGAAAAAGAAATACGTGATATTAGAGCCAAAAACCCTGGAATTAAAATAATAGCACATCCTGAATGTCCGCCCGATGTAATTAAAGCAAGTGACTTTGCTGGATCAACTGGTGGTATGATTAAGTATGTTGAGGATAATCAACCTAAAAAAGTTATGATGGTTACTGAGTGTTCAATGAGTGATAATATTCAGGTAGAAAATCCAAATGTAGAATTTATTAGACCATGTAACCTTTGCCCTCATATGAAAAAAATTACATTACCAAAAATTTTGGATTGCTTAGAAAATGAAACAGGTGAAATCATTATGGACAAAGAAACTATAGAAAAAGCAAGAATTCCTGTTGAAAGAATGGCTGCTGTCGGCAGATAATAAAAGTGGGTCAAATTAAATTAAGTAATTACTATATTAAAAATACTGTAAGGCGTGCCCTGAATGAAGATCTTTACCCTTTTGGCGATATTACTTCAAACTTAATTAAAAATAAAAAAGTTATAAAAGTTAAGTTGATTTCCAATCAACAAGCAGTAATTGCTGGTCTAGAGTTTGTCAAACAAACTTTTAAATTAATAGACACAAAGATTAACTTTTTTATAAAAAAAAAAGAGGGAACATTAGTTAAAAAAAATGAACTGATTGCAATAATAGAAGGTAAAGCTGAAAATATTCTGATTGGTGAAAGAGTTGCATTAAATTTTATGAGTCATCTCTCTGGGATTGCGACTAAAACTAATCAATTTGTTAAGCTAGTTAATAAAAAAAGTAAAATTTGTTGTACTAGAAAAACAATTCCAACTTTAAGAGTTATACAAAAATATGCAGTTAAGCTAGGTGGAGGCACTAATCATAGATTTAACCTAAGTGATGAATTTCTAATTAAAGATAATCATATAGCAAGTTCCGATATTAAAACTCTAGTATCTCTTGCAATTAAAAACAAAAAAGGAAAAAAAATTACTGTAGAGGTTGATAATTTAAATCAGCTCAAACAGATAATGGGTTTAAAATTTAACACAGTCCTATTTGATAATATGAGCAATAAAGCACTTAAGGCTGGTGTCAAGATGGCTAAAAAATATTATGAAACAGAAGCATCTGGAAATGTAACTCTAAAATCAGTTAAAAAAATTGCATCAACAGGTGTTAATAGAATTTCAATAGGTAGTATTACTCATAGTGCACCTGCAGTTGATTTTAAATTAGAAATCTAAATAGTAGAAATTATTTTTTTTTTGATAGTTCTGCTTGAGCTGCAGCCAATCTTGCAACAGGAACCCTATATGGTGAACAAGAAACATAATTTAAGCCTGCATTTGCACAAAATCCAATACTTTTTGGGTCCCCACCATGTTCTCCACAAATTCCAAGTTTAATTTTTTTATTTTGTTTTCTTCCTCTTTCTACTGCAATTTCAATTAAGTCTCCCACTCCATCATCAATTGATACAAAGGGATCAATAGAAAAAATTTTATTTTCAATATAATCATTTAAAAATTTTCCACTATCATCTCTGCTCAAACCAAATGTGGTTTGGGTTAAATCGTTAGTTCCAAAGCTAAAAAAGTCTGCATGTTTTGCAATGTCTTTTGCTTTTAGTGCTGCCCTAGGTAGTTCAATCATTGTACCAACTATATAATCAATTTTAACATTTTTATCTTTTTCAACTTCTTTGGCTGTTCTTAAAACTAAATCTTTCATAATTCTTATTTCAGCTTCAGTTGAGACTAATGGAATCATAATTTCTGGTAATGCAGATTTTATTTTTTTTATTTTAAGTTCAGTTAAAGCTTCGAAAATTGCTTTACATTGCATTTCATAAATTTCTGGAAACGAAATTCCTAATCTACAGCCTCTGTGGCCTAACATTGGATTTTGTTCATGTAGCTCATTAATCCTTGATTCAATTTCTTTTAAAGGAAGGCCTACTATTTTTGCAACATCATTAATCTCTTTATTCGTTTTAGGAAGAAATTCATGTAATGGTGGATCTAATAATCTTACAGTAACTGGTAAACCATGCATAATCTTAAATATTTCAATAAAATCTTTTCTTTGGTGGGGTAAAAGTTTTGCAAGTGCTTTACTTCTATCTTCAACAGTTTTAGATAAAATCATTTCTCTAACTGATAAAATTCTTTCTTCATCAAAAAACATGTGCTCTGTTCGACAAAGACCAATACCTTCGGCTCCAAAATCTCTTGCAATTTTAGTATCTATTGGTGTTTCAGAGTTAGTTCTGACATTTAATTTTCTAAATCCATCAGCCCAACTCATCAATTTTGAAAAATCCCCTGAGATTTCAGGTTTTACAGTTGGTACTTCTCCTAAAATAATTCTTCCTGTTGAACCATCAATTGTAATAATATCACCTTCTTTAACTTCAGTTGAAACTGTTTTAAAAGTTTTTGATTCATAATTTATATCAATTTCACTTGATCCAGAAACGCAAGGTCTTCCCATGCCTCTAGCAACAACTGCTGCGTGGCTTGTCATTCCACCTCTTGCTGTTAAAATTCCTTTTGCAGCGTGCATTCCATGTATGTCTTCTGGTGATGTTTCAACTCTTACTAAAATAGTATCTTGCATCATTCCATTTAATCTTTCTGCTTCGTCAGAAGAAAAAACAACTTTTCCACTAGCTGCTCCTGGTGATGCTGGTAAACCACTTGCTATAATATTTATTGGACTCTTTTCATCTAATGTTGGATGTAATAATGTATCTAAAGAATTTGGATCTATTCTTAACACTGCTTCTTTTTTAGAAATTAACTTTTCTTTAACCATGTCTACAGCAATTTTTACTGCAGACTTTGAAGTTCTTTTTCCGGTTCTTGTTTGTAACATCCAAAGTTTTTTATTTTCAACTGTAAATTCCACGTCTTGCATGTCTTTGTAGTGTTTTTCTAAAACTTTCAAAATCTTATCTAATTCTTTAAATACTTTTGGCATAGACTCTTCCATTGAATCTTCTTTTGCTTTGGCGTCTTTTCTAGCTTTTCTTGTTATGTATTGTGGTGTTCTTGTGCCTGCTACAACATCTTCACCTTGGGCATTAATTAAATATTCACCATAAACTTCATTAACTCCATTAGATGGATTTCTTGTAAAGACAACTCCAGTTGCACAATCTTCACCCATATTTCCAAATACCATTGACTGAACATTAACTGCCGTTCCCCATTCTGCAGGTATTTGATTTAGTTTTCTATATACCTTTGCTCTATTGCTTTCCCAGGATATAAACACTGCACTAATTGCTCCAAACAATTGATCATTAACATTTTGAGGAAAATCTTTTTTAGTTTGATCTTTGACGACTTTTTTAAAATCATTAATTAAACCTTCCCAATCATTTTCATCTAAATCTGTGTCTAGAAGAACACCTTTAGTTAATTTATAATTTTCAATTAATTCCTCAAAATGGTAACCTTCAACTCCCATTACAACGTTTCCATACATTTGGATAAATCTTCTGTAGCTATCTTTTGCAAACCTCATATTTGAAGTTTTGTTCGCAAGTGCAATTACAGTTTTATCATTAAGGCCAAGATTTAAAATTGTATCCATCATCCCTGGCATTGATACTCTGGCTCCAGACCTAACAGATAGTAAAAGTGGATTTTTTAAGTCACCAAACTTTTTCTTAACTTCTTTTTCAATAACTTTTAACTCTTTTTTTATGCTGTTGACTATTTTGGAGTTAAGTTTTTTTTTATCTTTATAAAATAGATCACATACTTTGGTTGAAATAGTAAATCCTGGAGG
>JAOHCJ010000024.1 GCA_028095445.1 Candidatus Pelagibacter sp.
AAACTTTTGGTAAAAATTTTATATAATCGATATGTAATATCTGCATCCTCTGCAGCATATTCCATAGCTTTATCCAGTTCCACATCACTAAAATTGATTTCTTTTTTTCCAGTACCCACAATTTCTTTAAACGAGATTGTTTTGTGCTGCAAATGAATATCTGATAAAGTGTCCATATTGTGTCTATTTTTTCCAGCATCTAAAACGTAAGACATTAACATGGTATCCTCCATTGAATTCATTTTTATTCCCTGCTTAAATAAAACAATAAAATCAAACTTAATATTTTGACCAATTTTTTTTACACTTTTGTCCTCTAACAGTGGTTTTAATTTTTTAATTACATTTTCTTTTTTTAAACATCCTTTAAACTTATGCCCTATAGGAATATAGCAAGCTTTACCAATCTTAGTACTCAATGAAATACCAACCAATTCTGCTTGATGAGCATCAACTGATGTAGTTTCGGTATCTATTACCAGCTCACCAGCCTCTTCGGCTTCTAAGATCCATTCATCTATTTGTTTTTCATTTTTAATTAGGTGATAGTTTTTCTTACTAATATCTTGTTGTTTTCTTTTTGATTTTGGCTCAATTTTAATATCTCCAATTTCTGGCGCTCCATATGCGGAGATCGCAGAACTGAGAAGTCTATTAAATTCCATTTCTCTTAAAAATTTATATAATTTATTTTTATCAATTTCTTTTAATGTAAATTCTTCTATTTTTCTATCTGTTGGCACATCTTTCATTAGTGTAACTAATTTTTTGCTAATTATTGCTTTGTCTTTATTTTCTAAAAGAGTTTCTCTTCTCTTATTTTGTTTAATTTCATGGGCATTATTCAATAAATTTTCTAAAGTTTCATATTTATTAATCAACTCAGCAGCAGTTTTAACACCTATGCCTGGAACGCCTGGTACATTATCGCTACTGTCTCCAGCCAATGACTGGACATCAATTACTTTCTTTGGCTCAACTCCAAATTTGCTTATTATATCCTCTGGAGTAATAAATTTATTTTTCATTGGATCAAATAACCTGACATTTTTTTTATAAAGCTGCATTAAGTCTTTATCTGAAGAAACTATTGTAACTTTTGCACCTTTTGCTAAAATTTGTTCCACATAAGTTGCTATAAGATCATCCGCCTCATAATTTAAAAGATCAACAGATGGTAGATTAAATGCAACAACTGATTTTCTTATATATTCAAATTGTGGAGCCAAATCATCTGGAGCTTCAGATCTATTAGCTTTATAATCTGAATAAATTTCATTTCTAAAAGTTTTTCTAGCTGAGTCAAAGATTACAGCAAAGTGCGTAGGTTTTTGAAGATTCTCTTTAGATTTGGAGTCTTCTAATAATTTAAATAGCATACTGCAAAATCCACTGACAGCACCAGTGGGAAGACCGTCACTTTTCCTAGTCAATGGTGGCAAGGCGTAATAAGCTCTGAAAATATATCCTGACCCATCGATTAAATAGAAATGATCTGTTTTTTTAATTTTGTCCATTAAATAATGTTATCTTAATTAATTTAGATATTATAAATGTATTAACACACATGGACAAAAAAAATATACTTTCGGTAAAAAACTTAAAAAAAATTTTTTCTAATAAACAGACCAAAGATACAATAGCCATAAATGATTTAAACTTAGACGTGAAACAAGGTGAAATATTTGGTTTACTGGGTCCAAATGGTGCTGGGAAAACAACTTTTATAAATATCTTAGCAGGAACAGTTATGAAGACATCTGGGACAGTAAATGTATGGGGTTTTGATTTAGATAAAAATCCAAGACAAGTTAGAGCCTCGGTTGGAATTGTTCCCCAAGAAGTTAACTTAGATCCTTTTTTTAGTCCCAAAAAACTACTAGAGTTGCAAGCTGGACTATATGGAATTAAAGAAAAAGATAGGATTACAAGCACTATTTTAAAGTTAGTATCTTTAGAAGATCAAGCAAACAGCTATGCTAGAAGTCTATCAGGTGGAATGAAAAGAAGGCTCTTGATGGCTAAAGCTCTGGTTCATCAACCTCCAATTATTTTTTTAGATGAACCAACTGCTGGCGTTGATGTAGAGTTAAGGCAAAACTTATGGAAAAATGTTAAAATGTTAAATGATGAAGGTGTAACTATTATTTTAACAACTCATTACCTGGAAGAAGCAGAAAAAATGTGTGACCGGATAGCAATTCTTAATAAAGGGAATATGGTTGCTCTAGATAGTACTAAAAATCTTTTAGATAAAATTCAAACAAAAAAAGTGACTATAAAGACTAATAAAAAAGTTGAAATTAAAGATGAAGATTTAAAATCCTTAAAAATTTTATCAAAACTAGAAAATGAAATTTGTGTTTCTTATGAAAAAAGTAAAATTAACATTGAAGAATTAATGAATTTAGTTAAGAAAAATAATGTTCAAATTAAAGATATATCCACAGATGATGGTGATTTAGAAGATGTTTTTCTTAGATTAATAAAAAAGTAGATTAATATATTTTAAAATAGTATTATAAATTATGCAGGTAACAAATTTATCAAATAATTATAAAATAATTAAGTCATTTTTAATAGTTATATTTGGAACGACATTACTTGCTATTTCATCTAAAATTCAAACTCCTTTTACTTTGGTTCCAGCTACAATGCAGACATTTATAGTTTTGTTTCTTGGAATGACTCTGGGTTACAAATTAGCAACAGTAACTATAATATTATACTTATTTGAAGGTTCGATAGGAATCCCTGTTTTTGCAAAGGGTGGTGGTATTACCTACCTAATGGGTCCAACAGGTGGGTATTTAATAGGATTCATTTTATCAGCATTTTTTGCTGGAATGATAAAAATAAAAAGTGATCCAATAGTTATATTTATTTATTTATTATTCTCTGTAAGCCTATCATATATATTAGGATTATTAGGACTATGGAATTATATGGGTTTAGATAAAAGTTTTAATGAGGTATTTTTAGTTGGAGCACAACCTTTTCTATTTATAGAAATTTATAAAATTTTAATTCTTACAGTATTATCCAAACAATTGCTTAAACTTAGAAATTTTACCTAGGTGATCTTTTAGACAGAATTCTTTGTAAGGTTCTTCTATGCATTTTAAGCCTTCTTGCAGTCTCAGAAACATTTCTATTACACAATTCGAAAACTCTATGGATGTGTTCCCACTTTACTCTATCTGCAGACATAGGATTTTCAGGAGGTTGAGCTTTTTTTTCTGGGTCTGCCAATAATGCTTTTTCAACATCATCTGCATCAGCAGGTTTTGCGAGATAATCAATCGCTCCCTCTTTAATTGCCGCTACAGCTGTTGGTATATTTCCATATCCAGTCAGCATAATTATTCTACTTGTTGAGTTAGAGTTTTGAATTTGTTTTACTACTTCAAGCCCATTTCCATCAGCCAATCTCAAGTCTACAACTGCAAAACCAGGTTTTTTGTCTTTAACTGATTGAATTCCTTTTTGTACACCCTCAGCTTGAAAAACCTCAAATCCCTTCTTTTCCATCGCTCTTGCCAGTCTTTCTCTAAATGGATTATCGTCATCAACAATTAGTAGGGATTTATTGTCAAAATCACTAAGTTTTTTTAAATTATTAAGTTCTTCCATATGTTTAATATGGTGTTTAATTTAACAAATTCAACACCTATTATTTGCTTTACATTAATTAACTTAGGGCTTAATTCTGCGCATATATAAAGTTTTTAAACATTTATTTAAAAACTTTTTTTTATTAAATTTTTTTTGGGGCTATAAGAAATGCAAAAATTTAAAACAGTTGATGAGCTTGTAAGTCAACTAAAACCAGAAAGACCAGTTTATTGTATCAGAAAAAACTCGATACATATTGCGTCTAAAACTTTTCAAAATAAATTTACTGGTAAAATACTTTACGCTGTGAAAACTAATCCTCACCCTTTAGTTTTAAAAACAATAGTTGAAAGTGGAATAACAAACTTCGATGTAGCGTCAATTCAAGAAATTGAAGATATTAGAAAAATAGACTCTAAAGCAAAATGCTCCTACATGCATACTGTAAAAAGTAGAGAAAGTATAAAGGAAGCTTATTTTAAATATGGTGTAAAGTCATACTCATTAGACACGAAAGATGAGCTTATAAAAATTATAGAGTCAACAAACCAAGCTAAAGATTTAGAACTGTTTGTAAGAGTTGCTGTTTCAAATGAGCATGCTGAAATAGATTTATCTAAAAAATTCGGTGCACTAGGTACTGAAGCTTCTGCTTTATTAAGACTAACAAAGCAGTATGCAAAAAAAATTGGTTTGAGTTTTCATGTAGGTTCTCAGTGTATGCATCCAATTTCATATTCAAAAGGCATTACAGAAATAGGAAATATAATTAAAAGAACCAAAATCTTGCCAGATTATATTAATGTTGGTGGAGGCTTTCCAGCAATTTATCCCGATCTGGTGCCACAGTCATTGGATAATTATTTTGAAGAAATAAAAAAAGGGTTAGAAAATTTAAAATTAGAAAAACTACCTGAAATTATTTGTGAACCAGGTAGAGCAATTGTTGCAGAGAGTGGATCAACAATTGTAAGAGTAAATTTAAGAAAAAAACAAAAGCTTTATATTAATGATGGAACTTATGGAACACTTTTTGATGCCGGAACTCCTAATATTGTATTTCCTGCTAGATTAATTAAAAGTGGAAAAATAATATCAAAAAAATTAACTGCTTTTGATTTTTATGGTCCTACCTGTGATAGTATGGACTATATGAAGGGACCATTCTTGCTTCCAAATAATATTAAAGAAAGTGATTATATAGAGTTAGGTCAACTTGGTGCATATGGTCTAACATTTAGAACTCAGTTTAATGGCTATTATTCAAATGAAGTCTACGAAGTTGAAGATAACCCTATTATGACAATTTATGGTAAAGACATTAATAAAGCTATATTAGTTGCTTAATGTCAAAAAATAAAAATCTAGGTCATAATTGTAAAAAAGACTTTTTAAAAAATCCTGTAGAACACATAGATATTACGTCCTTTGACTCTAGAAAGATTATTTCATCAATGGAAAAAATGTCTTTTGTTTCAAGAGAGACTGCAAATGCTGCTAATATTTTTAATGAAATGATTAAAGATAAAAATTGCACTATCTTTTTAACTCTAGCAGGTTCAACATCAGCTGCTGGGTGTATGAACATCTATAAAGACTTAGTTAAATTTAATATGGTAGATGCAATTATTGCTACTGGAGCTTCTATAGTTGATATGGATTTTTTTGAGGCTTTAGGATTCAAGCATTATCAAGGGTCCCAATTTCAAGACGATACCGAATTAAGAAAAAATTATATTGATAGAATTTATGATACCTACATTGATGAAGATGAGTTGCAAGAATGTGATAAAAAAATATGTGAAATTGCTGACACTCTTGAGCCTAGAAGCTATACGTCTAGAGAATTTATTTACGAAATGGGAAAATATTTAAAGAAAAATTCAAAAAAAAAGGATTCTTTAATTGAAACTGCTTATGAAAATAATGTTCCAATATTTTGTCCAGCTTTTACCGACTCCAGTGCAGGATTTGGTTTGGTGGTTCACCAGGAGAAAAACCCTAAGAAACATATGACTATAGATTCTATTAGAGAATTTCGTGAACTAACTGAAATCAAAATTCAGTCGAAGGGCTCTGGCCTTTTTATGATTGGTGGAGGTGTTCCTAAAAATTTTGTACAAGATACAGTTATATGTGCTGAGCTTTTGGGTAAAGAAGTTGAAATGCATAAATATGCTGTACAAATTACAGTTGCAGATTCTAGAGATGGAGCGTGTAGTAGCTCTACTTTAAAAGAAGCAAGCTCTTGGGGTAAGGTTGATATAACCAAAGAACAAATGGTTTTTGCAGAGGCAACTAGTGTTTTACCATTGATTGCAAGTGATGCATATCATAAAGGTGATTGGAAAAATAGAACGAGAAAAAATTTCTCAAAAATATTTAAATAAAATTGAAATATCTTTCTAATAAAAATGGATTTCTTGGAATTGACAACAATGTCAATTTTAAAGAAAAAGTAATAGTTGTTCCTTTTGGTTTAGAAAAAACTGTTAGTTATGGTGGTGGTACGCGCAATGGACCAAAAGAAATTATCAAGGCTTCCCATCAAGTAGAGTTATATGACGAAGAGTTACACTGTGAGCCCTATAAAAAAATTGGGATTAAAACACTAAAACCATTTAAAATTGATAAAAATATCGGAAAAGCTCTAAATAAAATGTCAGATATAAATAAAGAGATTTTAGATAAAAAACTTTTTCCTATTACCTTTGGTGGGGAACATTCGATTACACCTGGTTGTATTAAGCCATTTGTAAAAAAATATAAAAAAATTTGCTTACTGCACTTTGATGCTCATGCAGATCTTAGAGAAAGTTATAATGGTGAAAAATTTTCACATGCATCAGCAATTAAAAGATGTTTGGACTACAAAAATGTATCTGTTATTTCTTTTGGTATAAGAAACATTTCTAAAAGTGAAATACCTTTTTTAAAAAAAAATTCATCACGAATTAATATTTTTTGGGCTAAAGATAAAGCTAAATGGGACTTAAGAAAATTTAAAAAATTGATAAAAGATAAAACTGTTTATTTAACTTTTGATGTTGATGGGCTGGACTCAAGTATTATGCCGGCAACAGGAACTCCTGAGCCTGGAGGATTACTTTGGGATGAAACTTTAAATATTATTAGAATTGCTTCTAAAAATTCCAATATTGTAGGAGCAGATATAAATGAACTTTCACCTATTAAGGGTTTTAATTCTTACAATTTTCTAGTGGCAAAACTTGCTTATAAGATTCTATCTTATAAGTTTTTATATTAGGCTTTTGCAGCTTTAATTGTAGATAATAATAACCTAAAAGGAATCAGCATTAATAAAGCAACAAATATTTTAACAGTCAAATCACCAAGCGATAAAGTTACCCATGGAATTCCTGTCGCATAAAACGCAATAGAAAAGAACAAAAAAGTATCAACTGTAGAACCAATCAAAGAAGACGTCAGTGGTGCAACAAACCATTTTTTTTTTCTTAATTTATCAAAAATTTGAACATCTAATAATTGAGCAATCATAAAAGCTGTACCTGACCCAATTGCAATTCTAACTGAAATTAAGTCTGTATAATTTGTTGAAAAGAAAAGAGTAAACACAATACCTATGATAAAACCAACATAGACAATTTTTCTTGCAACTATTTTTCCATAAGATCTATTTGCTAAATCTGTGATTAGAAATGCAACTGGATAACTAAATGCTCCATAAGTTAATATATCCTGAAGTCCATAATATTTAATTGGAAATTGAACTAAATAATTTGAAGCTAAAACAACAACTCCCATTATAAATGAAAGTGACAAAAATAATTTATTCATTAAGCTGATTTAGCTGTAGATACTTTTTTAATAAATGGTGATTTTATTAATAAACTTTTTTTCAATTTTTTTAATCTTGGAGATATATCTTTATTTTTTACTGTCTTCAAAAAAAGATCAAAGGTACCTTTTTTATCAACACATCTTACACCTGCATTACTGACTGTTAACTTTAAACTTCTTTTTAAAAGTTCACTTGTAAATTTAACTTTTTTAAGATTTGGTAAAAATCTTCTTTTGGTCTTATTGTTAGCATGACTAACATTATGACCTTTCATTGGAATTTTACCAGTTAGTTCACATTTTTTAGACATAATATTTAGTGACTATATAAGATGTGACAATGATCTCGTCAAGCTTATTAGAGTTAATTATTGTGATTCTTTCCTATTATTTCTTTAAAATTCTTAACACCATCATTAATTAATATTTCTTTAAGCTCTTTTTTTATCTTTCTAACAATGCTTGGTCCCTGAAAAACCATACCAGTATACAATTGAACAAAGCTTGCTCCAGCTAAAAATTTTTTATATGCACTTTCTCCAGAATCAACCCCGCCTACACCTATAATTTGAATTTTGTTTTTAAGTAGTTTGTGGAATTTACTTATTAATTTATTAGATACCTCCTCTAAAGGTTTTCCAGACAAACCTCCTTTCTGATGTTTTGTGATATTTTGTAAATTTTCTCTATTAACTGCTGAGGTATTTGAAACAATTATTGCACTCACATCATGTCTTAGTAATATTTCACTTATTAATTCGGTTTGCGCATCTGAAATATCTGGTGAAATTTTTACTACTATAGGTATTTTAGATTTTAAATTATCTCTTTCTTCTTTAATGGAATTAATTAGTTCATCAAATTTTTTTTCATCATGAAAATTTATTAAATTTTCGGTGTTTGGTGATGAAATATTAATAGTAATATAGTCTGCAATATCATGAAAACTTCTAAGGCCAATTAAATAATCATTTAAACGATCCTTACTATCTTTATTGGGCCCAATATTAATTCCTAACAAACCTTTATTTAAGTTAGATCTAATTCTAGTGCTGATATTTTCTGCACCCAAATTATTAAATCCCAATCTATTTATAAGTGCTTGATCTTCCACTAATCTAAACACTCTAGGCTTAGGGTTTCCATATTGCTCAAGAGGTGTAACTGTTCCCACCTCAACAAAACCAAATCCAAGTTTAAAAAGAGAGTTGTAGACTTCTGCATTTTTATCAAAACCAGCAGCAATACCTATTGGGTTATCTATTTCTTTTCCAAACAAAGTAGTTTGAAACATTGGATTATCTTTATTTTCATCAAATAAATTAGGTGTTAGATTTAATTTTA
>JAOHCJ010000025.1 GCA_028095445.1 Candidatus Pelagibacter sp.
CCGATTGGATGAAGAAGAGCGAAAATTAAAATACCAAGAACAAAAACTAAAAGAAGCAGAACAAAAAATAAAAGATATTGAGACGCAAAGATTAAGGGAAAATGAAATTCAAAAATTAAAAGAAGCTGAAGAATTAAGAAGAAAACAAGAGGAATTTAGATTAAAGGAAAAAGAAGAAATAGAAGAATTAAAGGCCTTAAAACTAAGGGAAGCAGAACATAAGAAAAGAGAGGCTGAACTTAAAAGAAAAGAGGAAGAATTAAGATTAAAAGAACTTGAGGAAGAAAAAGTAAGAGAGGCAAAAATAACTGAAGAAAAAAGAGTAAAAGAAGAGACATTATTAAAAAAATTTGAAGAAAGAGAAAATAATAAAAATAAAAATTTTAAAAAAGAAGAGTCGTCAAATGACGATGCACATTAATCCTAATTAATTAATGGTTTTCCTGTAGCTAAAGTATGTTTGATTCTATCTTGAGTTTTTTGGGTTTCAATTAATTTCATGAATGCATCTAATTCTAGTTTAAATAAATCATCTTCTGATAATGTTTTTTCTATCAAGGTATCGCCACCGCTTAGCACATAGGCCAGTTCTTTTGCAACTACTACACCATGATCTAGAATTACCTTATCGTTATAAAGTTTATCTATAATTTTATTCATATCTTCTAATACAGACTTTCCAGGAAGGTTAAACTTAAATTCCTCTGGAGCTTTAAAATTTTTATTATCCATTAGAATCTTTTTTGATACTTCTAGTAAACTATTTCTGTTCATTATTTTTTTATCTTCTGGCTTTAGGTATTTCATTGGTACAGCCTCTACTGGCGAAGTAGCTGTTTTTCCATATCCGATAATATCAAAAACTTTAAGAGAAGCATAATTAGGGTCTGCTTTTGCTGTATCAGTATCTAGCCATCTCGCTAACATCTCTTTACATCCACCACCTGCTGGTATTAATCCAACAATAGTTTCGACTAGACCAACTACAATATTTGTATGTGATGCAACAAAATTACTTTGAACCATTACTTCAAAGCCACCACCAAGTGTTAATCCTGATGGAGCTGAAATTACTGGGTGTTTTGAATATTTTAAATGTTTACATGTTTCTTGAAAATATTTTATAAATTTTTCAATTGATTTAAAATCGTTTTTATCTGCAAATTCCATTGTGTAAGTTAAGTTTACCCCAGCAGAAAATTGCATACTTTCATTTATTATTATTAGTGGTTTATCTGTTGCTTTTTTAAGTGCATCCATTGAGTCATAATTTAAGGCATTTGCTTTAGTAGTAAACTCAACAATATTATAGTCACTAAATCTATAAATTTTTGCAGAATTATTACCATCTACACTTGAGGCAGTTTTCTTTGCTTTACCTAAGGTTTCAATATTTGTGTACTTTTGTCTTACACCATAAAAATCGTCATTTTTATTTTTAGATAAATTTTCCAAGAAATCATTCCCTTTAAACTCATCTACTTTATCAAAAAAATTTTTTACACCTATTTCCTCAAGCATCTCAAATGGACCTTTAGCCCAATTAAAACCTAGTCTCATTGCTTCATCAATATCATTAAATTCTTTTGTAACACCTGGAACCAGTGAGGATGCATATTTAATTATTTTAGAAATAACAGACCAAGCATAATCACCATATTTATCTTTTCTATTAATTAACGCTCTTAGATCTACTTTATCTGATTTAACATCTATTTTTTTGCTAGTTGAATATTCACCAGTTTCTAGATTGATAGCCTCCATAACTTTAATGGCTTCTGTTTTGTTCATTCTATAAAAACCACCCTTACCTTTTCTACCTGTGTAACCTGTTTCAATTAATTTTTTAACCAACGGGATTTCTTTTGCTACTTCGTGAAATTCATCAGATCTTGGCAATTCCTTAATAAAACTTTTTAATACATCAGCCATTAGATCAATTCCAATTAAATCATATAAACCAAATACACCTGTTTTGGGGATGCCCATTGGTCTTCCAAATATTGCATCAGCTTCTTCGATTGAAAGTTTCATTTTAAAAGCCTCTGTCATAGCAATTTGCATTGCATAAACACCAACTCTATTTCCTAAAAACCCCGGAGTATCATTACAAATTATAGCTCCTTTACCTAACTCGATTTCACAAAATTCTTTTAATTGATTGATCTTGTTAAGGTCATTATTTTCATTTTTAACAATTTCTAATAAACCCATATATCTAACAGGGTTAAAGAAGTGGGTAATACAAAAATCTTTTTTTTCAATATCAGTTAAATATTCAGATAAAACTTTAATTGGAATTGATGATGTATTTGAAGAAACTATTGCTCCATCTTTTCTTGCTTTAAATATTTTTTCATAAATTTGATGTTTTATATCAATTCTTTCAACAACTGCTTCAACAATCCAATCTGCATCCTTAACTGTATCAAAGTTATCAGTTATATTTCCAACTTTAATATTATCTATTTTTGATCTATCTAATAAAAGAGGTGGTTTTGATTTGTGAATTCTATCTCTTGCTTGTTCGCTGATTTCTGTTTTCAAATCTAATAATGTTACAGGAATGTTTGCATTACATAAGTGTGCTGCAATTCCACTACCCATTGTTCCTGATCCTATAACTACTACTTTTTTAATTTTCATAAACTTTATAAAATTGAAGAGTTGTTTATAATAAAAAAAGTGAAATTAGTAAATGAATTACCTGTTAATTCCTCTTAGTCTCTCTGATCTTCTTCTTAATAGTTCTGCACTAACTAGAATTAAAGTAGACATTATAATTAAACAAGTTGCCACAGCTAGAATTGTTGGGCTTAATTGTTCCCTTAAACCTACCCACATTTGAATTGGTATCGTTGTGTTTTCAAGTCCTGCTAAGAACATTACAACTACCACTTCATCGAAAGAAGTTACAAATGCAAAAAGTGCACCTGAAATAACCCCTGGTAAGATCAGTGGTAATGTTACCTTCATAAAAGTGTTTACTGGATTACTTCCAAGACTTGCAGCTGCTCTTGTTACGCTATGATCAAACCCTGTTAAAGTTGCAGTAACTGTTATTACAACAAATGGCGTACCTAGAATAATATGAGCTAAAACAATTCCTGTGAATGTTGCTGCCAGTCCAGCTTTAGCCATGAAGAAAAATATTGCTGTTCCAGAGATAATAAGAGGAACAATCATTGGTGAAATTAATACAGCCATGAATGCTGCTTTATATGGCATGTGTCTACTGCTCAAACCTAATGCTGCTACTGTACCAAGTATAGTTGATCCAATAGTTGCAAAGAACGCTATAATAATACTATTTTTTGCTGCAAGGCCCCATGGGTTTTTAGTTCCATAGACCATATCCTCGTACCATCTTAATGAAAATGCATCTGGATCAAGTGCAATCATTCCTGCAGAAAAATGGATGTACTGTTCAGCATTAAATGATAACGGAAGTATTACAAATAATGGTGCTATTAAAAAGAAAAATACCAAACCACATATAGTTAAATATGTGTAATGCCAGATTTTATAATGTAAGGGTGTGTAATTTGGTAGTGACATAATTTATCCTAATTTAATATTATCTATTCCTACTATCTTGTTATAAATCCAGTAAATAACCAATACCCCAGCAAGTAACATTGCACCTAATGCAGAAGCAAAAGCCCAGTCCAAGGAACTTTTCATATGGTAAGCAATTGTATTACTAATTAATGATCCACTAGCTCCACCAACTAAAGCAGGAGTAATGTAGTATCCAATTGCTAAAATAAATACTAATAATGATCCAGCTCCTATTCCAGGGATTGTTAATGGGAAATAAACTTTTCTAAAAGCAACAAAAGGTGTTCCACCTAAAGACTTTCCAGCTCTCATTAAACTTGGAGATATAGTCTTCATCACACTGTAAAGAGGAAGAACCATAAATGGTAATAAAATTTGAGTCATAGCCACAAATGTTCCAACTACATTATACATTAATTCTGGACGGGCATCGTTTGCAGTTAATCCCAACATAACAATAAAATCGTTAATTGGTCCTTGTTGTTGAAGTAAAACCATCCAACTAGATGTTCTAACAAGTAAAGAAGTCCAAAAAGGCAATAATACACAAATCATTAATAAATTACTGTATTTCATTGGGAGTGTAGCCAATAAGTGTGCGATTGGATAAGAGAGAATAAAGCAAAAGATAGTAACCCAAAAAGCTACCTTTAAAGTTCTTAGCCATAAAGTCTTATAAATCTTTCTATCTTCTGCTACTTTGATAATATTCCGATCTTGATCTAATTTTAAATCAACACCTTTTAAGTACTTAACGTAAGACCAATTTGGAGCAGTATTTTTTAATGCTATCCAGTAATCAACATTATTCCAAATTTTATGGGTAGCCATAAACTGTTCTTTAAAATTACTCTTTTCAAATTTTTTTATTTTTCTATTAGTTTTTTTTAATCCACTACTAAAGCCAGATTTTTCATAGTTTAACCTTTGGTATAATTTACCTGACTCTTTAGCTATCGCTAAAGGATAAAAGTCATTATAAAAGGCTTCATAAACTTCTTCACCTGGCAAATCTTTGCCTTCCCATTGTTCAAGGGCAGCAAAAGTATTTGGAAGCATTTTCGTGATCATACGATCATCTACGCTTCTAAATAGCATGTCTCCAATTGGAACTATGTAAGTGATTAAAAGAAATAAAAGTAAGGGACCAACAAGAAGCATTGCTCTTATCTTGTTTTTTCTTTCAGCTTTTTTTAAACTGATTTCTAAAGGTATTCCGTCAGATGATAAAATTTGTTCAGTGCTCATAATAAAAAAGGGCGGTTATATAATAACCGCCCTTTAAATAAAATAAAAGTTTAATCTATAATTAAATTACAGACCAGCTTTCATAGCTTCCCATTTTTCACCAATTTCATCCTGGTTATCTGCCCAGAATTCAGGGTTCATAAGAATGTATGATTTAGTGTTCGCAGGTGCTGTTGGCATATGTGGTACCATGTTAGTCTTACCATCTTTAAACCAAGGTTCTCCTGCTTCCATGATAGCGATTGAAGATTTTCTCCAAGGAGCGTAAGCAATATACTTAGCGCTTCCTGCTAGACCTTCAGTACTTGTCATTTCTCTAAGAACTTTCATAGCTTTACCGTTAGCATCGTTAGGTCCACCTTTAACCATTGCGAAATACTCATAGTCAAGAATTTGAGAATCCCATACTTGTACAATTGGAGTTCCTTCCATTTGTGCGTTAAAGAATCTACCATTCCAACCAGTAGCCATAACAACTTCACCATTAGCTAATAGTTCTGGTGGCTGAGCTCCAGCATTCCAGAATACACATCCGCCATTTGGATCTTCACAAAGTGCTTTGATTTTAGCTATTGCTGCATCAACTCCACCATCTTTCTCTAGTTTTTTGTAAATCTTATCACCACCTTTGCCAGCTTTTGTACCTGCTGCCATAGCTAATTCTAAGTTAGACATTGCGCCTTTGTAAATAGATCTCTTACCAGGAAACTTTTTTGTATTAAAAAAGTCTTTAGCTGTTTTTGGAGTTCCTTTTACATTGTTCTTATTGTAAGCATAGTTCCAAGAGTACAAGATGTTTCCAACTGCACATTTAGAAGGCATGCCTGTAAAGAAGTCATCAGAAGCTTTTGTTCCATCTGGAGCAGGAGCAAAGTCTTTGTCAAAATCAAATTCAACAAAAATTCCTTCGTCACATCCAATGATAGTATCTTTTGCGTATACATCAATGATGTCCCAAGTGATTTTTCCAGCTTCTTTTTGAGCTTTAATTTCAGATAATCCACCTGTGTAGTCTACCCAATTAACAGGTATTCCAAGTTTTTTAGCAGTAGGATCACCATAGCCTAGTTTTTGACTTTCTGTGTAAGCACCACCCCAAGACACTACAGTAACTGCAAATGCTGAAGTTGTGATAGAAAGTACAAAAGATAGAGCAAGTAATAATTTACTTAATTTTTTCATTTATTCTCCTATTTAACGTTAACGTTTTGTTTTTATAAAGTGAAAGTAAAACAAGATCATTAAGATGAGTCAACAGCCAATTATGGCTGATTTGCCTTTATTTTTTGAGAATTTGATTAACTATTTTGGGTCTAAAGCTCTACTGTCTTTCGTATTCCATCCAACATTAATATTATTTCCTAACTTAATATCTAAATTAGACGTGCTGTTAGGTATCTTTAAAATGAATTGATCATTTTCTAATAAATTTATTCTAACTCTTGTATGGTCGCCATGATATATAACTTCTTCTATTTTACCTTTGTGATTATTATCCATCTTATCTTTAGGATTAATCAAAGCTCGTTCAGGTCTTAGTGATACAGTTGTTTTTTCTCCTTTGGCTTTAACAGAAATTGGATTTGCTAAAATTTCAGTACCATTATTTAATTTAACCTTACAGGTATCTCCAGAAATATCACTTACAGTTCCACCAAATGTATTATTTTCTCCAATAAATTCTGCTACAAATGAATTAACAGGTCTTTCATATAATTCATCCGGACTTGAAAGTTGCTGAACTTTACCATCATTGAAAACTGCAATACGACTTGACATTGTTAATGCTTCCGTTTGATCATGTGTAACATAAACAACTGTTACACCAATACTTTCATGAATATGTTTAATTTCATATTGCATGCTTTCTCTTAAATTTTTATCTAAAGCACCAAGTGGTTCATCCATTAGAACAACTTGTGGATCAAATACCAACGACCTCGCAACAGCTACTCTTTGTTGTTGTCCACCAGATAATTGCATCGGCATTCTTGCTTCAAAGCCTTGAAGGGATACCATTGATAATGCTTTGTCAATTTTTTTATCTGCTTCATCTTTTGGAATTTTTCTCACTCTCAATGGAAATGCTAAGTTTTCATAAACAGTCATATGAGGAAACAAAGCATAGTTTTGAAATACCATTCCAATCCCTCTTTTATGAGGTGGAATATTTGAAATTGCATTACCATCTAAATAAATTTCACCATGTGTTGGTGTTTCAAATCCTGCTAACATCATTAAACAAGTTGTCTTACCAGACCCAGAGGGGCCCAACATTGTTACAAACTCACCTTCAGCAATATCTAATTGTAAACCTTTAACTACTAAGATTTTTCCATCGTAACTTTTGTCTACGTTATCAAATTTAACAAATTCATTATTTTTTGACATATTTTCTCCAAGAGACTTAAAACATTTGTGAGGTTTTTTTTCAAGTTTTTTTATTTCAACTATTTGATGTGTAAATCTTTAGGAAAATTGCAAAATAACTCGCACCCTTTGTCAGTTATTCGTATTGCTTCAGAAGCTTCAACTCCCCATTCACCAAATTGCATAACTGCAATCATGTGAAAAGTTACGTTTGGTTCAAGAATTGTCATATCTCCTTTTGATATATTTAAAGTATGCTCACCCCAATCAGGTGGATAACCAATACCAATTGAATAACCAGTCCTTGAAGTTTTTTCTATTCCATATTTATCTAATATTTTCCAGAAAGCTTGCGCTACATCATCTGCTGTTTTTCCAGGTTTTGCAGCATCAATTCCAGCCTGTAATGCTTCGTTAGTTTTATTCATAGTGTCAATTTTTTTTTGATCAGGTTTTCCAAGTAAAACTGTTCTTGCCATAGGCACATGATATCTTTGATAAACACCAGATAGTTCAATAATTGTAGCTTCACCTTCAACAAATTTATCTTGAGTAGCTGTTAAATGTGAGGCCGAAGTTCCTTTTCCTGTTGGCAATAAAGTTGCTATACTGGAATATTCCCCTCCAAACTCTGGTGTTCCATAAAATAATGTTTTTTGAATTTCACCTACCGCATCGCACTGTCTTATACCGGGGTTTATTATGTTAATTGCTGTTTGCATTCCTTTTTCAGAAATAAGTGCTGCTGATTTCATTAGTTCAATTTCAGCGTCAGATTTTACTACTCTTGCCCAGTTAACTAATCTTTTGGAATCTATGAGTTTTGCATTTGGCAATCCTTGTTTTAATTTTTCATAACAATAGGCAGTAAAATAGTGGCTATCCATTTCCAAGCCTATTGCAAGTTTATCCCATTTTTTTTCTTTTATAATTTCTACAAGATTGTCGTATGGATGTATTGGCCATGTATGAATATATTTTTCATCATACGCAATAATATTTTCATTCTTTAGGTAGGTCTTTATATAGGCTCCGCCTGAATCTTGTTTTCTTATCCAGCATAGTGGTTCATCTGCATTTACATTCACTATGACGGCTTGAGCATAATAAAATGACCATGCATCATAACCAGTTAGATAATTCATATTCGCAGTATCACTCGAGATAAGTAATTCTATACCTTTTTCCTGCATTGAGTTTTGAACATTTT
>JAOHCJ010000026.1 GCA_028095445.1 Candidatus Pelagibacter sp.
AACCAGATTATTCAGGATGTTAAAAAAAATGGAGATAAAGCAATTTTAAAATATGAAAAAAAATTTAATAAAAATAACATCATTATTCCAAGCTCTAAAAAAATAAGTAAAATAATCAAATCTCTAGATAAAAAAGTTAAAAAAGCAATCGATCTTGCATACAATAGGATTTATAAATTTCATTCACTGCAAAAATACAAGAATATTTCCTATACAGACAAACTGCAAAATAAATTAGAATATAAATATATTCCAATTGAGTCTGTTGCAATTTATGTACCAGGCTCAACAGTTTCATACCCATCAAGTGTGCTAATGAACGCCATACCTGCTCTTGTCGCAGGTGTTAAAAGAATAGCGATGATCAATCCAGGACATAAAGGGAAACAAAATCCTGCTGTGTTGTATGCGGCAAAAAAATGTAAAATTAAAGAAATTTATTCAATTGGAGGCCCGTCTGCAATTGCAGGAATAACTTATGGTACTAAAAAAATAAAAAAAGTTGATAAAATTGTTGGCCCTGGAAACTCTTATGTAACAGCTGCTAAAAAAGAAGTTTTTGGTGATATTGGAATTGAAGGAATGACTGCAGGTCCATCAGAAGTTACTATTGTTTGTGACAAATATTCAAATCCTGAGTGGGTTGCAAGTGATCTTATTGGGCAAGCGGAACATGATAAGTTAGCTCAATGTATTCTAATTTCTAAAGATAAAAATCTGCTTCTAGAAGTTGGTAATCAACTTAAAAAGCAACTAAAAGAATTACCAAGATCAACAGTTGCTAGGCAAAGTATTTTAAGCAACGGAATTTTGATGGATATCTCATCAGACAAAAAGATCATTGATGTTGTAAATAAAATTGCACCAGAGCATTTAGAGTTAAATTTAAAAAATTATAAAAAATTGTTGAAAAAGATCAAAAATGCTGGTTCTATCTGTTTAGGAAAATATGCAGTTATGGCTATGACAGATTATAATGTTGGATCTAACCATATATTACCAACTAATTCATCTGCAAGGTATTCTAGTGGTGTTAGCGTAAATGAATTTTATAAAAGAATTTCATATATAAACCTATCAAAAAAAGGGATTGAAACACTTGGTCCATCAGTTATAACACTTGCAAACTTCGAAGGTTTAGCAGGACATGCTAAGTCAGTAGAAAAAAGAATTAGGAGAAAATAAATTTGTCTAAACAAGAAATGCTATCATTCTCAGGAGTTGTTGAAGATTTATTGCCGAACGCAATGTTTAGGGTGCGTCTCGAGAACGGACATCAAGTTACGGCTCATGCTGCTGGCAAATTAAGAAAAAATAGAATTAGAGTTCTTCAAGGTGACAAAGTTCAAGTGGAGATGACTCCATACGATTTGACAAAAGGAAGAATTACTTTTAGAGGGTAAATTAATGCCTCGGTAGCTCAGGAGTAGAGCAGAGCCCTGAAAAGGCTTGTGTCGCATGTGCGAATCATGCTCGAGGCACCACACTTCATAAATAAGTGACCTATTAAGGCTTAAATTACTATTGTAAAGGTTAAAAAAATAAAATAATTTTTTATATAAATAATAAAAGGATAAGTAAAATGAGCACACTAAAAGGCACTGTAAAATGGTTTAACGGAAAAAAAGGATTTGGTTTCATCGAAAGAGAAGACAAAGAAAAAGATGCTTTTGTCCACGCTTCAGCAGTTAAAACAGCTGGAATGCGTTTTTTAAATGAAGGTGACAAGCTAGAATTTGAACTTGAAGATGGTCCAAAAGGCCCCTCAGCAATTAACTTAAAAAAAATAGATTAGTTTTAAATTTAGATCTTGAATATTATAGTTAATTGTTTAAAAGACTTCAAATGATTATAAATATTACATATAGAGAAACATCAAGAAAAAGTCATATTTCTTTCCATAGCCTGTAGGCTATTTATTTATAATATAATTTTAAATCCACATAAAAATAATATAAAATAAGGAGTATGCCTGGGTGGTGTAACGGTTAGCACGAAAGTTTGTGGAACTTTAAGTTTGAGTTCGATTCTCAGCCCGGGTACCAAAAATGACTAAAGAAAATAAATTAATACCTGGGTTACCCTCAGGTTTTGAAGATAGATGGAACAAAAAATTAATTATCAAGAAGAAGTTAATTAAAATTATTGAGAATAATTTTATAAAGTTTGGTTTTGAGCCACTTGAGACTCCATCTTTTGAAATTAGTGAAAATATAGGATCATTTCTTACAGATGATGATAGCAATCCTATGTCTGATGTATTTTCATTTAAGGATGGTGAAAAAAATATTACTCTTAGATATGATTTATCAAGTCCGTTAGCTAGATTCGTTGCACAAAATAATCAAGAATTACCTTTGCCATATAAAAGATATGCTATTCAGAATGTATTTAGAAATGAAAAAGCAGGTAATGCAAGGTATCGAGAATTTACTCAAGCAGATTGTGATATCGTAGGCAATGTTAACCCAGCCCAAGCAAATGCTGAACTTTGTAATTTAATCGCCAGTACACTCTTTGCTTGTGGATTAAAAAAAGGTCAATTTGTTGTAAATATTAGTAATAGAAAAATTATACAGGGGTTAATAGAAGAATTAAAATTACCAGAGGATAAAAAAATTAAAGTTATGAGAGCAATAGATAAACTAGACAAACCTGGTTTTGGTCTAAAAGGGGTAGAGGATCTTTTAAAAAAAGAGAGAAAAGATTCTAGTGGAGCAGTTACTAAAGGTGCTGATTTAACTGATAATGAGGCTTCTCAAATTATTAATTTTCTAAAAGTAAAAGATTTAAAAAAATTAAAAGAAAATTTAAAAAATCCTTTGTCTAAAGAAGGAATTAAAGAGTTAGAGGATTTATTGGAAGTTGTAAGTTATGGCGACTATTTAGATCAAATCAAAACTAATTTTTCTATCGTTAGAGGGCTTGCTTATTATGATGGATTTTGTGTTGAAACAAATTTAAATTTTAAAGCTACAAATAATAAGGGTAAAGAAGTTGATATTGGAAGTATTTGTTCGGGCGGACAATATAATAAATTAATTTCAAGATTTAAAGGTGTTGATATTCCTGGAACTGGAATGAGTATTGGAGTTGATCGACTATTATTTGCCATGTTGCAGCTGGATCAAGTTAAAATGAATGAAAAAAAACCAGTTATTGTTTGTGTAATGGATGATAAATATTTAAAAAATTATTATGAAATTTTAAAAGTTTTAAGAGACAGTGATATTTCCTCTGAAATATTTTTAGATAGTAAAAAAAATCTTGGTAAACAATTAACTTATGCTAATAAAAAGCAGTGTCCCCTTGCAGTTATATGTGGTGAAAATGAATTTAAAAATAATACGATTACTTTAAAAAATCTTTTAGGCGTTAAGGGTGAAAATAACCAAGTTACATTTCCAAAAGAAAAATTAATTGATGAAATCAAAAAATTTATCTGAAAAAATCCTTAGATCAGTAAAATCTAAAGGGTTTAAATACATTGATTTACCTTCAGTAATTGAAGCTAATCATATCGTTCAAAGATCAGGAGAGAGCTTTAGAAAGTTTATTTTCTCCTTTATTGATCAAAACGGCAGTGAGCTTTGTTTGAGACCCGATCTAACCATTGCATCCTGCTTAAGGTATCTAGAAAATAACCTAAAGAGTAAAGAAAAAATATTTTATAGTGGTCAAGCTTATAGAAAATCTAATAATAAAAAAGATTCTATTATTAGGGATCAAGTAGGTTTTGAAATAATTGGCTCCAAAGATGAAAAAAATGATGACAAGGAAATAATTAACACTGCTTTAAAATCTTTATCAAACTTAAATTATACAAAAGGAACCTTGAAGATTGGCAATGTTGAGATTTTTAATTTATTGATTTCAAAGTTAGATATTCCAAAAAGATGGAAGTTAAGGCTTTCAAGACACTTTTGGAGAGAGGACTATTTTAATGATCTGTTAAAAAGATTAGAAACAAATTCTGATGTTGATCCAACAATTGTTGAAGTTGATAAAAAAAGATATCAAAAAATGCTAAAAGATAAGCAGCAAACAGTAATTGCAGGGCGCTCAATCGAAGAAATTTTAAAGAGATTTAATAATAAAATTAAGGATCCAAGAAGAACAAGTAGAGGTAAAAATGTATCAAAAATTATTAAAGAGTTTTTAAAGATTAATTGTCCAATAAATCAAGCTGCTGAGAAACTTAATATCTTTTTTAAAAAGAATAAGATCAACTTAGTTGTGGATCGAAAATACTTTCCAACATCAATAAACAAAATTCAAAAATTAAATGTAGAGTTTTCAGCATCTTTTGGACGCCAGTTAGAATATTACACAGGCATGGTTTTTAAAATTGATATTAGATCTAAATCTAAAAATATTAATGTGATTAATGGTGGTAGATACGATAAATTAATTTCAGACCTTGGGTCAAAAAAAAAAGTTCCAGCAGTAGGTGCTGCTTTAAATTTAAACACTTAATGACAAAAATATGATTCATATTGGCATTCCCAGCAAAGGAAGACTTAGAAAAGATATTTTAAATATCTTTAAAAGAAATAAACTAAATTTAATATCTGAAAGAGGAGAAAGAGATTTATTAGGATCTATTAAAAACATATCTAATATTAAAATCTTATATCTTCATGCAAGAGAGATAGTGGAAAGACTTGGGGATGGATCTTTAGACCTTGGATTTTCTGGTTATGACTTATTAAAAGAAAGTGAAATCAATATTCAAAATAAAATTAATGTAGTTAAGAAATATGGATTTGGTAAAGCTACATTAGTAGTAGCCATTCCTGATCAATGGATTGATGTGCAAACTGTTGCTGATTTAGAAGAAATTGCTTTTGAATTTAAAGACAAAAAGAAGAAAAGATTGAGAGTTGCAACTAAATATCCAAACTTAACAAGGGAATTTCTATTTTCAAAAGGTGTTACTCAATTTAAATTAGTTGGGAGTTTAGGTGCATTAGAAGCATATCCGTTCACAGGTTCATCTGAAATCATAACTGATATTACATCAACTGGTGAAACCTTAAGAGCAAACAACCTTCGAATTCTTAAAGATGGTAAAATTTTAAAATCAGAAGCTTGTATGATGGTTTCGAAATCATCAGTTAAAATAAGTTTAGTTAAAAAATTAATTAAGTTACTTCCGAAGTAAAGTGTCTTTAATATAAATTAGTATAATCTTTATAATATCCAGATTTCTTAGTACAGCATAAGCTGTAACAAAAGCACTTATAATGAGTAATATTTTAAGTATAAGAATTAATTCCATTTATTTTCTTCTGATTCAGGATCGTCAATATTAGCCACAACACTTTCCTCAGATGAAATATCAGACAATTGTTTTCCAGGCAGAAGACCATGTTCGTCCTTTAATTTTTTAATTTGTTTTTCAAGCCCTTGATTACCATAAGCTGTAGTTACAATTTTTTTTAGATGCCCTGCATGAGAATTATAGGAAGAAATTGCTTTCTTTATTGACTCTTTTAAATTTACATATTTATCGAAAATAATTTCAGCAGATCCAATTACTTTACTAATATTATCCACTTGTTTTTGTTGACTTTTCAATTGTTCAATTATTTTTAATAAAGCCATAAATGAAGATGGTCCTGATAATAAGATATTCGACTTAAATGCTTCATCTAATAGCTCTTGATCTTTTTCCAAAACACTAATGTAACTTGTCTCAAAGGGCATAAACATAATTATCGATTGAAATGAATTCAAATTATATAATTTATTATAATTTTTGTTAGATAGTTTTTTTATGTGATCTTTAACTGAGTCAATATGTTTTGCTAACTGTCTATCTCTTTCTTTTGGATCTTTTTCATTAATAAATTGTGTCCAGTTATCTAATGATACTTTACAATCAACAATAATATTTTTACCTTCAGGCATTTGTAAAATAAAATCTGGCTTAACATCTTTGGTTTTATTCTCATCAGCATCATAAGTGCTTTGTTTTTTACCTACAATGAAATCGATATTTTCCTTAAAACCATTTTTTTCTAATAATCTTTTTAAAATAATTTCATTAAATTTACCTTGATATTTTATATTACCAGTTAATTTTTCATGAAAATTTTTATATTCTGTAACAACATTTTCATATTTTTGAAAAGAATTTTGTGTGAGTTCTTTATATGCATTTACGTCTTGCATCATTCCATATGCTTTGTTTCTTTCATCTTCAATTTTTTGTAATTGTAAGCTTAAAACTCCTTTAGCATCTTCAGCTGCTTTAAGTTCAGCATCTCTTGTTGCTAGCACTATCTTAGATTGCGAATCATCCTCTTTTTTAGATCTTAAGAAAAAATGCCACACAATTCCAAAAGAAATAAACCCAAAAGAAATATATAATAATGCTTCAATCATAATTTTATAATATCATTATAATTAATAATGAGTAATAAGTATTTTCATGAAGTGGAATAGTAAATTTTCTTACCCAAAATCCATGAGATCAATGATTAGTGGTTCAAGAATGTATGCTGTAAATCAAGAAAAATTACCTTCTGTAACTTCAATTTTACAAGCAACTCAAAGTGAAGAAAAAAAAGCCTCACTTGCTAATTGGAAAGCAAGAGTGGGAACTACTGAAGCAAATAGAATTAAAAATGATGCAAGTAATAGAGGAACATCAATGCATGCATTTTTAGAAAAGTATTTATTAGGTCAATTAAACTTAGAGCTATTAGAAGAAGAGGATAATAAATCAAAAAAAATGGCTGATGAAATTATTGAACAAGGCATAAAAAATAAACTAACAGAGATCTGGGGTACAGAAGCAACATTGTACTACCCAGGAAAATATGCAGGAACTTGTGACGCATGTGGAGTTTATGAGGGCCAAGAAACTATTATTGATTTTAAACAATCTAATAAACCCAAAAGAGAAGAGTGGATTGAGGACTATTATCTTCAACTAGGGGCTTATTCATTAGCTCATAACGTTGTATATAACTCAAGAATTACGCAAGGAATTGTTTTACTTTGTACAGTAGATAATTTATTCCAAGACTTTAGAATTCAAGGCACAAAATTAAAAGAATATCAAAATAAGTTTTTAGAAAAAGTTGAACAGTTTTATCATCAAAGGAATATGAACTAATATGAATTTAGCAATATGGGATATAGAGTCTAGCAGTGCTAACACTTCATGGGGAAGTATAATTGAGGTAGGAGGAATATTAGTTGATCCTAATTTTAAGGAGTTAGATCGTTTTAATTTTAGATGTAGATTGCCTGAAGGAGAAATTCCTCAAGCTATGGCACTGATAGTAAACAAAACTAGTGTAGATCTACTCACAAAAGGAAATTTGAGTCATTATCAAATGTTAGGTCAATTAGAGGCAACGTTTAAAAAATGGAGTCCTGCAATTTTTTTAGGTTGGTCAAATATTGGATTTGATGATGAGATGATTAGAAATGAATTCTTTAGAGGAATTAGATACCCTTATATCACTAATGCAACACCCAACAAAAGACACGACGGGCTCAATATAGCAAGAGGTGCTCATGCAGTAGATGAGAGTGTTGTAAAAACTGAAATAAATGCAAAAGGAAACGCTGTAATGAAGTTGGAGTCATTAGCAAGGATGAATGGTTTTGAGTCTTCTGGAGCTCACTCGGCTTTATTTGACGCAGAACTAACTGTTAAAGTTTTAGGTTTAATCAAAAAAAACCAACCTCAAACCTGGAATGCATTTTTAAGAACAGCAAATAAAGCAGATACCGAAGTAATAATAAAGAAAGAAAAAATTTTTACTCTAGCAGAGTATCATTTTGGTAAAAATTATAGATATGTAGTTGCACCACTTCATCCTAAATATTGTATTCATCCAATCTACCAATGGGGGCAAGCTGTAGATCTTAAAGTGGATCCTATGCCATTATTGAATATGTCTGCTTCGGAACTTAAAATTGCTATCAAGAAACTAAAATTTTTAAAAACAATTCGTTCTAATAAAGCACCAATTATTTTAGATGCAAGTTATGGGATGCGAGTTGAGCCCTATAGTAATATTGATCCTGATTTGATTAAAGAAAGAGCAAAACTAGTAACTAGTAATGAAAAGTTTTCACGAAATATTTTAACAGCATTAAGGGAAAATGCTGAAGAAAAAGCTCAATTTGACTCACAAGAGGATCTTCTTGCAGAAGAAACTATTTATAAAAAATTTACTCCTCAAAAAGACACAGCTTTATTTCCCAAATGGCATGCTGCCTCTTGGAAGGATAAATTGATTTTATTGGATAAATTTGAAGATGAAAGAATTGTAAGCTTTGGAAAAAAAATAATTTATCAAGAATCCCCTGAAACGTTGCCTACAAATATGCTTAAAACAATTAAAAGAGAAATA
>JAOHCJ010000027.1 GCA_028095445.1 Candidatus Pelagibacter sp.
ATAAAGTTCTAGAACTAAATCTTCTATGATTTTGTTAACTAAGTCTTTTTCGATGTTTGATTCATATTTTCTTAACTTAAATTTGTCTGAGTTATTATTAAAACCAAAGCTTTCTGTTATAGTTTTGGAATTTATTATTTCATCTTTTTCATAAATTATAAAGTTACAAGTAATTACTATCTTATATGACTTAATATTACCTTTTGAGTCTTTAGCAGTCACTTCTTTTTTTTTTTCAGCTTCAATCTCAAGTTTATATTTTTTTATTCCGTCTGAATTTTGATATGTTTTTAAAGATCTAGTTATTTGGTAAGTTAAATTATTTTTATTTTTAATCTCAATACCAACAATAGAAAACTTTGAGTCTTTTGAAGAAAATATAGGTTCGTAATTACAAGCAGAAAGAAGAATAAACAAAAACAATATATGTAAATTTTTTTTCATTATTTTATTATTAGGTTTATTAATCTATTTTTAACATAAATATGTTTAAAGATAACCTTATTCTCTAAATTTTTTGCAACTTTTTCATCTTCCTTAATTTTCTCAAGAATGTCCTTTTCTTCTGTATTACTTTTAACTTTAATAATCGATCTTTTTTTTCCATTAATCTGTATCACAATTTCAACTTCATTTTCTTCAAGATATTTTTTTTCATAGCTGGGCCATTTTTTCTCTTTTGGTAAATTTAAATCTTCCAAACATTCGGAAATTAAATGAGGTATAAATGGATTCATTAATAAAAGTATTTTTGTATAAGATTCTTTTAATATTTGATTGTTTATATTTTTATTTACTTCATTGTTTAAAAAATTGTAGGTTTCATAAAAATTGGCAATAATTACGTTATAACTAAAATTTTCAATATTCTTTGAAACTTTTTCTATTAACGAGTTTGTAAATTTCAAAAGTGAATGGTTAATTTTATCATCATTACTTGATAGATCTTTTTTATTTAATTTATCTTTTATTTTTAGATGAAGACTCCAAATCTTTTGTATGAATTTAAAGGATGAATTTATACCTTGGTTTGACCATTGAATATCTTTTTCTGGTGGACTATCAGATAGTATAAAAAATCTTACAGCATCAGCTCCATAATTTTTTACAATATCTTCCGGATCAATAGTATTCTTTTTGGACTTTGACATAGACTCGGCAGGGCCGACAGATATTATTTCTTTTGGATTGTCTTTTTTATAGAATGTTTTTTTATCTTTTGTTTCAATTTCGTCTGGACTAAGCCAATTATTATTTTTATCTTTATAAGTTTCGTGACAAACCATACCTTGTGTAAATAGTCCTTTAAATGGCTCAGTCATATTTAACTTTTTATTTTTATAAGACAGTGCTTGCATAAAAAATCTAGAATAGAGAAGATGTAATATAGCGTGCTCAACACCCCCAATATATTGATCTACTGGCATCCAATAGTTGATTTCATCTATATCAAAACCATAGTCCTTTTTATCTGAGGAACAAAACCTTAAAAAATACCACGATGAGTCAACAAATGTATCAAGGGTATCAGTTTCACGAGTACAATTTTCACCATTTATTGAAACTTTTTTCCAACTTGTTTGATGGTCTAAAGGGTTGCCCTGAGTATTCAGATCATCTATTACAGGAAGTATTACTGGTAAATTTTCGTCAGGAATTTTAACAATTTCATTTTTATCATTATAGGCTACTGGAATTGGACACCCCCAATATCTTTGTCTTGAAACACCCCAATCTTTTAATCTAAAGTTTATTGTTTTTTTTCCTAATTTTTTTTCTTCTAAAATTTTAATTGTCTCAATAATAGATTCCTCAGGAACCTTTAAGTCATTTAAGTATTTGGAATTGAATATTATTCCTGGACCAGTGTAGGCAGTTTCATTAATACTAAAATTTTGATCTTCATCAAAAGGCTTAACTACTGGTTTAATTTGTAGAGCATATTTTTTTGCAAAATCTAGATCTCGTTGATCATGAGCAGGGCAACCAAATACTGCACCAAAGCCATAATCCATAAGAACAAAATTTGCAAAGTAAACAGGAACTTTTTGAGTAGGATCTAGTGGATTAAGTGCAAGTAAATCTGTTTTAAAACCAATTTTATCAGCTTGTGCAATAGACTCTTCAGTTGTACCTGTTTTGGTACAGCTTTTTTTAAAATCAATAAAATCTTTATTTTTTTCAAAATGTTTTGATATTGGATGGTCAGCTGATAATGCTAAAAAAGAAAAACCAAATAATGTATCTGGACGGGTAGTAAAACATTTTATTTCTTTAATTGGCAAAGTGCCCTCTATTTGAAATTTTACTTCACAACCAAAAGATTTGCCTATCCAATTTTTTTGCATTATTTTTACTTTATTTGGCCATTCTTTTAAATTATTTAATCCAGCTAATAACTCTTCTGAAAATTTTGAAATATTAAAAAACCATTGATTAAGTTTTTTTCTTTCAACAGGCACTCCAGATCTCCAGCCTTTTCCATTAATAACTTGTTCGTTAGCTAAAACAGTTTGATCTATAGGGTCCCAATTGACATAATTTTCTTTTCTATAAACAAGACCTTTATCAAGAAGTTCTAAAAAAAATTGTTGTTGATGTTTATAATACTTTTCAGAACAAGTTGAAATTTCTTTAGACCAATCGATGGATAGACCTAGTTGTTTTAACTGGTGCTTCATGGTAGATATATTCTTTTCTGTCCAAGTTTTTGGATTTAAGTTGTTTTGTTTTGCAGCGTTTTCAGCAGGCATTCCAAAAGAATCCCAACCCATGGGGTGTAAAACATTAAAGCCTTGCATAGCCTTGTACCTAGCCATAACATCACCGATAGTATAATTTCTGACGTGCCCCATATGAATTTTACCAGATGGGTAAGGAAACATTTCTAGACAATAAAATTTTTTTTTATTTTTATCAATTTTAGAAAAGAAGTAATTTTTATCTTCCCAAAAACTCTGCCATTTTTTTTCTATTAATTTAAAGTTGTATCTATCCATAAAAATTATAAAATTTAGTATTAAAAATTAGTAATACATTAATAACAAATTATTATTTTAAATTTTTAATTTTTTTTAACAGGGTACTCCCCACTTTTCTTTCTTGTTTTTTTTAGATCAGCAGTTTTGAGTTTTGCAGCCTTTTTTAATATAGCTAATTTAATTTCACTGGCTATATTACTTTCAAGAAGGGATGTTGCGCACACATCATTCACACATTTTTTTTCGTGTAAGATTATATCTAAACCATCTGCTCTTATTTCATTGGATAAAAACATAACCGTAATTTTTATTGAATCTTTTGAATTATTTTCAGAAAACCAATCTGTAATAATGATCCCCCCTCCATAATCAGCGTTAACCAAAGGTATAAAATCTAAAACATCTAAAGAAGCTCTCCACATAGGGTTTGAAGAAGCAAAATCAAAAGTGCCACCTTTCTTATTTAAAGCGTTCGATAATCTAAAACCTCTTCCTTCCTCTAGATTTCTTTTCCTTTTTTCTGCATCATTTATTGGTGTTTTTCTAGAATCTACAGGCTTGTAAATCCCACATGAGCTAATGGAAATTGAGAGAAATAGAAAAAAAAGAATTTGAAAAATTCTTTTTGTAAATAAATCTTTTTTTAAATTCATGGAAAATTTCATATTTTTGATATATATATGTGTTTTTAAACAATTAGGTGATTAAATTTGCATAATATCACAAAAATCTGTTGTAATATTGCAACATTTTGTAAAATAAATGTCAATAATATCAATAAATAGTGCAAAATCAGCTATTCTTAAATAGTTTCCAATTATTCATATATGAAAATTAATAATAAAGGAGAAATTATGAATAACTTTAAAAAAATAGGTGTAACAGCTTTAGCTGGTTCTCTTATGTCAATCTCAGCAGTTTCAGCTGGTGAAGTGGCAGTATCAGGAACAGCAGAAGTTACTTACACTACTAACGGTGCTGCCATGACTGGTAACCCTATGGGTATGAAGAACAACATTACTTTCAGTGGTTCAGGAGATGTTAACGGTAACGCAGTATCTTACACAACAACTATGTCTGACTCAGGTGCGTCAACTGTTTCTACTCTATTAACAGTAGATATGGGTGCTATGGGACTTGTAGGTATTGATCAAGGTATGGGTTCATTTGGTGTTGATACAGCAGATGATTCTATTTTACCTACTGCCTACGAAGAGCCTTCTCACGGTGGTGGAACTGGTTCACTAGGTCAATCTGGATCTTCAAACGTAATTGGTTACAAAAATACGTTTGCAGGTATTAGCTTGAACTTAGAGTATAACCCAGACTACTCATTAGAAGATAACGCAGATGGTGCTTTCTCAGGAACAAGAACTGATGACAGTACTACGACAAGTACTAATGAAGCTACTGAGTCATCTCAAAAAGGATCTTCATTGAACTACGTTTTATCAATGGCTCCAATGGATGGTTTAACTATCGGTCTTGGTGCTGGTAAAACTGAAGGTAACATTCAGACTACTGGTTCACCAGATGCTAAAGAAGCACTTGGTTACGTTAAATACGTATCAGGTCCAGTTTCTGTTGGTTATTTCCAAACTGAGTCTCAAAGCAATGGATTAGGTGCTGACGGCCTTGTAGCTGAAGGTTACTCAATCGCTTTTGCAGTAAACGACAGTTTATCTATTTCGTATGCTGAAAGAGAAGTTGAAGTAGACGATGGTGATACTGTTAATGGTACTGAAGATAATACAGGTATCATGGCTTCGTACACTATGGGTGGTGCTTCATTGAGAATAGCTCACAACGAACACGACGCTAAAGGTGGTGTAGTTGGAACTAACTCTGATAATACTGAAGTTTCTTTAGTATTAGCATTCTAATAGTAAAAGTTAAATTTTTAAAAAGGCCTCCTAAATGGGGGCCTTTTTTTTATTTGGATAATTTTGAAAACAATTCGTTAAGTTCTAACTTATAATCTTCAGACAAATTAAGAGAAGTCTTGTAAATTTTTTGCCTAGCTTGTGCTACACTTAAAGTTTTAATAGGCTTTTTATTTTGATGAAAATCTAAGCACCCACTTTCCCAATTTAAACCACAAGCATTAATAATAGATTTTGTTTGATTTTCTTGATCATTGATTAAAGATTCATACTTTACATCAAAAATATAACCTGGAAATAAATTGTGCCAAAATTTCATAAGGTCACTATAAAGATTATAATAAGTAGCTAATTCACTTTGATTGTAAGTCCAACCAAGATCATTACCTGGAAAAAGATTTTTATAAATAGATAAACAATTCTCCTCAGGATTTCTGTGACAATGAATGATTTTAGCATTAGGAAAAACAATCTTGATAAAACCTATCCAAAGAAAATTTAAAGGGTTTTTGTCTGTTAAAAATTTTTCATTTGATTTAAAATTTAATAAGTAGTCTTGATACTGTTTTTTCCATTCTTCAAAATTAGTGGTTTTTACAGTATCTGGAGTTAATTTTTTTTGAGGAGAATCTAAATTAAAAAAGCTATCTTTAATTATGTTAGCTAGAGTGAATAATTCTCCAGCTCCAAAAACTTTTGAATGTGAAGAAATGATTTGTTCAACTAGAGTAGTTCCAGAGCGAGGCATACCTAAGATAAAAATTAAATTTTTATCATTTGCTTCGTAATTATTTTTTAAGCGTTCTAAATCTAAGTCTTTAAATGTATTTTTAATTTTACTAAAAATTTGAATTTCATCTTCAATATGAAATTTTAAGTTATCTCGCTTTATTTTATTACCTTCTGAAATGAACTTTATAGAAAGATTTTTATCTCCAATTTTTTCATAGGCTAACCCTATTGCAAAGTGAAGATTGTATAAATTTACAGTATTCAAATTTGAGTCTTTATTTTTAACTTTTCGAAGCATATTTTCTAAGTGAGACTTGTCTTTTTTATAATCGATCATCTTACTTAATAATGAGTCTGCGGGTGTAAAGTTTGTATTTAATTCTAAACATTTGTTTGCGTGAAAAATTGATTGTTCAAACTTACCTATAGCTTGTAAAATAAATGCTTTGTTGAAGTGTATGCCAAAGTTATTATTATCAATTTCTATAGCTTTATCGTACAAAGTAATTGCTTCATCAACTAGATTTAAATCATTTTTTAGATTTCCATAATTAAATAAACCTAAAAAATGATTTGGATTAATCTCTAAAATTTTTTTATAAAGTTCTTCTGCCGATTTAAAGTCATTATCGGCCTTATATGTATTGGCTAGATTTAATCTTAAGTCTAAAGATGTTGCATCAACCAGCAGTCCCTTAAGAAATATATCTTTTGCTTTATTAAATCTTTTTTGTCTCTGAAATGATATTCCTATAATATTATATAAAGCTACAAATTCTGGTTTCTTCTTTAAAAGGATTTTACTTTTTTGAATTACAATTTCGTATTTACCTATATTAAAATAATTTTTAATTTTTTTTACTTCATTTTTAAAATGTAAATTTTTGTCTATCATTTTAATATTTATTTATTAGAGATTTCATTGACCTATAGTTATCTTTAATTAGTGAAATTGAGGCAAAACCATAAGATTTTGTTAAATTCAGTTTTTTAATATTATTGGCATTTATTCCTCCTAATGCAATAACTTTTTTTTTTGTTTGGTTTGCTAGAAGATTAAATCTATTGATACCTAAAATTTTCTTTTTATCTTTAGTTAAAAAAAGGGGAGATAAAAAAATTAAATCTACACCTTGTTTTTCTTTTATTCTAATTTCTTCATAATTGTGTGCTGAACCTAATAGTATAAAATTTTTTCTTAATTTTTTTTTACCAGTTATGTCTCTATTAAATGAAGGTATATAAGCGCCATCAAGCTTTAGTTTAATTGCTAACTTGATATTATTTGATATGTAGAATTTTCTATTATGCTTTTTGCAATCTTCTTTTATTTTTAGTACTTCGTTATAAATATTTTTATTATTATAATTACGGTAAATTATTGCAATCTTTTTATCCAGTTTTCTAATATAATCTTTTTTAAATTCACTTATAAAATAAAAAACTTTTGGTAATAAAATATGCATAATTCTGTTGATAAAATAAATTCTATAAAAAAGGAGATTTTAGCCAAATCTAACAAAAATGTAAATATTATTGCTGTTAGCAAAACATTTCCTATAAATGACATTTTACCATTAATTAATAATGGACATATTCATTTTGGAGAAAACAAGATTCAAGAAGCAACAGAAAAATGGAGCGACATAAAAAAAGATTTTGAACATATTCAGCTTCATATGATTGGCAAATTACAGACAAACAAAGTTAAAAATGCGATTTCTCTTTTTGATTATATTCATTCATTAGACAGTTTAAAGTTGGCTGAAAAAATCTCTAAAGAGCAAATAAAACAAAAAAAAGATATTAAAATTTTTATTCAAGTAAATATAGGTAAAGAGCCTCAAAAAAATGGTGTTGAAATAGATGAACTTGAAAATTTTTATAAAATATGTTCTGAAAAATTTAGTTTAAATATAATTGGGCTAATGTGTTTACCACCTGATGATTATGATGCAAACCCATACTTTTTAAAAATAAAAGAATTAAATGAAAAACTTAATTTAAAAGATTTAAGTATTGGAATGTCCAATGACTACACAGATGCCTTAAATTATAATTCAACTTTTTTAAGGATTGGTTCAAAAATTTTTGGAAATAGAAATTAACCTATCTTTATTTTAGTTTTTTGATCGATTAACTGTATTAAAATTTCAAAATCTTTTTTTTTTAAAGCAATACATCCAGCAGTTGGTTTGTAGTTTTCTGTTAAATGTAAAAATATTGCACTTCCATTATAAGGAACTTTTTGATGATTATGACTGATAGTAATCAAATAGTCATACTTGTTATCTTTTCTATAAAAATTTTCTTTATTGTTCTTTTTAGAAATACAAATTTCCTCATTATATTTCTTATGCATTGGATCATCACACCAAGCCATATTTTTTTTAATAATTTTCTTATTTAATCTACATTTGACTAATCCAGTTCGATCTTTTCTAAAGTATAGTTTTTTTAGAGCAAATAGTCCTTTAGGTGTTTTTAGGTCGCCTTCCTTTTTATTAGAATTTAAACCATTTTTACCAACACAACATTTCAAACGAAATTCATCAATTATAAGCGTATCTTTATTTTTTACGTAAATTATCATAGGTTATATAATAATGATTAAACAAAATATTATTATTGTTAACTTTAAC
>JAOHCJ010000028.1 GCA_028095445.1 Candidatus Pelagibacter sp.
TGCTTCTGTAATAAAAGGTATAAATGGATGAAGTAAAATTAAAATTTGTTTAAATATATAACTAGAAACCTTTTTAACTTCGGCTTTAGCCTTCTCGTTGTCTGAAAAAATAATTGTTTTAGACAATTCTAGATACCAATCGCAATAAAAATGCCAAGCAAATTGATAAGCATTTTTGGCTGCTTCATCAAACCGATAATCTTTTAGATTTTTTTGGATTTTTTTATTTGTTTTTAGTAATTCTGAATAAATCCACTTGTTAATATTAATAGTTAGTTTAGGAATTTTGTCTATTTTATCAAAATCACATTCGTTCGTTATTAAAAAATTATTTGCATTCCATAGTTTATTCAAAAAGTTTCTGTATCCCTTTACTCTATCCTCAGACAGTTTTACATCAGTTCCTGGTGAAGCCATTGAGAGTAAAGTAAATCTTAAAGCATCCGCACTATACTTTTCGATCAAATCTAAAGGGTCAATTACATTGCCTTTTGATTTAGACATTTTTTGCCCTTTTTCATCTCGAACAAGTGCATGAACGTAAATATCTCTAAATGGTTCTTTTTTTAAAAATTCAGTTCCAAACATAATCATTCTAGCTACCCAGAAAAAAATTATATCAAATCCAGTTACAAGAACAGAGGTAGGATAAAATTTCTTTACAAATGTTTTGTTGTCAGGCCACCCTAATGTAGCAAAAGGCCATAAACCAGATGAAAACCAAGTATCTAATACATCTGGGTCTCTAATTAATTTTACTTCTTTTTTATAATGTTTTTTTGCTTGAGCTTTTGCCTCAACTTCATTAATTGCTACAAAAATCTTTTTATCAGGTCCATACCAAGCAGGTATTTGATGACCCCACCAAAGTTGTCTTGATATGCACCAGGGTTCAATATTATTCATCCATTGAAAATATGTTTTTGACCAATTTTCAGGAAAAAAATTTGTTTTTTTTGAAGTAACTACTTTTTTTGCTTTAACAGATAATTTTTTAGCATCAGCAAACCATTGTTCTGTTAAATAAGGTTCAATTACAGAGTTTGATCTATCACCATAAGGAACTTTATTTTTAATATTTTCTTCTTTAACAAAAAATTCCTTATCTTTAAGTTCTTTTATTATCATCTTTCTAGCTTCAAAACGATCAAGCCCAATGTATTCTTTTGGTGCATTGTTATTAATTTTTCCACCTTCAGTAAAAATGTTAATGATTTCTAAGTTATTTCTTTGTCCAACCTCATAATCATTAAAATCATGAGCTGGTGTAATTTTTAACGCTCCAGTGCCTTGCTCTGGATCTGCGTAATCATCTTTTATTATCAGAATTTTTCTTCCAACAATTGGGATAGTTACTGTTTTACCAACTAATTTTTTAAAACGATTATCTTTTGGGTTTACGGCTATTGCTGTGTCTCCAAGCATAGTTTCTGGTCTAGTTGTAGCTATGGTAATAAAGTTGTCTGTACCGTCTATTGGATATTTGATATAATAGATTTTAGAGTTTACTTCTCTTTGATCTACTTCTAAATCAGAAATGGCTGTTTTAAGCTTAGTATCCCAATTAACTAACTTTTCTGCTTTATAAATTAACTTTTTTTTATGTAATTCTACAAAAACTTTAATTACAGATTTAGAAAGATTTTCATCCATAGTAAAAGCATTTCTAGACCAATCACATGAGCAACCTAACTTTTTAAGCTGATTAATTATTATATCTCCATATTGTTTTTTCCATTCCCAAACTTTTGCAATGAACTTTTTTCTACCTAATTCATTTTTATCAATATTTTCTGCTGCTAATTTTTTTTCGACGAGTGCTTGAGTTGCAATACCAGCATGATCTGTTCCAGGTTGCCATAGAGTTTCAAAGTTATTCATTCTATGATACCGAACCAATAAGTCTTGAATTGAATTATTTAACGCGTGACCCATATGTAAACTTCCAGTTACATTTGGTGGTGGTATTACAATTGAAAATTTCTTTTTATTAGTCGTAGGCTTAAATAGATTGTTTTTTTCCCAATAAGAATAAATCTTATCTTCCACTTCAGAATGTGTATATTTGTCATTACTCATAGGTAATGAATAGTTTATAATTTATTAATTTGAATTAACAATAATCATTTTTTAGTCTTTATTTGGTAGACTAATTATTAATATTTTATATATAAAAGGTTCCCTAATTGCTTTAATATAGGATTTAGTGGTATCGTGGCGGAATGGTTACGCAGGAGCCTGCAAAGCTTTTTATCCCAGTTCGATTCTGGGCGATACCTCCAAAAAAAATGTTGTTTTAGTTTCAAAAAAAAGTAAGTTGAGTTTTTTAATATTCCTCGGTAGCTCAGTTGGTAGAGCAGTTGACTGTTAATCAATTGGTCGCAGGTTCGAGTCCTGCCCGAGGAGCCAAAAAATATTAAACAGTTTTTTTTAACCTACTTTGTAAATTCCAGGATTTGAAATTTGAAGTGATTTACTAAACTTAATTTTTTGATCATTATTTAATTCCGAATATAATTTAACTAAAAAATTATAGTTTACATTCATATGGCCCTCCTGTGATCTTTCTAAGTTTACTAAATATTCTGAAAAATCTTCAAAAAAATAATTAACAGGAACCTTTAAATAATTTGCTAATTGAAGCAATCTTATTGAGCTAACCCCATTAGTACCCTTTTCATACTTTTGAATTTGTTGAAATGTAACATTAATTGCTTTTGCTACTTTTGTTTGCGTAAGACCAAGCGCCAATCTTCTTAATTTTAGTTTGTTTCCCAAATGCTTATTAAAATTTTCTTCCATTAAGACCCCTCAAAATGTTTTGTTTAAAAATGTATTGAACATACTTTTGATGGCAACTGCAATAGAAAAATTTATTAATTTTTATGGTAATAAGGAATATTTTTTTAATATGTCAAGTTCTTTATCAAGGAAACTAACGTTTTAATTAATGCTTAAACCTAGATATGTGCTACAAAATTTGACTTAGAAATAATTTAGTTCTATCACTTTTTGGATTAGCAAAAAAATCTTTGGTAGCTGCTTTTTCAACTATCATTCCTTCATCCATAAAAATCATTTGGTCAGCAACCTCTTTTGCAAAACCCATCTCGTGTGTGACTACAATCATTGTCATACCCTCTTTAGCAAGATTAACCATCACATCTAAAACTTCTTTTATCATTTCAGGGTCTAATGCAGATGTTGGCTCATCAAATAACATAATTTTTGGTTCCATACAAAGTGCTCTAGCAATAGCTACACGTTGTTGTTGTCCCCCTGAAAGTTGGCCAGGAAACTTTTGTGCTTGATCAAGTATCTGAACTCTCTCTAAGTGTTTAAGGGCTAATTCTTCAGCTTCTTTTTTTGGCATTTTTTTTACCCAAATTGGTGCTAATGTAAGATTATCAACAATAGATAAATGAGGGAATAAGTTAAATTGTTGGAACACCATCCCAACTTCAGCTCTAACTTGTTCTATATTTTTTGTATCTTCTGAAATTTCAGTACCATCAACTATTATGTTTCCTTTTTGATGCTCCTCTAGTCTGTTTATGCATCTTATTAATGTTGATTTACCAGATCCTGATGGTCCACAAACAACAATTTTTTCTTTAGCTTTAACTTCTAAATTTATTTCTTTTAATACTTGAAAATCACCAAACCATTTATTTACATTTTGAATTTGAATTATTGAATTTGACATTTATCTATCTGTTTTATATTTTAATTCTAAACTTTGACTATATTTACTCATAGAATAACAAATAATCCAGAATATTATTCCAGCAAATACATAGCCTTCCATTGAAAAACCTAACCATTTTGGATTTGTTTTAGCTAAATTTAACATCCCAACTAATTCCAACAAGCCAACAACAAATATTAGTGGAGTATCTTTAACTAAAGCTAGGAATGTATTAGCAATACCTGGTATTACTAATTTTAAAGCTTGAGGCAGTATTACAAGCAAATGTAATCTCCAATAACCCATTCCTAAGGATTTTGCTGCATCATATTGACCTCTAGGCAAAGCCTGTAAACCTCCCCTTATAACTTCAGCTGTATAAGCTGCTTCAAACAATGTTATAGCAACAATAACTCTTATTAATTTATCAACATATGTTCCGTCTGGTAAAAACATTGGAAACATAACTGCTGACATGAATAATACTGTGATTAAAGGAACACCCCTCCAAAATTCAATAAATGATAATGATGAATACTTAACAACAGATAGATCAGATCTTCTACCTAACGCAAGCATCATGCCTATTGGAAAACAGAATATTAAAGAGAAGAAAGATACGATAAAAGTTAAAGATAACCCACCCCATGCACCAGTTTCAACCCACTCTAAACCAAATTCTCCACCAGAGATTAAATAATAAATTAAAAGAAATGAAATTATTGGTAATATAATTACATAATAAAAAGTTAGGTATTTTTTATATCTTAATGGAAAAAAATAACCTGCCCCCATTAATCCTAAAACAATAATAAATGTAGCATTTACGCGCCATTGTTCAGCGTTAGGATACATGCCATACATAAATCTATTAAACCAAGTTTTGATATAAACCCAACAAGCACCACCTCCAGTACAAGCTTCTTTATTTTCACCAACAAATGTTGCATCAATAATAAACCAGTTAAGCAAAGGAGCAACACTAAAAATTATTAATATGATTATGGATATACTTAAGGCAGCATTAAAATTACTTGTATTAATATTCTTATTAAGATTATCTAGTTGTTTTATTCCTGAAAACTCAATTCTAATGAAATAAAGTCCAATCATTCCAAATATCAAAGGTGTAAAGAAACTTATAAATCCAGGTAAAAATGCAGTAATATTTTTTTCATAAAAATTATTCAAGCAAAAGTCAAAAATACCTAAAACAAAAAATAATATTCCTAATATTAGAAATAAATTAATATTTTCTTTATTGGGTTTTAATAAGTTTACATTGGTCATTATTATTTTTCCTGTATCGCAATACGTTTATTGTACCAATTCATGAATAAAGAAATAGATAAACTGATTGTTAAGTAAGTTGCCATTGTAATACCAACAATTTCGATTGCTCTACCAGTTTGCATCATTGCAGTTCCTGCAAACACCAAAACTAAATCAGGATATGCAATAGCTGCTGCAAGAGATGAATTTTTTGTTAAGTTTAAATACTGATTAGTTGTTGGCGGTATTATAATTCTTAAGGCTTGAGGCATAATCACTAATTTTAAAACCTGACTTGGGGTTAATCCAATGGATGCGGCAGCTTCTTTTTGACCTTTGCCAATACCTTGAATTCCAGCTCTGACATTTTCTGCAATAAAAGTTGCTGTGTAAAGCGTTAATGCAAGTGTTAAGGCTATTAATTCTGGAGGTATTCCTACACCACCTTCATAAGTAAATGAGGTTAAAGCAAGTTGTTTTAAAACTGGAAAACTCCATGATAAATCAACACCGCCAACAACAAATGTCATTGCTGGTAAAATAATAAAAATTCCAAGTGATATTAAAAATTTAGGGTATTGTTTACCCTTCTCTTCTTGCTTCTTTCTTGCAAATTTATTAAAAAAGAAAATAATTACTAAAGCTATAATTAAAGTTATTAAGAAAATATCAAAATTATTCCAAACTGGTGCAGGAGTATAAAATCCTTTTATTGTCATAAAAGAAGAGCCAAATATTAATGGAGCATCTTCTGGCATTGGTAATGCTCTTAGAGCAGCAAAATACCAAAAGAATATTTGCAATAATAAGGGAATGTTTCTAAAAAATTCTATATAAAAACTAGCAGTTTTTCTAATTAAATAATTAGGTGATAATCTAGCAACACCTACTACAGCACCTAAAAGAGTACAAAGGATAATTCCTATAAAAGAAACTAAAAGAGTATTTAATAATCCAACTAGGTAAGCTCTAGCATAGGACATGGATCCATCATAATCAATTAAAGAAAATTGAATATCAAACGAAGCTTCTTGTTTTAAAAAACCGAAACCAAATTCAATACCTCGAGTATCCATGTTTTCTTGAGCATTCATAGTAAAGAACCCAAAAATTAGAACTATGAAAAGTAGTGTAAAAAGTTGAGGTAAGATTTTTTTTAGCTTCATAATCTAGAAGAAAATGTATAAAAAAAGGGCTAGTAAATCTAGCCCTTTTTATTAATTTATAACTTTAAATTATCTTGATGGTGGAACGTATAAAATACCACCTTTAGTCCATAATTGATTTGGACCTCTGTCTGGTAAAATTCCAGTATCAGCTATATTTCTCTTATAACTTTCACCGTAGTTTCCAACTTGTTTGATAATTCTCAAGTTCCACTCGTTATCTAAACCGAATGCAGCACCCATTTCACCTTCAGCACCAACTAATCTTTTGATTTGAGGGTTTTCTGAAGTTTTCATGCTATCAGCATTTGAAGAAGTAATACCGTACTCCTCAGCTTCTATCATAGTATTTAAAGACCATCTTACGATATCTTCCCATACTGCATCACCTTGACGAACAACAGGGCCTAATGGCTCTTTTGAAATTGTCTCAGGTAATACGATGTGTTCATCTGGATTACTCATTTTTGTTCTTTGTGCAGCTAATCCTGATTTATCAGTAGTGTAAGTATCACATCTACCTGCATCATAAGCAGCAACAACTTCATCAGCTTTTTCAAAAGCTACTGGAGTATAAGAAATTCCTTTTGAATTAAAGAAGTCTCTCATGTTTAGCTCAGTAGTAGTCCCGATGTTTGTACATGCAGAAATACCATTTTTGAATTGGCTTGTAGAAGTTATTCCAGAACTTTTTCTAACCATAAAGCCTTGACCATCATAGAAGTTTACTCCAACGAAAGTAAGACCAATGTCAGCGTCTCTTGAAAGCGTCCAAGTTGTGTTTCTTGATAAAATATCAATTTCACCAGAAGTTAGAGCTGTAAATCTTTCTTTGGCACTTAGTGGAGTGAACTTAACTTTGTTCGCATCACCTAGTACTGCAGCAGCAACTGCTCTACATACATCAACATCTACACCAGTCCAATTTCCAGCAGCATCAGCATTTGAAAATCCTGGTAAACCTTGAGATACACCACATCTTACAAAACCTTTTTTCTGAGTGTTTTTAAGAGTTTTAGATTTCTTAGCGGCCATTGTTTCAGTTGTAAAAGCAAACAACACTGCAACCATAGCAACTAGAGAAGTTAATTGTTTTACGTATTTAAACATAATTTATTCCTCTGTTTTTATTTATTTATTTGTTAACAAATAATTCAAATAAATTTGAATTAACCTAACTATCTATCACTATCTAATGTTGATCAAAGAAAATTTGATTTTTTTTAAACAGTTCAATCTAGATCTAGTATAAGTATTCAAATTAGTAATATATGTTGTATGGTGCGCTCTGGTGGACTCGAACCACCGACCCTCGGTTTAGAAAACCGATGCTCTATCCAGCTGAGCTAAGAGCGCAAATAATTATTATAAGTATATTTATAATACTAATTTAATTTTTAAAAAGGAATTTTTTAGCTATTATTAATAAGGTCAGGAGTTCAACTCTACCTATAATCATAAAGATAATCAGCAAATATTTGGTTAAAAAATGTAAATCATAAAAGCTGAATTCATTCAACCCGTGCATTGAGGAATTTACAGTATTCATAATAGTTAAAATAGATAATTTGAAAGAAGTATCAAATTCTATACCACTCAAAGTTAATAAAAAAGTTAGAAAAAATAATGAAATAATAAAAACTATTATTGATAAAAAATAATTATGAACTTCGTTTAATTGAAATATCTCTTTGGAAAAAAGGTGTTTATTTACAAAAATATTTTTTGGTCTACTGTAGGACAAAATCTCATTTATTGAGTACTTGAATAGTGAATAAATTTTTAAAAATCTAATACCAGAGCTAGTAGA
>JAOHCJ010000029.1 GCA_028095445.1 Candidatus Pelagibacter sp.
AAGAAATTAATAGCAAATCATTTCAAAAAGTTACCTTAGGTGGTTGTTTTATAAATAAAATTAATCAAACTATATTAATTTCTAGAGAAAATTAGCATTAAGCTGAAATTCTGTAACAATTTGACACTTGTTTAATTTATAATAATTATTATCTTATACCTATGAACATGAAAAATTTAGCAATGTGGGCAGTAATTGTTTTTTTAACAATTGGACTGTACAATATGTTTAAAAACCCTCAGTCAAATATTAGAGGAAATAATTCAATAATATTTTCAGAATTTTTAACAGCAGTAGATGATGGTGAAGTAGTTAAAGTTGAGATTCAAGGAAATAATATAAGAGGAGTTCTTTCTAATGGAAATTCTTTTTCAACTTATTCTCCTAACGATCCAAACCTAATTGAAAAATTATCTACTAAAGGTGTTAGCATTTCAGCAGCTCCTATAGAAGATAAAATGCCATCTTTATTTGGTGTTCTACTCTCATGGTTCCCAATGTTACTACTAATTGCTGTTTGGATTTTTTTCATGCGACAAATGCAAGGTGGCAAAGGTGGGGCTATGGGCTTTGGAAAATCTAAAGCTAAAATGATGAATGAATTAAAAGGTAAAGTAACATTCAATGATGTTGCAGGAGTTGAAGAAGCAAAAGAAGAAGTAGAAGAGGTAGTAGAATTTTTAAAAGATCCTAAAAAATTTAGTAGGTTAGGTGGAAAGATACCAAGAGGTTGTCTGTTAGTTGGTCCTCCAGGAACTGGTAAAACATTATTAGCAAGAGCAATTGCAGGAGAAGCAGGAGTTCCATTTTTTACAATATCAGGATCTGACTTTGTAGAAATGTTTGTTGGTGTAGGAGCATCAAGAGTTAGAGATATGTTTGAACAGGGAAAAAAACATTCTCCATGTATTATTTTTATTGATGAGATAGACGCTGTAGGTAGAAGTAGAGGAGCAGGCCTAGGCGGTGGAAATGATGAAAGAGAACAAACATTAAATCAGTTATTAGTTGAAATGGATGGTTTTGAAACTAATGAAGGAGTAATAATTATTGCAGCAACTAATAGACCAGACGTTTTAGACCCAGCCTTATTAAGGCCAGGTAGATTTGATAGACAGGTTGTTGTTTCAAACCCAGACATTATTGGAAGAGAAAAAATATTAAAAGTACATATTAAAAAAATTAAGATGGCACCAGATGTAAATTTAAGGACTATAGCAAGAGGAACACCAGGTTTTTCAGGTGCCGACCTTGCGAACTTAGTAAATGAAGCTGCATTGCTAGCAGCAAGAAAAAATAAAAGAATTGTAACTTTAGCAGAGTTTGAAGAAGCTAAAGATAAAGTTATGATGGGTGCAGAGAGAAGATCAATGGTTATGACAGAAGAAGAAAAAACTCTAACAGCATATCATGAGGCAGGCCACGCTATTGTAACAATTAATGAGGATGCGGCTTATCCAATTCATAAAGCAACAATAGTCCCTCGAGGAAGGGCATTAGGAATGGTTATGCAATTACCAGAAAGAGACGAATTATCACAAACCAGAGAGCAGCTACATGCTCAGTTAGCTATAGCGATGGGAGGAAGAGTAGCTGAAGAAATGATTTTTGGTGAAGATAAAGTTACTACTGGTGCCTCAAGTGATATTGAGCAAGCTACTAAAAGAGCTAGAGCAATGGTGATGAGAGCAGGACTTAGTAAAGAATTAGGACCTGTTGCTTATGGTGAAAATGAAGAAGAGGTATTTTTAGGAAGATCAGTAGCAAGAACCCAAAATATGTCTGAAGAAACCTCAAGAAAAGTAGATTCTGAAATTAGAAAAATTGTGGATAAAGGATATGAAAGAGCACGTAAAGTTTTAACAGAAAAAATAGATGATTTGCATAAACTAGCAAAAGCTCTTCTTACATATGAAACTTTATCTGGTGAAGAAATTGAAAATTTAATCAATAAGAATATATATCCTTCTAATAAAGAAGATTTAAAAGTTGAAGATGAAAATAAAGGTACATCTTTAGGTTCAATGGGTCTTAAGCCAAAAATAGTTCACTAAGAAAATAAATGAAAAAATATTACACAAAAGTGTGTAATTTTTATTATGGTAAATTATCTGTTAAACTAGTTAATAAAAAAAAAGCACTCCCATTAAGTGGTAATAAAAAAATTTCATTCGATAGAGTAGAAATTATATCAAGAGACTCAAAAAAATCAGTCGATCTTAAGAATATAAAAAAACTACCTATAAATATAAGAAAAAAATTAAATAAAGACCTTAAAATTATTATTAAAAAAAATAAAAATTTTTCAAACTTAAACTTTAATAAAATCCCAAATATAATGGGTGTATTAAATATAACACCAGATAGTTTTTCTGATGGAGGAAAATTTAATAAAAAGAATAAAGGGTTTAAGCAAGCAAAAAATTTATTTTTAATTGGAGCCAATATAATCGACATAGGTGGAGAGTCTACTAGACCAGGATCTAAAGCAATAAATGCAAAAGCAGAATGGAATAGAATTGAAAAAACAATAAAGAAAATTAACAAAACAATACCATTGTCACTTGATACAAGAAAATCTGAAATTATGAATAAAGGTATTAAATGTGGTATTAAACTTATAAATGACGTGTCTGGATTGGGTTATGATTATAAAACAATAGATATATTGAAAAAATATAAAACTCCATTTGTTATTCAGCATTCAAGAGGAGACCCAGAAAATATGCAAAAAAAACCAAAGTATAAAAATGAACTATTGGATATTTACGATTTTTTTGAAGAAAAAATAAAATTTTTAAGATTAAAGGGCATTAAACATAACAATATCATAATTGATCCAGGCATTGGTTTTGGAAAAAATTTGAAACATAATATGAATTTAATTAAGAATGTTTCTATTTTTCATTCTTTGGGTTTTCCTATATTACTTGGACTCTCTAGAAAAAGATTTATTAAAAATTTGTCTGGTAAAAACGATAGCAAAGAAAGGGTCGGAGGAACAATTGCTTCCTCTTTATATTCGATGATGCAAGGTGTTCAAATTTTAAGAATTCATGATGTAAATGAATTAATACAAAGTATAAAAGTATTCAAGAGATTAATTAAAGACTAATGACAAAAAAATATTTTGGAACAGATGGAATAAGAGGAGCTGTAAATAGCAAAAATATTAATGGTGATATGTTTTTTAAATTTGGTTTAGCATCAGGAACATATTTCAAAACTCAAAAAAAAAAGAAACAAGTAGCAATAATTGCAAAAGACACTAGGTTATCAGGATATTCTTTAGAGCCAGCTTTAGTTTCTGGTCTTACTTCTGCAGGCATGCATGTTTTTACATTAGGCCCCTTACCGACAAATGGTTTAGCAATGTTAACAAAAGCCATGAAAGCAAATATGGGAATTATGATTACAGCTTCTCATAATCCATACTATGACAATGGATTAAAATTGTTTGGTCCAGATGGATTAAAATTATCAGACAAGATTGAAAAAAGAATAGAAAAACTAATTGATAAAAAAATTGAAAAAAATCTTTCAAATCCAAAAGAGCTTGGAAGAGTTAAAAGACTAGAGAATGCAAATGAGAATTATATCAAGATATTAAAAAAAAACTTTCCTAAAAACTTTAAACTTAATGGTTTACGAATAGTTATTGATTGTGCAAATGGCGCAGGATACAAATCAGGCCCTAAATTATTACAATCTTTAGGTGCAAAAGTATTTCCTATTGGAGTAAAACCAAATGGTTTGAATATTAATAAAAGTTGTGGCTCAACATTTCCAAATAAAATTAAGTTTGCAGTAAAAAAATATAGGGCAGATCTAGGCATTTCTCTTGATGGAGATGCAGATCGAATAATAATGTGTGACGAAAAGGGTGATATAATTGATGGAGATCAGATCATTGCAGCACTAGCAATTAGATGGAAAAATAAAAAAATGTTAAGAGGAGGTATAATTGGAACCTTAATGTCAAATTATGGATTACAAAAGTTTTTTAAATTAAAGAAAATAAGATTCATAAGAGCAAATGTAGGGGATAGATATGTTAAAGAAAAAATGCAAAAAAACAATTTTAACTTGGGTGGGGAACAATCTGGACATATTATTTTAGGAAAATTTGCTACAACAGGAGATGGTTTACTAGTTGCTCTAGAAGTTTTATTTTCATTAAGGAAAGGTAATAAAGCAAGTAATTTTTTTAGTACTTTTAAAAAGACGCCTCAAATACTAGAAAATATTGAAGTAAAAGATAAAAATATTATTAACAGTATTGAAATAAAAAAATCTATAAAAAAAGCAACCCAATTAATGAAAGGACGAGGAAGAATATTAGTTAGAAAATCTGGAACAGAGTCAAAAATAAGAGTAATGGGTGAAAGTGAAAACAAAAAATTACTTCAAAAATGTATAAATATTATTAAAATAACGATTAAATAAGTTGAAACCAAAATCAAAAATATTAATTATTGCTGGTTCAGATTCATCAGGTGGAGCTGGTATTCAAGCTGACATTAAAACTGTCACAGCTTTAGGCTCTTATGCAATGACAGCTATAACAGCTGTAACAACTCAAAACACCACAGGCGTTAAGTCTATAGTTCCGATTAGTCCTAAAGAAATTTCAAATCAAATTGAATTTACATCAAAAGATATTCGGCCTGATGCTATAAAAATTGGAATGTTGCATTCAACAAAGGTTATAGAATCTGTAATCCGTTCATTAGATTTAATTAAAGTTAAAAAAATAATTTTAGACCCTGTTATGGTTGCTAAAGGAGGAACTAAATTAATTGACGATAAAGCAGTTCAATTATTAAAAGATAAATTAATCAAAAAAGTTAATTTAATAACACCAAATATCCCCGAAGCTGAAATATTAACTAATTCTAAAATAAAGACTAAGGAAGATATGATATATGCTGCTATTAAATTAATTGGACTTGGAGCAGAGAATGTTTTAATAAAAGGGGGTCATTTAGATTCCACTAGAGTTGAAGATATTTTTGTTAATAAAAAAGAAATAAAAATTTTTAATAGCAAAAGAATTACAACCACCAATACACATGGTACTGGCTGCACCCTATCCTCTGCCATTGCTACATTCTTTTCATGTGGAAAAACACTAAAGAAATCTTGTGAGCTAGCGACTAAGTATGTAAATAATTCTATAAGAACTAATCTAAATTATGGTAAAGGACATGGTCCTATAAATCATTTAAGTTCAATAATTATAAATAAAAATTTTAAAAAATGAAAAATATCGTAGTAGTTGGTTCACAGTGGGGTGATGAGGGAAAAGGAAAAATAGTTGATTGGTTATCTGATCAAGCTGATGTTGTTATTCGTTTTCAAGGAGGTCATAATGCTGGTCACACATTAGTGATTGATGGAGTAACATATAAGTTAAGATTGCTTCCATCTGGCATAGTTAGAAAGAATAAAATATCTATTATTGGTAATGGTGTAGTTGTAGATCCTTGGGCATTATTAGAAGAAATTGAAGAAATAAAATCTAAAGGTGTTGAGGTAGATATAAATAATTTTATAATTTCTGAATCAGCAAATCTTATCTTGCCTTTTCATAGAGAAATGGATGAAATTAGAGAAGATGCAGCTGGTAAAGGAAAAATTGGCACTACAAGACGTGGTATAGGACCAGCTTATGAGGATAAGGTTGGAAGAAGATCTATTCGTATCATGGATTTGAGATCAGAAACTAATCTTGATCATAGATTGGAAACAGTGCTAATTCATCATAATGCAATAAGAAAAGGGTTAGGTAAAAAAATATTTCAAAAAGATAAACTTAAAAAAGAACTTTTAGAAATTGCTCCAAAAATACTTAAATTTTCACAGCCAGTATGGCTTAGAATAGATGAATTTAAAAAAAAGAAAAAAAGAATATTATTTGAAGGTGCTCAAGGAGTCTTATTAGACGTTGACCATGGGACATATCCTTTTGTAACCTCATCTAATACTGTAGCTTCAAGTGCAGCTACTGGTACAGGCTGTGGACCAAATTCAATTCACTATGTACTCGGAATTACAAAAGCTTATACAACTAGAGTTGGTGAAGGACCTTTTCCCACTGAATTGAGAGATGAAATTGGAGAACTTCTTGGTGTAAGAGGAAAAGAGTTTGGAACCGTAACAAGTAGAAAAAGAAGATGTGGATGGTTTGATGGTGTTTTGGTTAGGCAAACAATTAAAATTTCAGGAATAGATGGAATTGCTTTAACCAAGTTAGATGTTTTAGATGAGTTAGATGAAATTAAGATGTGTATAGAATATGATTTGGATGGAAAAAAAGTTGACTATCTTCCAGCTGCTGTTGAAGATCAAATAAAGATAAAGCCTATTTATAGAACTTTTCCTGGATGGAAAACCTCTACGCGAGGTGTAAAAAATATGGATGCTCTTCCAGAAAATGCAAAAAATTATATTTATGCTTTAGAGGATTTTATAGAAACAAAAATCTCAAGTATCTCAACAAGTCCTGAGCGAGAAGATACAATTCTTTTGGAAAATCCTTTTGAAGTTTAATTGGCAGGAAGTAAATTTTTTGATTTGGCAGCTATAAGCATATGTTTTTGAAGTTTTTCAAAAGCTTTATTTTCTATCTGCCTGATCCTCTCTCTGCTAATCTTATATTTTTTACTTAAATCTTCTAAAGTTGTAGGGTCGTCATTTAATCTTCTTGAATATAAAATTTCTCTTTCTCTATCATTAAGAATTTTGATCGAGTCTTTTAACAAACCTTTTCTATGCTCCATTTCTTCGTTATGTGCAAATTTAAGATCATGATCTAATTCTTTATCCACTAACCAGTCTTGCCATTCATCACCATCCTCGCCAACTTGAGCATTTAATGAAAATTCTTTTCCTGAAAGTCGTCTATTCATTGAAACAACCTCATCTTTACTTACATCTAGTTTGTTAGCAATTTCATTAACATGTTCAGGTCTTAAATCACCTTCTGACTGAGGAGCAATTTGGTTTTTTATTTTTTTAAGATTAAAAAATAATTTTTTCTGAGCAGTAGTTGTTCCTATTTTTACCAAACTCCAAGATCTTAAAATATATTCTTGGATAGATGCTCTAATCCACCACATTGCATAAGTAGCGAGTCTAAAACCTTTTTCAGGTTCAAATTTTTTAACAGCTTGCATTAAACCCACATTACCCTCTGAGATCATTTCATTAACAGGTAACCCATATCCTTTGTAACCCATTGCAATTTTTGCAACTAATCTAAGGTGACTTGTTACAAGTTTTTCTGCAGCTTTAACATTTCCAGTTGTTTTCCAATTTTTTGCTAACATATATTCTTCCTCAGCAGCCAGCATAGGAAATTTTTTTATTTGCTCAAGGTACGCTGATAGCCCACCCTCATTTGAAAGAGCTGGTAAA
>JAOHCJ010000003.1 GCA_028095445.1 Candidatus Pelagibacter sp.
CTGCTCCAAAAACTGTATATAAATAAAGCACAGAGCCTGTAATGGATGCGCCTAATTTATTATTAACATAATTAAATAATAGAAAAGCAATTATACTTGGAGATATTGCTGCAAACAAAACCCAGAATAAAAAATTTAAATCATAATTAGTTTTAGTAATATGAATATTTTCTAAAATAAAAAAAGGTAGTAAGCTTATAGCCCCAAACATTGCTATAATTGTAAATCTCTCAAGAATTGGCATAACAGTTCTCCAGTGAAACAAATAAATTGTATAAAAAGCCCATCCTATTGAAGCACCCAACATCCACAGATCTCCAGAAGTAAATTTAAGTAAAAAAAGTAATTTAATATCCCCTTTGACAATAATTGCTATTACTCCAACAATACAAATTAAAACACCAAATATTCTAATCATATTTATTTTTTCTTTAAAAAAAATTGTGGAAATTAAAATTATAAATATTGGAGATGAGGAATATATTATCCCCATATTTATGATTGTGGTTGTTTTTCCAGCAATAAATGGAAATGCTCCACATATACCGCATGCCAAAAAACCCAAAATAAATGTTTTGCTTAGCTCATTTTTATAACCTTTAAAATTTTTAAATAAATATTTAAAAGTAAATGGTAGCAATATTAAAAAACAAAATAACCACCTCCAAAAAGCAAGTGAGATAGGTGGAACAAGCTCAGCAGCTCCTCTTGCAACAACCAGGTTACTAGCCATAAAAATTGGTTGAATGAAAAGAAGAAGAAAAGGTATGTAGCTATTTCTTTTTACACTCACGTAAATTAAAATTTATTTCTTGTCGAAAAAGGCTTCGTAAACCATCATAAAAATTGCTAAAGCCATTAAAATGTAAACTGGCAATACGTCCCAAAAACCAATCATGGAAGATCTGGTTAGTGTTGTTGCAAGACCAATTAAAAATGCCGCAGCAAGAGCAGAGCCTAAAAATGTTGTGAATTTATTTAGCATATTTTTTACAACTTTTTTCTAACCAATTAGCTACACCTAAAAATCTTAAATCATCATATTTGTCACCAGCTAATTGAATTCCTAATGGTAAATTATTTAGGCCAGTAAGTAAAGGTAATGAAATTGAAGGCATTCCCATATAGGTCCAAACAGTACAAAATTCTGGGCTACCAGTACTTTTTAAGCCTTTGTCAGCAACGCCTGTAGTTGCCGGACTTAAAACTCCATGATAATCTTCAAATACCTCTTTATAAGACTCATAACTACGATTTATAAAATCAACTGCTTCTGCGTATTCTTTTGCAGAATACTTCAATCCTCTTTCAATTGCACTTATCATTTCTTTAGAAAGTTTTTTCTTTGATTTTTTATAATAAACCTGAAAATTATTAGCCATATCAGTCTCATGAATTATTTTATGATATTGTGGGATGTCATCAAAATATGAAGGCGTATCAAATACTTCAATATTTTTTTCAAAAGTTTTTATAAAAAATTCAAAAGAATTTTGAGATTCTTTATCTATTTTTTTCCAACTCTTGGTTTTATAGAATATGAACTTTGGTTCAAAAAGTGGGCCTTTTTTACAAACATTTAACATTTCATCTGCAGAATAATGAATTGTAGATTGGTCATGAATATCTTTTTTGATTAATGTTTTTGTTAATAAAGCAATATCTTCCACTGATTTTCCAAATACGCCAATATGGTCTAACTTTTCTGATTGCCTTAAAACACCACTACGAGAAATTAATCCAAAAGATGGTTTAAAACCAACTACACCACAATAAGATGCTGGTCTTATAACTGAACCATTAGTTTGAGAGCCTAATGATAACGGAGCCATGTGTGCTGCAACAGCTGCTGCTGATCCACTCGAAGATCCACCTGGCGTTCTAGAATGATCATGAGGATTTGTTGTTTTTCCAGGATGAAAATATGCAAGCTCTGTAGTTTCAGTTTTACCCATAATAATAGCACCAGCAATCTTAAGTAAATTTACTACTTCTGCTTCTTGAGATCCTGTCATTTTTTTTCTAATCGCAGTTCCGCATTCAGTTGGCATATCTAAAGTTCCAATTATATCCTTAACAGCAACAGGTAATCCATGTAAAGCACCCATTGGTTTTCCTGATTTTCTGTATTCATCCGCCTCAGCAGCTTTTTCTAAAAGTTCTTTTTTATCAAAATGAGCCCATGCCTTGACTTCTTTTTCAAACTTTTTAATTCTATCTATATATTGTTCACAAACTTCGACAGATGAAATTTCACCCTCTTTTAATTTTTCTACTAACTTATTAGCGGTAAGAGAAAATATATCCATCATCCCAAATTATTTAATTTGCAAATAATGTTTCCGGAAGCCACAATGCGATACCTGGGAACATGTACATTAAAAACATAGCAAATATTACAATACCTAAGAATGGCATAATTCCTGCAAATATTTGCATCAATTCAACATTTTTGGATTGGACACCTTTGAGATAATAAGCTGACATAGCCATTGGTGGTGTTAAAAAAGATGTTTGTAAATTTAAGGCAATTAACATTGCAAAAAAATAAGGGTTAACATCAAACACTTCGAGCAAAGGTAAAAATATTGGAACAAATATAATCAAAATTTCTGTCCATTCTAGTGGCCAGCCTAAAAGAAAAATTATTATTTGTGTGATTATTAAAAATTGCCAAGTTGTTATTTCAATTGATTTAAAAAAATGCTCAAAAACTTCATGACCACCTAAATAAGAAAATACCGATGAAAAGGTCCAAGAACCAATAAACAACCACATAATCATTGCAGTAGTTTTAGCAGTTAAAAATACAGATTCTTTAAAGCTTTGCCACTTAAGAGTTTTATAAAACCAAGAAAGAAGTATTGCTCCAAATGCTCCTGCAGCAGCTGCTTCTGCAGGCGTTGCTATTCCAGCTAAAATTGTACCAAGCACCAACATAATTAAACCAAAAAGAGGAACGAAAGATACTAAAACTTCTTTTAAAATTTCTGATCTAGGTGGTATATCTTCTGCAGGTGGTTTAGGAGCAATAGATGGATTTATCCAAGCCCTAGTTATGGCATAACCCATGTATAAACCTGAAAGTAATAATCCAGGAAAAATTGCTGCTGCAAATAATCTCAAAGGAGACAATTGAGCAATTACCGAATAAACGATTAACATAATGCTTGGTGGTATTAAAATTCCTAAACATCCCCCAGCGCAAATAACTCCTGAAGCAAATTTTTTATCATAACCTGCCTTGACCATCGCTGGCCACGCAAGTAAGCCCATTAAAGTTACAACAGCCCCAATAATTCCTGTTGCTGTAGAAAATAATGTACAAGTTATTAATGCTGCTACCGCCATCGAAGCAGGCAGTCTGTGTGCCGCTAATCTAATTGCAAAAAATAATTTTGCTACTATCCCAGCTCTTTCAACTAAGTATCCCATAAATAAAAATAAAGGGACTGCAGTTAATACATTGTTGTCCATGACTGAGTAGGTATTTTGAACAAATAGCTGAAATATTCTATTATCAAATATATGATCCATTAATGCTGGATCATAAAAAGCATAATAACCAAACCCTATGCCCATAGCCATCAAAGTAAATGCAATGGGGAATCCTAATAACACTGCAAATAAAAATATTCCCATCATTAAGATGGCAACTTCTGGGTTCGTCAGACTAAATAACATCTTTTTGATCCTCATCTTGTGCGGTTCTCATTAAAATTTTTTCAGTTTCCTCTGCAACAACCATTCTTGCGGGCCAGTGTCCTGTTTGAATACAGATTATTGATCTGAAAACTTCACTAATCCCTTGAATAATTAATAGAACGCCAGCCGCTGGTATCATAGATTTTACCATGTAAATTTGTATTTGAGCTGGACTGCTCCAGCTAGTTTCTTTTATTTTCCAAGCTAGAGCGGCATATTCGTAACCATAAAATGCCAAAGCAATCACTCCTGGAAAAAAGAATATAAAATAAAGTATAAAATCTATCCAAGCTTGTTTTCTTGGGCTAAACAATCTGTAGATAACATCTCCTCTAACATGTGATTCTGTAGCTAAACAGTAAGCTCCTGACATCATCAAAATTGCACCATACATTTGCATACTGAAGTCGAAGTTCCACAATGTTGGTTTATTAAAACCATAAGCCATTGTCACCTCATATACTGTTCCACCCATTAAAATAACGATGCACCATGAAAAAGCCTTACCCATCGATGTGCTAAGAGTGTCTGCAAATTTAATAAAGGATCTCATCATATCTTAATTAAATACCCTAATTTTAGATTAAAAAAAAGGGGGCTTTTACACCCCCTTCTTTAAAAATTATCAAAAGTTAATTAGATTTTAACTTTTCCGATTGGACCAAACTCATTTTCATAAGCTAATTTGTAGTTCGGTTGATTCATCAACAGATACTTCATTGTTCTCTTAGCGTATGCTTTTTGTGAGTCTATTACTTTCTTAAAGAAAGCATCTTTAGCAGAAAACTCACCAACGATTTTATCCCAGCCTTTTAACTGTTCAGCTAAAATAGCATCAGATGTTTGGTAAACATTTACCTTATGCTCATTCATCAATTTAGCTAAGTCAGTAGAATATCTAACTAGCGCCTTGAAATAGTTATCTGAGTTCGCAGCGTAAGCAGCGTTCTTCAAGATAGCTTGGTGAGCAGGTGAAAGGCTTTTTAGTTTCTTTGTGTTCATAGGAATTTCAAACATCTCTTGAGATTGGTGGAAACTTCCTAAGTGATAGTGTTTAGAAACATCTTGCATTCCAAACTGTGAGTCTGATGTGGGGTTGTTAAACTCTGCAGCATCGATCAAACCAGTTTTCATTGCTGGTTGAATTTCACCACCTGGTAATTGTCTTACGACCATTCCCATAGCAGTTAAAACGTTAGTCGCTAAACCAACTGTTCTATACTTCATACCTTTTACATCAGATACTTTAGTTACATTCTTTTTAAACCAACCAAACGGTTGTGCTGGCATAGGCATATGGAAGAAACCTGTGTAATCAAATCCTACACTTTTTACTGCTTCTTCATATAGCTTTCTTCCTCCACCATATTCCATCCATCCCATAACTTCTTGAGATGACATTCCGTATGAAGGTCCAGTTCCAAAAAGTGAAGCTGCAGCATTTTTACCGTACCAATATGCTGTCACCCAGTGACCCATATCTACTACGCCTGAACTTACTGCTTGTCCAATTTCAGAAGTTTTTACAATTGCGTTTACTGGTTGAAGATCAATTTTTAGTGATCCACCAGACATATCGCTAACCATTTTTGCATAATCTCCTGCCATTTCAAAAAATATGTTAGCGCCTGATGGCCAAGCTGCTTGCATTTTTAATGTTACTGGCGCTGCATTAGCTATACTGGGCATTGCTACAGCTGTTGCTGCGGCTGCTCCTGTTACTGCTGCTGCTTTGAAGAACTTACGTCTTGAAGGCGTTTTTGAAGCCTTCAATGATTTTTTTTCTTTAATCATTATTTCTCCTCTATTTGTTAATTAACAAGGGCAGTAAATTATAATTGGAGATCAGAGTCTACAGAGAAAGTGACGCTTTACTATATATTTTACAATCTGAGATAGAAAAAACTAGTTTACTTTATTTGTACAGTTGCCAGTTTTAAAAAACTCATCAATATTATCAATTGCTAAGTTCGCCATCGCTATTCTTGTATGTTTAGTTGCGCTACCTAAATGAGGTAGAATAAACGCACTTTTTATTTTTAAGTAACCAGGATTTAAATTTGGTTCACCTTTATAAACATCTAAACCTACTGCGTAAATTTTTCTTCTATTTAATGCATCAATTAAAGCATCATCATCAACAATATCTCCTCTTGCAACGTTTGTGATTACCGCTCCAGTTGGAAAATATTCTAGTGTTTCTTTATTGATTAAATTTTCTGTTTCTTTTGTTGCTGGACAACAGATTGACAACACATCAGATACTGAAAAAAGATCTTTAAGATTTTCATGATAAACTGCACCCTGTTCTTTTTCTTCACTCAGTTTAGATCGATTATGGTAATGAATAATCATTCCCAAAGATTTTGCTATTTTTGCAATTTTTTGTCCTATTCTACCCATTCCTAAAATTCCAAGTCTTGTTCCTGTTAATTGTTTTCCTATCAAATAATCCGCTGACCACTTCCAGCTACTTTCTTTTGCACTTTGAATTCCCTCTGAAACTCTTCGACAAGCACCTAATATTAATAAAATTCCAATTTCTGCTGTAGCATCTGACAAAACTTCTGGGGTATTTGTAACTGCAATACCTTTTTTTTTAGCAGCCTCTAAAGCTATATTTCCAAAACCAACTGCGAAATTTGAAATTATTTTAACTGTACTGGGTAATTTATTTATAGTGTCTTCATCCATCTTGTCTGTCAAAGATGTTAGAATTGCATCATGACCTTCACTTAACTCTATTAGTTTTGATTGGGAATATAATTCATCATTACTATTAAATTTTACATCAAATATTTTTGAAGCTTTTTCTTCACTGTCTTTTATCAATTTTCTTGTTATTAATATTTTTTTCATATTAATTTAAATCAAATACCTTTCCAGGATTCATAATATTATTTACATCTAAACTACGTTTTATAGATTTCATAACTGGTATATTGTCTGGATGTTCTTTCAATAAATAATGTTTTTTTTGTAAACCAATTCCATGCTCTCCAGTTATTGTTCCCTCTAATTCAAGAGCCTTAGTTATAAGATCGTCACTATATTTTCTAATCTTTTTCTGTTTTTCTTTATCTTTTGGATCAAATAAAATTATTGAATGAAAATTTCCATCGCCAACATGTCCAACCATAGGTGCGATAAGATCATGTTTTTTTACCTCCTTTTCTGCCCACGAAATACACTCAACTAAATTAGAAATGGGTACACAAACATCAGTTGAATACACTTTCATATTATTACCAAGAGCCTTTACAGACCAATAAACATCATGTCTTGCTTGCCACAATTTGTTTCTCTCTTCTAAAGATTCTGCCCATTTAAAATCACCACCACGATTATTTTTGGATAATTCTTCAACTAGTTTTATTGATTCCTTGTTTGAGATTTCACTTCCATGAAATTCAAAGAATAATGTAGGTGACGCTTTTATGTTTTCTAATTTTGAATACTTTATACTTATTTCCATCTGATCTTTATTTAACATTTCTATTCTAGCAATTGGTATTCCATATTGTATTACCTCTTGGGCTGTTTGAACTGCTGAATCCAAGTCTGGAAAATAACAAACTGCACTCATTATACTTTCTGGAATTGGAGACAGTCTTACTTGTACTTCTGTGATTATTCCAAGAGTTCCCTCTGATCCTATAAATAAATTTGTTAAGTTGTAACCTGCAGAAGATTTTTTTGTTCTTGCACCAGTTTTAATTATATCTCCATTAGCAAGCACCACCGTTAGTCCTGAAATTACAGTTCTCATTGTTCCATACTTGACAGCCATCGTTCCAGATGCAGATGTTGATGCCATTCCACCAATTGCTGCATCAGCCCCTGGATCAATAGGAAAAAATACCCCATCCTCTCTTAAATATTCATTTAATTGTTTTCTGGTAACATTAGCTTGCACTCTACAATCAAAATCAGCAGCATTTACATTTAAAACTTTATTCATTTTTTCTAAAGAAATAGTTATACCATTAGAGTTACCAACAGCATTTCCCTCTAGAGAAGTTCCTGTGCCAAATGGAACAACAGGAATTTTATTATCATTACATAGTTTTAAAATTTTTGAAACTTCTTCATTGGTTTCTGGAAATACTACTGCCTGAGATAAAACTGGCTCATAAGTATCTTCGCCTCTTGCATAATTTGATCTGGTAGACTCAGAGGTTGAATACCTTTCGTTAAAAATTTTTTTTAATTTGTTTTGAGCTTGTTCATTCATAAAATAGATACTAATAAAAATAACTTAAAAAATACAGCTTATTTAGATAGCATTTTTTTTAGGTTTTCTAATGCATTAGAAATATTATCCTGCGAACATGCAAAACTAAACCTCACATAATCATTACAAGTCTTTCCAAAAGCTGTGCCTGGAACTATTGCAACTCCTGCTTCATGCATTGCCTTTTTGCAGAATTCCTTGCCATTCATCCCAGTGCCTATTACTTTAGGGAATGCATAAAAAGCTCCGCCTGGCAAACTACATTCAACACCTGGTAATTCATTAAGCAATTTATGAATTAAGTTTCTTCTCTCAGTAAATTTTACCATCATTTCATTAATTGAGTCATCTGGCCCATCTAAAGCTGCAATTCCTGCAAATTGAGCAGCAGCGTTTACACATGACACGCTGTTAATTAAAAGCTTGTTAACATGGGGCACTAATTCTTTAGGCCAAAAACTCCAGCCTAATCTCCAACCTGTCATAGAATAAGCTTTGCTCCAACCTTCTAATACTATCAATCTCTCTCTTAATTCAGGATAATTAAAAAATGTAGGCATCTCTTTATTGTCAAAAATTTGCCTACTATAAATTTCATCGCTCAAAATAGTTACATGTGGAAATTTTTTTAAACCTTCTGCTAATACATCAACATCAGCTTTTTCAACAAAGCTACCTGTTGGATTATTTGGATTAATTAATATTAACAATCTAGTTTTATCGGTTATAAGTGACAAAATCTTTTCAGGATTAAATTTTAAATCTTTATCTTCAGTTAAATCATAAGGTACAGCTGTTGAGCCTGTATAATTAATCATAGACTCATAAATTGGAAAAGCGGGTGTTGGATGAATTATTTCTGCACCTGGTTCACCAAAACATTGAATGGCATAACTCATTGTAGGTTTTCCTCCAGGCATAATCAAAATTCTTTCAAAATTGATATCAGCATCGTATCGTTTTTTAATCCATCTTGTTACAGCTTGCCTACATTCTGGAATACCATTTGACATCACATAACCATGATGACCGTCATCTAAAGCTTTTTTTGCAGCCTCAACAACGTGTTTAGGTGTTTTAAAATCAGGCTGACCTAAACCCATATGGATCATTGGGTTACCTTTGGCCTCTAATGCTTTAGCTTCAGCCAATACACTAAATGCTGTCTCTGTTCCTAGTTTTTCTAAATTTTTTGCTAATTTCATTTATTGTTCCTTTTTATTTTCTATAAATTAATTTTGAACTATCTAACTCTTTTAAATTTTTACAACCCATTAAAACCATATTTCTGTTAATCTCATCATGCATATTTTTTAATAAATGTTCAACTCCTTGTTGACCACCTGCGGCTAAAGAAAACAGAAACATTTTCCCAAAACTACATGCAGTAGCCCCAGCTGCTAAAGCTTTTAAAACATGAGTTCCTCTTCTTACTCCACCATCTAAGATAATCTCCAATTTATCACCGACAGCATCTGAAATTGCTTTAACTTGATCAAATGGTGATCTAGATCCATCAAGTTGACGTCCTCCATGATTTGAAATCATAATTGCTGTACAACCAATGTCTATTGCTCGTTTTGCGTCCTCAACAGACATCACACCTTTAAGAGCAAAAGGGCCATTCCACTTTTTTGCACAATATTCTGCATCTTTCCATCCCATAGCAGGATCATACTGCTCATTAATATATTCAATAACTGACTTAGCAATATTTGTTCCTTTATCTGTTTTTTTTTTAACATTTGACAGTTCAAATCTTTTACCAGTCAGATAATTAAAGACCCACTCAGGCCGCATTACGAAACTCATCAGACTTTGAAATGTTAGCTTTGGTGGGGTGGTAAAACCTGTTCGATGATCTTTTTCTCTATTACCGGCAACTAAAGTGTCAACTGTCAAACACATTGCATCAAATCCAGAATTTCTAGATCTATCTATTAAATCATCTGTAATTGACTGGTCTTTATGAACATAAAGTTGAAATAATTTTGGACCACTTGATATATTAGAAACTTCTTCGATAGTATTATTTGCCATTGAAGACATACTATAAAATGTTCCAAATTTTTCTGCAGCTTTTGCTGAAGCTAAATCTCCCTCATGATGATAAAGTCTTTGCATTGCAGATGGTGAAAGAAAGATAGGCATTTCAATCTTTTTTCCAAAAAGTGTCGTAGATAAATCTGGTTTACCCACACTTGAAAGTATGTTTGGAACTAAATCACAGTCATTGAAAGATTCTGTATTTCTTTTTAAAGTTGTTTCATCGTCTGCACCACCATCTATATAATGAAAAATAGGTGAAGGTAATTTTTTTTTAGCTAATTCTCTAAAATCACTAAAGTTGTAACAGTCTTTTAAATTCACGTTCTTCTAAACCTTAAGTTAGATCTGTTTAGGTCGCTAATTTTGGTGCAACCCATTAATTTCATATCTCTGACTAATTCGGTCTTATACTTTTCAATAGCTCTCTCAACACCTGCTTGTCCCCCAGCGGCGAGGGCATAAAGATATAATCTTCCTCCTGAACACGCTTTTGCACCTAATGATAATGCTTTAAGCATATGAGTTCCTCTATGAATTCCACCTTCACAAATAACATCAAGTTTATCTCCAACAGCATCAACAATTTCTGCTAACTGATCAAAAGGGGCTCTTGAACCATCAAGCTGTCTTCCGCCATGATTAGATACCATTATGCCTGTACAACCAATATCGACTGCACGCTTTGCATCTTCAACACTCATCACTCCCTTAAGTGCAAAATGACCACCCCACTGTGAGCAAAGTTTTTCTGCATCTTTCCAATTCATAGATTGGTCCAACATGGTAGAAAAGTAATTTCCTATTGAGGTATTAGTATCCGTACCTTCTTTCACATAATCCTGAAGATGAGGTAATTCAAATTTACCTTTTGTTAAATAGTTTATTCCCCACATTGGCTTTGTAGCAAAACTAAAAAGACTTGAAGGTGTAAGCTTTGGAGGTGATGTAAAACCAGTTCTTAAATCTCTTTCACGGTTACCACCCGTTATTGTATCTACTGTTAAAGCCATAACATCAAATTTAGCGGCTTTTGCTCTTTCTAGACAAGAGTCATTTAAACCTCTATCTTTATGAAAGTAAAACTGAAACATTTTTGGTGTATCGACTAACGAGGCAATTTCTTCAACACTAACAGTTGCAAGAGCTGAAACACCAAACATTGTATTAAATTTTTGTGCTGCTTTTCCAACTGCTCTTTCTCCATCATAATGAAATAATCTTTGCAAAGCTGTTGGTGCAAGATAAAAAGGTAAGTCTAACTTTTTTCCAAAAATTGTAGTGGATAAGTCGACGTTTTCTACTCCTCTCAATACATTTGGAACTAAGTCAACGTCATCAAATGCACTTGTATTTCTTTGGTACGTAATTTCATCATCTGCTGCGCCATCAATATAATGAAATATAGGTGATGGTAATTTTTTTTTAGCTAATTCTCTAAAATCATTAAAGTTATGGCAATCCTTCAGATTCATGAGTTTTAGATTAAAACTTTCTTAGAAAATTAAATTCGTAACTATTTGCACCAGGATTTTTATCTCCTAAACTTGCATTGGAAACGTGATTATAAGAAACACCAAAACTATTCTTTTCTGAAAAATTGTATGAAGCTTGCATTTCAGTTTTAAATTCTAAAATATGTCCCAAATCTTTTCCATCACCTTCACTATAAAGACCTGGTGCAAAACTGGGAGTAAATTTCATTTTATTTCCTAAATCATAGTTCCACTCAACTCCAGTATAAAGATATGCTGCTGAATTTTCTGTTATAAATCCTCCAGTTATAGGAGACATATTTCCCATAAAGGTTTCTCTTTCTAATTGTTCATTTTGATGTTGAAATCCATAATAGATTGCTTTCTGTTTATGGTCACTAAAATCAAAATTTCCAGTAAAAAAATTAAATTCTGTATCCACTACCTTATCTTTAGCTATTTCATTATCTTCTGCATTTGCAGAAAGGGCAAGTGAGCTTAAAAAAATAAGCCAAAAGATATTTTTAAAATATTTTAAAATGTTCATTTTTTTTTAATTTTTAAATTTTTATATATTATTGCACCACCTATCAAAAATAACAATAAGGGTAATATCCATAAAATATAGGTACTTTTGTTCAAATTGGGATCATAAATTATCCAATCACCATATTTTTCTCTTAAAAACTCATATATTTGATCTTCATAAAGACCTTCATTAATTTTTTTATTTACAACCAATTTAATACTAAGTGCAAAATCTGACTCAGAATCATAAACTGATTGTCCTTGGCAAATCAAGCAACGAATATTTTTTAAAATTTCATTTTTTAATTTTTCATTTTTTTCTTCAGCTTTTAACTGATTAAAACTCAATAATAAAAGTATGATTAAAAATAATTTAATAATTTTCATTTTATAATTAATTTAATTTCTTTTAAATTTTTTTTATTGATAGGGCCAACAAATTTTTTGATAATTACTTTATTTTTATCAATAATAAAAGTTTCTGGAACACCATAAGCTCCAAACTCAACACTCAAAGTGCCATCGCTATCAGTTATAATTTTTGAGTATGGATTGCCAAATTCTGATATAAAATTTTTAGCGTTATCTAAATTATCTCTATAATTTATACCAATTAATTTAATTGACTGATTTTTACTTAACGTCATTAATAAAGGATGTTCATGTCTACAAGGAACGCACCAGGAAGCCCAAATATTTACAATATAAAAAATTTCTTCATCGAAAATTTTTTCTGAATTAAGATATATATTTGAATTAAAATCTTTTGCTGTAAAAGTTGGTATATTTTTTTTATCATTAACTTTAGGAGTATAAGTATTTGAATTATTCAATCCCTTATAAAAAATAATAAAACAAAAAATTAAAAAAAGAATTATAGTTAATAAAGAAAGTTTATTTTTCATATTTTTTTTTAAATAAACTCATTGATCCACCAAGACTTAATAATAAGACAGAAATCCAAATCCAAATCATTAATGGTTTTTCTTGATATCGAATATTAAAATATTCGTTACCTTTTACAAGATTCATTACTAAAAATTTATCTTCTAATAGTGTTGTTTTTATATCTGCTTCACTAGTTATAATTACAGGCTGAATATAAACTCTAATCTCAGGATTTAGTTCAATAATTTTTCCATTTTCATTTTTTATTTCGAAATGAGCAATTATAGAATTAAAATTACTTTCCCTTCTTTCTTCAATCTTTTTAAAAAAAATTTCAATTTTATTATAGCTATATTTTTCACCAATCTTTATGTTAGTAATAATTTCTGAAGATAAAATATTGTTAAACAAAATACTTAATACCAATAAGCTAAAACCAAAATGTGCAATAGTTTGGGGGAAGTTATCAAATCTTTTAATAAACAATTCTTTTAAAGTTGTAAAAAATAAAAAAAAGGCTCCTGAAATTAAAATCGTATAAAACAGTAAGTCAGTTGTTAAATTTTTAATTATAAAAAGTGTTAGCATTACCGAGATTATAAAAGTAACAATTAATGAACTTTTATTCTCAATTTTTGACTTAATCCATTTAAGTCTGGGTCCAAGAGTCATAAAAAATAAAAACATTATTAAAAAAGGTGTCATTAGTTTCTGAAAGAAAGGAGGCCCTACTGATATTTTTTCTGAAGATATTACATCTAAAAAAATTGGATAAACTGTACCAATTAAAACGACAGATAAAAAATACATCATAAACCAATTATTTATTAAGATGGATGTTTCTTTACTAAGCAAAAAAAAATTATTTGTATTTTTATTATTATCTGTATTAAATAAAAAAAATATTCCTAATGATAAAACAATCAAAACAAATAAAAAAATTAATATAAAAATCCCTCTCGAAGGATCGTTTGCAAATGTATGAACAGAATTTAATATCCCTGATCTAACTAAAAAAGTACCACACATGCTTAGGGTAAATGTTGTAATAGATAATATAACTACCCAAGATGTTAAAGCAGCCCTTTTCTCCAGGACTATAATACAATGTAGTAGTGCCGTTAAAGTTAGCCATGGCATTAAAGAGACGTTTTCTACCGGGTCCCAAAACCAAAAACCTCCCCATCCTAGTTCATAATAAGCCCAAATTGATCCAAGCATAATCCCTATAGTTAAAAAAATCCAAGAGATTAAAACCCATTTTTTAATATGTTGACCCCATTCTTTTGAAATATAATTTTGACTAACTGCTGCAAGTGATGATGAAAATATTATTGATGTTCCAACATACCCTAGATATAAAATTGGTGGATGAATTGCTAAAGCTGGATCCTGTAAAATTGGATTGAGACCAAGACCTTCTAAAGGAATTGGAAATAAATAGTTAAATGGATTTGATGTCATCAAAACAAATAAAAAAAATCCAATAATTATTATTTGCTGAAATAATAAAGTTAGAATTCTATATTTCTTAGGTTGTTCTTTTGACTTAACTAAAAATAAAAAAATAAATAAAGTTAATACTAATAACCATAACAATAAGCTTCCTTCGTGGTTTCCCCATGTACCAGAAATTTTATAAAATAATGGTTTCGCAGTATGTGAGTTATTAAAGACTGTCTCATTACTAAAATCTGAATTGATAAAAGAAAAAATTAAGCTTAAAAAACTTACAATTACTAAAACTAACTGCAGAAAAGACAAAGATAATACTTTTTGATTAATTTGTTTACTACTATTATTAAAGTTCTTAATTGAAAATCCACATAATAAAAATGAAAGCAATAACCCTAAAATTAATGAGTAATAACCTATCTGATTAGCAAGCAATTTATTTATCTCCTAAGGCTTTTTTAACTTCTGGGGGCATATAATTCTCATCATGTTTCGCCAAAATTTTAGTTGCTGAAAAATAATTTTTATCTTTTAGAAAACCTTCTGCAACCACCCCTTTTCCTTCTGCAAATAAATTTGGAACAGACCCTGAATAAATAACATTAATCTCATTTTTAAAATCAGTGATTATAAAACTAACTTCATTAGTACTTATAAAAACAGACTGTTCTTTAACCATTCCTCCAACTCTTATCTTTTTTTTATTTAACTCTATTAAAGATTTTATTTCAGTTGGTGACTTAAAGAATACAACGTTTTCTTTTAAAGACTGTAAAATTAAAAAAACTATTAAAATAGCTGTTGCTAAAACTAAAATTAAGAAGGTAAGTCGCAATTTAACTTTTTTACCATACATGGTTTAATAGTTAAATGTTTGATGTATTTGATAATATTTCTCTATTAATATTTTGTAATCTTGCAGCTTTTGCTTTCTTTTCATTTAAAGAGCCAAACTTAGAGGCAAATCTTTTTTGCTCTTTTGAAAGTTGTAATTTTGTTACAAAATATAAAACTGAAAAACTAATCAATGTAAAAGAAAATGCTGACCATACGTAGGCTCCATATCCATTCATTAAAATTATTTCATTTATCATAGTCTATTTAATCCTTTGTTTTTTACTTTTATCAGTTCAGTATTATATTTCATCAAAAAAATGAGTAGTGAAAAAAGAGCAAATGCCGCAGTCATAATACTTAAAGGGATTAACATTGATGCATGGATTGCAGTGTTAGTAGATAAAATATTAATGGAAGCTGGTTGATGAAGTGTATTCCACCAATCAACAGAAAATTTAATAATTGGAATATTGATTACTCCTAAAATTGCAATCAAAGCAGTAATCTTTATTACTTTTTCTTTACCCTCATAAATTTTCCAAGCCAATAAATACATTGCATAAAATAAAGCTAAGATCAGCATAGAAGTAATTCTTGCATCCCAAGCCCACCATGTGCCCCAAGTTGGCTTACCCCAAATTGATCCTGTAACCAATGCAATAATGTTAAAAATAAAACCAGAGGGTGCTAAACTTTTTGCTATTAAAGCAAAATGTTTATTTTTAAAAACAAAACTTCCAACAGAAAATAAAGCTAAACTTGAAAATATTCCAAGTGATATCCATGCAGACGGTACATGAACATACATAATTCTTACAGCATCACTTTGTTTATAGTCTTCAGGAGACAAAACAAGTGCTTCGGTCAAGCCAATCGTTAATACAACAATAAATAAGAATAAAACATATTTAGGCGCTTTAGATGTAATTACAAAAATTTTATTAGGCTCAAAATTTTTTAGCATTTTTAAATTATATATATTAAAAATTAGATAATTTAATTTTTATTATTTAATTTGTTCCGACCAAGAATGCGAGGGAGTTAATAATAATGGGGAAATGTCTTTTGCACCCTTGATCAGAATATATCTAATTTTAATATCTATATATGTCTAAGTTTTGAGCTAATTGTGTTAAAATAAAGATTTATTAGTTAGAGGGCTTAAAATAACTCGAGCCTTTTCTACCTGAGAAAATTTCCTCAATTAGAGGGTGTTTAATTGGCTCTTCTGAATCGTCCATAAGTAAATTTTGCTCTGAAACATAGGCCTCATAAGTGATCTCATCATTTTCAGCTAGTAAATGATAAAAAGGTTGGTCTTTTCTTGGACGAACATTCTTAGGTATAGACTGATACCATTCTTCAGAATTATTAAACTCAAAATCTACATCATAAATTACACCTCTAAACTCGAAGTGTTTATGTTTAACTATATCACCAATTGAGAATTTAGCTTTTTGGATTGCCATTGAGTTAATATGGGGTTTTAAATATAAAAATCAATAAAAAAAATATAAATGTTTTGTGGATATGTTAATATGTCTCAAATGAATAAATCTTTTCTTAAATTTATCACTGACTTCGGGCCTTTGGCAATATTCTTTTTTTACTACTATAATAATGATAAAGATTTAACTATTGCAATACCTCCACTTATAGTTGCAACACTTATTGCTCTTGTAATTGCTTGGTTCTTTGAAAAAAAAATTCCTATGATGCCGCTAATAAGTGGTGTCTTAATAACATTTTTTGGTGGGCTAACAATATATTTTAATGATCCACGTTTCATTTATATGAAGCCAACAATCATTAATATTTTGTTTGCTCTTGCTTTATTTTTTGGAAAGTATTTCACAAACGAACCCATTCTTAAAAAAATTATGGGTAAGTCGATTGCATTAACTGATATTGGGTGGAAATTATTAAACAAAAGATGGATGTTTTTTTTCTTAGGACTTGCTGTTTTAAATGAGTGTGTATGGAGAACACAAACTGAAGAATTTTGGGTTAACTTTAAGGTTTGGGGAATGTTACCAATTACTCTTATTTTTACTGTTTTTCAGGTATCATTAATTAATAAATATAAAATTAATGAATAGAAATTTGAAACTAATCATCAATAATCCCTATAATAAAATTGAAGAAAAACAATTTTTTGAAAGAAAAGAGCTCAAAGTCATTTTAGATTTATATGCTAAAATGGTTTCAGAAGGATCATGGAAAGATTATGGTCTAAATATTTCGAGCAAACAAGTCAGTTTTAGTGTCTTTAAAAATGCTGCTGAAAACGCTCTATATAAAATTTGTAAAAACTTTAAACCAAGTAATAGAAATCTTAAGTATTTAATTACTGATACTAATGGTAAAATATTAAAAAATTCATTTGATTTGGGAGTCCTGCTTAAAAATACTAATTGGAAAAAACTTAAAAAATAATACTATCTTCTTTGACCAAATAATCTTAGTAGCATTATAAATAAATTTATAAAGTCTAGGTAAAGAGTTAAGGCACCCATTACAGCTTTTTTACCCATCAATTCACCTGTATCACTAATTGCATACATATTTTTAATTTTTTGAGTATCATATGCTGTAAGTCCTACAAAAATAAGAACACCTAAAATAGAAATAACAAAATCCATCATCGAAGATCTCATAAACATATTAACAACTGAGGCAATGATAATACCAATTAAACCCATCATTAAAAATGATCCTAGTTTAGTAAGATCTCTTTTAGTTGTATAACCATACAAGCTCATTGCACCAAAAGTTATTGATGTAATAAAGAATACTCTAGTGATACTAGCTCCTGTATATACTAAAAATATTGATGATAACGACAGACCCATTAATGAAGCAAAAACCCAAAATGTTGTTTGGGCTGAAGATGCTGTCATTTTATTAATTCTAGCACTCATGTAAAACACCACACCAAGTGGAGCAAGCATTACAATCCATTTAAAACCTGAAAGAAAAATTGTATTCCCTAAACTTGTCAGAGCAGTAATAGAGCCACTTGAGTCAGTAACTACTGATAGTTTAAAAAATATTAGAGATACAAGTCCAGTTAATAAAATTCCAGATGCCATGTAGTTGTATACCTTCAGCATGTAGGCTCTTAAGCCCTCATCCATTACTGCAGTTGATTGTTGTGCTTCCTTTACTTTATTTAGTATGTTTTGCTTATTAAATTCCATGACCTATATATAATAGCCTTTTACTATTAATTCAAGATGTCTTACAAACCTTAAAAAATTTAATATTTATGAATTACAAAAAGCTAGGAAATACAGACTTAGATGTAAGTACAATTTGCCTCGGCACTATGACATGGGGAGAACAAAATACCCAAAATGAGGGTTTTGAGCAGATGGACTACGCTCTCGATCAAGGAGTAAATTTTTGGGATACTGCTGAGATTTATTCTATACCACCAAGAAAAGAAACTTTTGGAGATACAGAGGTAATTATTGGGAACTGGTTTGAAAAGACTAAAAAAAGAGACAAAATCATTTTAGCTTCAAAAGTTTGTGGCCCTATGCGAGAATATGTTAGGGGTGGTGGAAATCAATTTGCAACTAAAAATATTACAGAAGCCTTAGAGGGCAGTTTGAAGAGATTAAAGACAGATTATATTGATTTATACCAGCTACATTGGCCAGAGAGAAAAACAAATTTTTTTGGAAAACTAGGTTATGAACATGATGACAGTGGTGAATGGACTAAATTTGAAGATATTTTAGAAAATTTAAAAAAATTTATAGGTCAAGGTAAAATAAAACAAATAGGTCTATCAAATGAAACTTCTTGGGGATTGTCTAAATTTTTAGAACTATCTAAAAATAAAAATTTACCAAGAATACTTTCAGTTCAAAACCCTTATAATTTGTTAAATAGAACTTATGAAGTTGGTCTTGCAGAGATGTCTGTTAGAGAAAAAGCTGGATTACTTGCATACTCACCTTTAGCTTGTGGATACTTGTCTGGAAAATACAGAAACAATCAAATGCCAAAAGGTACAAGAATCGAAAGAAATGGTGATTTTTGGACTCGCTATAATAAGCCTAATTCAAATAAAGCAGTTGATGCCTACTACGAAATAGCGAAGAAACATGGTCTAGATCTTGCTCAAATGTCATTAAAGTTTTTGGAAATACAGCCTTTTGTAACCTCTGTTATTATAGGAGCTACGACAATGGAGCAGTTGAAAACTAATATAGAAAGTGTAAATGTAAATCTATCTGAAGAAATTATTAAAGAAATAAATGAAGTACAAAAAATATATCCTAACCCATGCCCATGATTAAAAAATTAATTTTTACAATATTTTTGGTTACTTTGGCTTATGAAGTAAATGCTGAAGAAGTAAAAAAATTAGGTACTCATAAAGACTGGGAAACGTATGTAATAAACGGAACTGCAGGAAAAATTTGTTTTGCTCAATCTAAACCTGTGTTGCAAGCTCCAAAAAATAACCCTAGAGAAGCAAGATTATTTATTAGTTTTAGACCAGGAGAAAATATAAGCAATGAAATTAGTATTACTAGTGGTTACGATTATAACAACCAAAATTCTATAACTGCAATATCAGGAAAAAATAAGTACAAATTCGATATCATAAAACAAAATTTTGCTTGGATGACAGACAACAAATTTGAAAACAAGATGATTAAGACAATGAAAAAAGGTTCTAGAATAATGGTTAAAGCTTACAACCAAAAAGGATCTCAAACTTTAGACCACTATTCATTGCTAGGCTTTACAAAAGCTTACAAAGCTACAAAAGCAAACTGTAGCTAAATAAATGAAATCAAAAAAGAAAGTTGTACTCGCATATTCGGGGGGGTTAGACACATCTGTTATTTTAAAATGGCTACAAGAAAATTACGATGTTGAAGTTATTTGCTACACCGCAGATATAGGTCAAGAAATTGATAAAAAAAAAATTATAAAAAATGCTAAAAGATTAGGTGTTAGAAAAATTATTATTGAAAATCTAAAAGATTTATTTGTAAAAGATTATGTTTTTCCAATGATAAGAGGTCATGCAATTTATGAGGGTGTTTACTTATTGGGAACTTCAATTGCAAGACCGTTAATTGCAAAACGTCAAATTGCAATTGCTAAAAAATTTGGTGCTTATGCTGTTTCTCATGGATCAACTGGAAAAGGAAATGATCAGGTAAGATTTGAATTAGGATATCATTATTTCGGTCCAAAAATAAAAATTATAGCCCCATGGAGATTATGGAAATTAAACTCTAGAACAGCTTTAATTAAATATGCAAAAGAAAACAATATCCCAATTCCTTTAGATAAAAAAGGTGCTCCACCATTTTCAATAGACGATAACTTGTATCATACTTCAACTGAAGGCAAGGTTTTAGAAAATCCTAAAAATGCTGCTCCTGAATTTCTTTTTCAAAGAACTGTATCACCCGAAAAGGCTCCAAACAAAACTTCATTTATAACTATAGGTTTTAAAAATGGAGATCCTATATCAGTGAATGGCAAAAAATTTTCTCCTGCAAATTTATTACAAAAACTTAATATTGTTGCCGGTAAAAATGGTATTGGTAGAGTTGATTTAGTTGAAAACAGATTTATTGGAATTAAATCAAGGGGTGTTTATGAAACACCTGGTGGAACTTTATTAATGTTAGCCCATAGGGCTATTGAATCAGTAACTTTAGATAAAGAAACTATGCATAAAAAAGATGAGGTTATGCCTAAATTTGCAAAACTTATTTACAACGGTTATTGGTATTCAAAAGCAAGAATAAAACTCCAAAAAATTGTAGACCTTAAAAAAGATAAGGTAAATGGCTCAGTAAAATTGAAATTATACAAAGGAAATATAACCATTGTATCAAGACAAACAAAAAGTACTGCTTACTCAATGAAAAAAGTTTCATTTGAAGAAAATAAAACATTTAATAAATCAAATGTAGAGAGATTTATTAACTTTCATAAAAAAAAGCTTCAATCATAATTGTATGAAAATAAAAGTATTTACTGACACAATTTGTGATTGGTGCTTTATTGGGCAAGTTAGATTAAATAAAACGCTAAAAAGTTTTCCCAAAACTAATTTTGAAATACAACATGCTCCATTTCAATTAAATCCTGATATGCCTGAAGAGGGAATTGAAAGAAGCAAATATTTAGAAAGCATAATAAGGTCTAATTTAAGCTGAAAAATTAAAAGACACTTTAACCTTTGCCTTTAATGTATAAATATCTATTCTAGGTGTATGGAATCACTAAAAAATTGGATGATAGATGCTGCTAACATTTTATTTGATGATAGCAAAAATGATCTAAGAGCTTTGCCAAGATCTGTGAGATTACAAATTTTATTAGTTTTAAGCTTTGTTTGGACAACTGTTTTTAGTTTATATATTTTTTCTTATACAACTTTTGCCTTTGGTTGGGCTGGGCTTTATATAGCACACGTTGGACTTATTTTTGCAGTCTATATGACATTCAAACAATTTCACAAAGCTGAAGAAAAATCTAACAGCGTATTTCAAACAAAAAACTTTGATCCTTTTAAGATAATGGTAATAGTTTTTGTTGTTGTATTTATTTTTATATTTTCAAAAGGAATAGAGGTTTTAACCAGCCCTAACCCAAATTCTTATTCTATTCCTTACGATGGACCTGCAAAATCAGTATTTGAAAAATGGCTACCTTTTAGTAAAGTAAAATAATGGAAAAAATTGCCAAAAATTTACAACTAGTACTAATGTGCATTATATTAATAAGCACAGTAATTGCTGTCGGAATAGAAATTAAAAATATGTTTTTAAACCAATCAGTAACATTAGCTGACTTACTTTTAATGTTTCTATATTTAGAGGTATTGGCGATGGTTAGAGTTTTTTGGAATCAACAATCAATCAGTATAACTTTGCCTCTTTTAATTGCTATCACTGCACTCGCACGATTTATTATCCTTCAAGGAAAAGAAATGGATCCAACAGCATTAGTCTATGAAGCTGTTGCAATAGTTCTTATTGCTTCTGCGATTGTTATTCTTAGATTAAGACACAGCGATAAATTAGGTTTAAAAAAAAAAAAATCAAAATAATCTAAAATGAAATTTGAAACTTCAAGGGCTAAGGCCATTGATAAATTAAATAATTTTGTTGAACAAAATCTATTAAATTATTCAAAGTTAAGAAATTTTGACTTTGGTCCAAACAATAGATCTAATATATCATGTCTTTCACCTTATATTACTCATGGAATTATTTCTGAATTAGAATTAATTAAAAAATCATTAAATAAATATTCATTTTTTAAAAATGAAAAGTTTATACAAGAGGTTTTATGGAGAACATATTGGAAAGGTTGGTTAGAATTAAGACCAAATGTTTGGTCAGATTATCTAGCTGAATTAAAAAAAATTCGTAAAGAATTTAAAGATAATAATAACTATAAAAATGCAGTTGAGGGAAATACGAATATAGAATGTTTTAATGAGTGGGTGAAGGAACTTAAGGAAAATAATTATTTACATAATCATGCAAGAATGTGGTTTGCAAGTATTTGGATTTTTACTTTAGAGCTTCCTTGGCAATTAGGAGCAGAGTTTTTTATGAAACATCTTTATGATGGTGATGCTGCAGCTAATACATTGGGGTGGAGATGGGTTGCTGGAATTCAAACTCCAGGTAAAAATTATCTTGCAAGTGAATGGAACATAAAAAAATTTACAAATGATAGGTTTAATAATATTAAACTCAAAGAAAATGCCCCTCCAAAAATAGATAATAAAATATATTCTGCATCAAAATTAGAATTCTATAATCCACAAAATTTTGAAGAAAAAAATCTACTTATTTTTGAAAATAATTTATCCTTTGAAATTTCTGATTTTAATAATCAAAAATTTAAAAAAATCTTTTTAATTTTTAATAAAAATGAAAACCGAACTATAGAACTCAGTGAAAAAGTATTGAAATTTAAATCTCAATTAATAAAGGATCAAAAAAAAAGATTAAATGAAAAATCAATTGATTGTGAAATTATCAACATTAGTGAAATACAAAATTTTAGTAAAGAATCCTACGGCCTATACCCAACAGTTGGAGAGAATTTAGATTATATGAATTCAAATAAAATTAAACTAAAATTTATATACAGAAGACTTGATCTATTTTCTTGGCAATATTGTAATAAGGGGTTTTTTAATTTTAAAAATTATATTCCAAAAATAATAACAACTTTTAATTAACTTAGGCTAAAAAAGTTTTAATACCATCCAAAATATATTGCACACTTAATCCAACAAGAATAATAGCTACCACCCTTGAGATAACTCCAATTATTTTTTTATTTATTATCTTAGAAAATTTTGAAGCTATAAAAAAAATTATAAAAGTTAAAAATAAAACAGAAACTAATGAGAACATTCCTACAGTTTGGTTAGTAAAATTAGTTCCAATATCTGAGACTGAGACTATTACTGAAGTAATAGCAGCTGGTCCTGCAATAATAGGTGTTGCTAAAGGAAAAATACTAACATTATCTGAATTAAGATCAATATCTTCTTCTTTCCTTTGTTGACGCTTATCAAACAACATCTCTATTGCAATTATTAATAAAATTATTCCTCCACCAATTGTGAATGCTGGATAAGAAATATTCAAATAACTTAGTAACGAACTTCCAAGCAATGCAAAAAACAACAATATGATTGAGGCTATTATAGTAGCACTTAATGCTATTCTTATCTTTTTGTTTGTATCCATGTTTTGAGTAATACTTAAAAACAAAGGAGTGTTTCCTAATGGATCTATAACAATAAAATATAGAAAAAAAGTTTGAATAAAAATTTCTGACATTTGATTTATCTATCTCTTTAAAAAAATATTACAATTTAAATTAAAATTTTCTTAAAATTTTTGTAGAGAATTTTTGAATAGTTATTCATATCTGTCATATTATTTTTAGCTGCCTCATCAAATTTATCTAGGGCACCGTCACCCAATTGATCTTGTAAGGCTTTTTTATACTCTGGTACACAGCCCCACTCATTTACTGTTGTGTCTTTGATTTCTATATGAAATTGGATTCCGTAAGCATGATTTTGATATTTAAAAATTTGATATTTAGTTACAGGTGATGAAGCTAATAAAGTAACATCTTTATTGTTATCTACTCCTTGGACCTCATAAGAATGCCACTGTAAGCTTTTAATTTGATCTGGAAATTTTGAAAATAAAATATCTTTATTTTTTTCATTAGTAAAATTTATATCCATTATTCCTATTTCAGCTGGATTTGATTTAACCACTTTGCCACCTATTACCTCACCTAATAATTGACACCCAAGACAAAAACCTAAATAAGGTTTTTTTAAATTAACAACAAATTCTTTAATTGCTTTTTTTTCTTCGACTAACCATGGGTATTCTTGTTCCATAAAAGTATCCATTGGACCACCCATACAAAACATTCCATCGAATTTACTTAAGTCATTTGGAATTTTCTCACCCTCATCTAACTCTATTGTAGTCAGTTTAAATCCATCAGCTAACATAAGATCTTTTATGTATCCAGGATCTTCAATCTTTATATGTTGTAAAACTATTACATTCATCGCTTAGCCCATCAAATAAAAGACGACAAGGTACCTACTTACTTTTCCAATTGCTACTAAAATAATAAAATCAAAAAATCTGACTCGTGATAAACCTGCAACTAAAGTCAGTGGATCACCTATAATTGGAACCCAAGCAAATAATAATGACCATTTGCCAAACTTTTTGAACCATTGTGATGACCTTTCTATTTGTGTTTCTTTAAATGGGAACCATTTTTTTGTAGTAAGATTTCTTGAATAAAGTCCTAGAGTCCAGTTAACAACAGATCCTAAAACATTCCCAAAACTTGCAATGATTAACAGTAATAAATAATCATAATTTGATGTTGCAATAAATCCTGCTAATGTGAGTTCAGATGAAAATGGTAAAATGGTTGCAGCTAAAAAAGATATAGTAAATAAAGATAAATAAATCACTTTGAGCACTTCTTAGAACAATATTTTACCTTGTTCCAATTAAGCTTCCATTTCTTGCGCCAAACGAAAGACCTTTTGCAAACAGGACAAACCTTTGAAGGCAAGTTTTCTTTTTTCATTAAATGGTATTGTGTTTAATGAATTTATCAGCTTCAGATAAAATCATTTTTTTTCTTTCATTTTTCATTTTATCAAAAACATAAACCATCATTGATAATCTAGGGTTCTTTAAAAAAAATTTTCTATTTCTATCTATAAATCTCCAGTACAAACCATCCATCGTATTGCACCATTCCCCTTTTTTAAAATCCATCATTTTCATAAAATAACTTGATCCACAAATGTATGGTTTAGTTGCAAAAATACCTCCATCACTAAATAATCCCATTCCATAAACATTGGGAACCATAACCCAGTCGGATGAGTCGACAAACATTTCCATGAACCACTTATAAACAATTGTTGGTTTAACCTCACAAAGGTTCATTAAATTTGATAAAATCATCAGTCTCTCAATATGATGGGACCAGCCGTGATTAACAGCATTTTTAATAGCATGATCCAGTGGAGGTAAACCTGTTGTACCCTCATACCAAGACTTTTTCATTTTTCTATCATGTTTAAAAAAATTTTTAGTTTCCATTTCATCAGAGTAGCCTTGATAAATTCCACGCATAAATTCTCTCCAGCCTATTACTTGACGAATATAACCTTCCAAAGAGTTCATTCTGATTTTATATTTTTTGTGAAATTCTAAAATTTTTTGAATGATAATTTCAGGGGTTATCAGTCCTAAATTAATGTAAGGACTTAATGCACTATGAAACAGAATATTATCTTTCTGATTAACAGCATCCTCATAGTCACCAAATAAATTTGATTTTTCTTTAATAAAAAAATCTAAAAGTCTAACAACATCCGTGTATTCTGTTGCAAGCCAAAAATCACTTGTATTACCAGGATGGTTTTTAAATAGTTTTTCAATAATTGGTTTTAATTTTTTAGTATGAGTAGTTTCATTTATTTTTGGAAATTTTGGTATTGATATATCTTTTGGTAATTTATTTCTGTTATCCTCATCAAAGCTCCATTTTCCTCCAATAGGATTTCCATCGGCACCCATCAGTATTCCTGATTTTTTACGCACCTCTTTATAAAAAGTTGCCATAAAAGGTTTTTTTGATTTTCCTAGATAATTCCTGAATTCATCTCTTGAGTTTAGAAACATTGGGGTTTGAACAACATTCCATTTAATTTTTTCTTTTTTTAAAAATTGTGAAATTTTCTTTTCAAAAAATTTATCTTCAATTTCAAAACTTGAAATTTCTATAATTTTTTTTTGAGTAATTGCTTTTTTTAATTTTTTGAAATAGTCGTCTTTAAATTCTTTATCTTCAATTTTTAAATAATCTATTTTATATTTGTTTTTTTTAAGGTTGTCTGCGTACGACCTCATAGAAGATAGAAATAGCAGTATCTTTTGCTTATGATGCTTTTCATAAGTGCATAATTCGTTGTCTTCTGCCATAAAAAACACATGGTCCTTTTTGAAGCGGTCCAAGTATTTTAATGGAAATAATTGATTACCAAGTATAAAAAACAATTTCATAATTAAATATAACTAATTAAAAATTATATGTCAGAAAAATATCTTATTTTTGGTGCGACAGGTTCTGTCGGTTCTAGCTTAGCTGAACAGCTAAAAAATTCAGGTAATGATATTCATCTAGTTGCAAGAAATGAAAGTGAGGTTCAAGCAATTGCAAAAAAATTGAGTTGCTCTTATACGGTTGCTGATGTTTTGCAGGGTGGGTTTATAGAAAAAGTAAAATCAGATATTAGTGACATCAAGGGTATCGCTTATTGCGTGGGCTCCATTGATTTAAAACCATTAAGAATGGTTACTGAGGCTGACATGAATAAATGTATGAAACTAAACCTTTATTCAGCTGTTGAAGCTATAAAAGGATTTCAGGAAAGTTTAAAAAAGAATAAAGGCTCAGTAGTTTTATTTTCAACTGTTGCTGCTCAAAGAGGATTTACTAATCATACAATTATTGCATGTGCTAAGGCTGCTGTTGAAGGATTAACTGTTACACTGGCTGCTGAGTTTGCTCCAAATATTAGAGTAAATTGTATAGCACCTAGCTTATCAAAATCTAAAATTGCAGAACCAATGTTAAAAAATCCTGCGATAGCAGAGGGAATTGCAAAAGCTCATCCATTAAAAAGATTGGGAGAAGGAAAAGATTCTGCAGCACTTGCAAAATTTTTAATTACTGAAGAAAGTTCTTGGGTTACAGGACAGGTAATAGCTGTTGATGGTGGTAGATCAAAACTTTCTTAAAGTGAAAAAATTTTTTTTATTAATAATTTTTTTTGTTTTATTTGCTTCAAAAGGTTATTCCAACAATTTCAAACTCACTAAAATAATAAAACTAAATGAACCTTGGGGATCTTCATTTATTAATAATAATGAAATCATTATTACTGAAAAAAGTGGAAAGATTAAAATTGTTAATGTTATTTCAAAAGAGGTTACAGAGATTAAACATAATCTTAATTTTCTAGAAGTCGGCCAAGGTGGGTTATTAGATATTATTTATCAAGATAACACATTATGGATTTCTTATTCAGAAAATAGAGGGGATTCAAAATCAAGTACATCCATTGCTAAAGCACAACTAAATAAACGAGGATTAAATTTTAAAAATATTTTTCAAGCAAATCCTCCAATAGATTCTGGTTATCATTTTGGCTCTCGATTAGCGATTAAAGGTGACTATATTTATGCATCAGCTGGTGAAAGGGGCCAAGGTATGATTGCACAAGATCCCACAAAACATCCTGGTAGCATTATAAGAATTTATCTTGATGGAGGTATTCCTGAAGACAATCCAAAATTTAAAGGTCATACTAATTGGTTACCTGAAATATATCAAATAGGCGTTCGTAATCCACAGGGATTAACTATCTCTGATTATGATGGAAAAATTTATTTAAGCAATCACGGGGCTAAAGGTGGTGATTGGTTTGGGGAGGCAAAAAAAGGAGAAAATTATGGATGGAAGGTTTTAGGCTGGGGTGGGGAAAACTATTCAGGAACAAATATTGGTCCAAAATGGAAACCAGGGTTTACTAAAGCTATACAGTACTGGGTGCCTTCAATAGCTACAAGCGCTATTACAATTTATAAAGGTGATGAATTTAAAGAGTGGAATGGTCATGCACTAATTACTTCTTTAAAAGACAAATCTTTAAGAAAATTAATTTTTAATGATTTATCAAATGTTCAAGAAAGCATAATTTTTAAAAATAAAATTAGTAGAATAAGAGATATTCAAATTCATCCAATTACCGGAAAAATATACTTATTAGGTGGTAATAGTTTGTGGTTAATGGAAAAAAATTAATTAATATTCCTTTAATCTAAATTATTATTTTCATTTTCTATCTTTTTTTTTGCTGCCACTCCCTTTTTGATTGCTGAGAAAGCTAGGTAGCTTATGAAAAATAAAATAGTAATTGATAAAGTAAGAAAAATTATTTTTATCATTATTTATTATTCATATATTTAATAAAAAAAAATCTCTATTTAATTTTTAAATAGATCTTTTAAAGGGCTTATTTGACCTATTTTAAAAATTATAGCATCTTCTTTTTTAAATCCATATTTTTCTGCACTTTTTTTGAATCGGACAGGTGGCTCCATAATTGGTTCTAGGGATAAAACAAAAGTTCCCCAATGCATTCCCATTACTTTTTTACTTTTTAAGTCTTGTGCTATATTTAAGGCTTCTTCAGGTGTCGTGTGATAAATTGATTTATCAAACATAGGTTTAAAATCATAAGCCCCTATATTAATTATTGTTAAATCGATAGGACCATATTTTTCACCTAATTCTTTATAAATATTTCCATAACCAGTATCACATGCAAATAAAATCTTTTTATCTTTATATTCAATTAAAAAATTTCCCCAGAGTGTTTTATTGGTGTCAGTTAAACTTCTTTTAGACCAATGAACAGCAGGTAGAAAAGTTACTTTAAAGTCATTGTTAACTTTAATTTCTTCATACCAATCCATTTCATTCACATCTTTAAATCTATAAGGGGTAAAATATTTTCCAAGATTTAAAGGGACTAGAACTTTTGAATCTTTATATGGATACCTTCTAATGGTCCGCATATCTTGATGATCATAGTGATTGTGTGTTAATAAAAATAAATCAGTTTTAGGAATTTCGTTTAATTCTAAAGCAGGCTTAGTAAATCTGTCTGGGCCAAATATCAAAGGTCCAGCATTTTTTGAAAATACAGGATCAGTTATAATTGTTATGCCTCCTAACTTGATTAAATAAGTAGCATGACCAATCCAAGCGATATAATCCTCATTCTTATATTTTTCTAAATCAGATAAAATTTTTTCTTTATCCACAACATGTTTTTTTGGAACAGTCATATCTATTTTCTTTTTTTCTTTTGAAAATTGTCTATATGAAAACTTTACATCTTTAGATCTCACGGGCGAGCCTTCTGGATTCTTAAAAGTTCCATCTGGTAAATGATGATAAGGTTTTTTTTCCATAGTTATTAATTAGAAGAAATATTTTTTAAAATCATTTCCTGTAAAGTTTTGCTAATAATAATTGTACCTTTTTCATTTGGATGAATTCCATCACTTAAATTTAATTCAGGTTTTAAAGCAACACCTTCTAGCAAAAAAGGTATCAATGGTAGATTATATTGCTTTGATAAGTCTGGATAAATTTGATCAAAATTACTTTTATATTCAATCCCATAAGAAGTTGGTGCAATCATGCCTGCCAAAACCACTTTAATATTTTTGTCTTGTGCAGTTTTTATTATTTTTTCCAAATTATTTTTAGTCTCTTTGGGCTGAATACCTCTAAGCATATCATTTGCTCCAAGACCTAAAATTACTATATCAATATTTGAGTCAGATAATGTCCATTCAACTCGATTTACACCACCAGAAGAAGTGCTTCCGGAAACACTGCCATTAACTACTTCAATTCTATAACCTTGAGATACTAATTTTTCTTGTAAAACTAACGATAAATGATGTTCATTATTTAAGCCATACCCGGCCATCAAACTATCACCAAATAATACAATTTTTTCTATTGCAGATACTTTTATAGTAACTAGACAGAAGATAATTATTTTAATAATAAAACTTTTATTCATGAACACTCTTCTTAAATTAAAAAAGATAAATCTTAAATACCAAACTAACAAAGAAACTATAAAAGTTTTAAACAATATTGATCTAACAACAAAGAAAAAAGATACAATCTCTATTGTTGGCGAAAGTGGCTCAGGAAAAACTAGTTTAATTATGTTAATTGGGGGTTTAGAAAAAGCAACCTCAGGCAAAATTTATTTTCAAGATCAAGATTTAACTACTCTTTCTGAAGATGAAGTTTCTAAGATAAGAAGAAAAAACATTGGAATTATATTTCAATCTTTTTATTTAATTCCAAATTATACAGCAGTAGAAAATGTTGCTTTAACCCTAGAGCTAAATAAACTTAAAAATCCTGAACAACAAGCAAAAGAATTATTGGATCGTTTTGGATTAAAGAATAGATTTAATAATCTACCAAGTCAATTATCAGGTGGAGAACAGCAAAGAGTAGCTATAGCAAGAGCAATAGCTATGAAGCCTTTGTTAATATTAGCTGACGAACCAACTGGTAACTTGGATAGTGAAAACTCAGTAATGATATCAGATATATTATTTAAGTACGTGAAGGAAGAAAGTTCTTCTTTAATTATTGTAACTCACGATCCTAAGTTAGCTAATAAAGCCAAAAGAAAAATTAAAATTAAAGATGGAAAAATTGCTTAAAATTTCAGAATTTAATTTGATTTTAAAGTATGCGTTTAGAGATCTTGTTAGAAACTATCACAAAATTTTTAGTATTATTCTTACTTTATTTATCAGTCTTTTTATTTTAAGTGCAATTTTAACTATTGAAGATAGTTTAAAAAAAGAACTAGATGATAATGCTAAAACTTTATTAGGGGGAGATGTTGAAATTGATTACAATAGGGTTCAGGGAGATTTAGAGTTAGTTGATAAAGTAAGAAAATTTACAACAATTTCTGCAATGGTTGAGTTTACAACCATGGTCTCATCAGTAAATGATAATAATAATCAGTCATTGTTCACTCGAATTAAAACTGTCGATAAAAAATATCCACTGTATGGAGAAGTTATTTATGAGCCTGTTGGAGCAATGGATAGGATTCATCAAGAAAAAAATACCATTATTGTTAATGAAAATATTTTTAAAACTTTAAATCTCAAAGTGAATGAAAAAATTAAAGTTCAAGATCAGTTATTTACAGTAGTTGGAGTGATAAAATCACTACCTGATGTAAGCGGCTTTATAGCATTCGGTGATTTTGCAATAACAAGTAAAGAAACTTTAGGGCTATTAAAACTTAATAGCTTGGGCAGCTTTTTAAATTATGAATATAAGGTTAAATTTAGTGAAGGAGATAATACAAAGGTAACTAGGAATAAAATTAAAGAAATATTTAAAGATGATCTTACGGTAAGACTACGTTATCCTGAAAATTCAGCTAGTGGTCTTAGAAGAATAATTGATAACTTTTCACAATTTTTATCCCTTGTATCTATTAGCGCTATGTTAATTGCTGGTATTGGTATCGCAAATACTCTGCTATCATTTATAAATCAAAGCAATATGTCTATTGCGGTAAAAAAAGCTTTAGGTTTTTTTTCATTAAATATAAAGACAATATATTATCTACAATTATTAATTTTACTTACTTTTGTAAGTATTGCTTCTTATGCCTTGAGTTTTTTGCTGGTTCCTGTGGCTGATACATATTTATCTGAAGGTCTGGGATTAAATATTAAACCCTTATTTTCATTAACTAATTTCATTAAGATATTCCTTGTTGGTATGTTGGTATTAATCATTTTTTCTATTCCAACTATTAATGCAATTGATCAAGTAAAAGCCTCTAACCTATTTAGAAATGTGTTTCAAAATTTACAATTTTATTATTCAAAAAAATCTATCTTTGTAAGTTTATTATTTTTATCAGCTTTAATGATGCTGTTTGTCATTGGTTCAGCAAGGCCTTTATATAGTTTGATTTATTTTTTAGTTTTTTTCATTTGTTTAATTGTATTTTTTTTACTTTCAAAATTTATTATTTTTTTACTAAAAAGTTTAAAAAATATGTCCAATATCCCTCTTAAAGTTTCAATTAAAAACATTACTCAAACAAAAGGTATTACTCCAATCACAATTATGTCTTTGGGATTAGGCGTAACTTTATTATTAACACTAGCATTGGTTGGTACAAATTTTAAAAGAGAAATTGCAAAATCTATTCCTGAGATCGCACCTGATTATTTTTTTATTGGGATGCAAAATTCTGATCGTGATTTATTTGAGAATGCGATTATTGAAATGGATTCTAATGCAAAATTAGAAATAGTACCTTTGGTTGCAACAGGTATTGTTAAGATTAATGGAATAGATCCAAGAACTTATATTAAACAAGATAATAACAGTTATTGGGTAATTGGAAGTGATAGACGTTCATCATGGGCAGCTGAAGTTCCTGAAGATAATCCAATAATTGAAGGTGAATGGTGGGATTTATCAAAACCTAATAAACTTCAAATTTCATTAGATAGTAAAGTTGCAAAAGATTTTAATATAAAATTAGGAGATATTTTTACACTTAATATTTATGGAAGAGAAATTGAAGGAAAAATAGTTAATTTTAGAGCTGTTGATTATCGAGATTTATCTATAAATTTTGCTATGTTGTTCAATCCACAATTTGCAAACACAATTCCACACGAATATTTAGCAACAGCTAAATTTGAAGATCAAACAAAATTCAAAGAAACCAAACTATTAGAAATACTACCAAGTATTTCAATTATAAAAATTGCTGATTATCTTACAAAGGTAACTAATATATTAAACAAAGTTTTTATCGCTGTAATTTTGATTTCAGCAATTACAATTATTATAGGCTTAATTGTTATCTCTAGTGCAATTATTGTACAAGGTAAGATTAAAGAGTTTCAAAACTTAGTTTTTAAAATTTTAGGTTTTTCAAAAAAAGAAATTATCCTATCTTCTGTTATAGAATTTATTTTAATATTTTTTTCGGTAATATTAATTGCAATATTTTTTGCTGTAATCGGCTCTTATTATATTATTGAAAATATCTTTCAATTAGTTTGGCAATTAAATTTGCAAATATTATTTAACATTAGTGGAAGTATTGGTTTAGTAACATTAGCTTTAATTATGTTAACAAATTTAAGATATTTAAACCCAAAAGTTTATCCTCTAATTAGAAATCAATAAAAAAATAATCTTAATTTAATATTTTATTTTTGAGATCTTTTAAAACACTCAATAGTATTTTTTAACAAGCAAGCAATAGTCATTGGCCCTACTCCACCTGGAACAGGTGTCAAAGCACGAGCAACTTTTGAAACTTCTTCGAATGCAACATCACCAACTATACCATTGTCAGTTTTGTTAATACCAACGTCAATAACGATTGCATCTTTTTTAACCCAGTCTGCTTTTACAAGTTCTGGAATACCGACGGCAGCAACTATTATATCTGCCTCTAAACATTCTGCCTTTAAATCTTTAGTTCTTGAATGAGTAATAGTTACTGTGCAATTCTCTTTTAAAAGCAACTGTGCCATTGGTTTGCCATTTAGATTTGATCTACCAATCATAACCGCTTTTTTTCCACTTAGATTTGGTTCAATTTTTTTAATCATTAAATAACATCCTAAAGGAGTACAGGGCACAGAGCTCTCATAACCTGATGAAAGATTGCCAACATTCATTGGGTGAAAACCATCAACATCTTTTCCTGGTAAAATAGTTTCAATAACTTTTTGCTTATCAATATGTTTTGGTAAAGGTAATTGAACTAAAATCCCTGAAATACTTTCATCTTTATTTAACTCTTTAATTTTATCCAATACTATTTTTTCCTCTATAGCTCCTGGATATCTTATTACTTCAGATTTTAATCCAACTTCATTTGCAGCTTTTTCTTTCATACGAACATAAATTTGACTGGGGGCCATATCCCCAATTAAAATAACAGTAAGTCCTGGGGCTTTATTATATTTAGCCTTTAGCTCTAAAACTTCTTTTCTTAATTCTTCTCTAAGTTCAGCTGCTATTCTTTTTCCATCTATTAAAATCATAAGGTTTCTTAAAAAATCATTGGTGCAATGTAGAGTTTCATACACATTTCTATAAACCAAATCAATAAAAGTAAAATCACTGGTGATATGTCTAGTGAACCTAAATTTGGTAAAAATCTTCTAATTTTGTTTAAAATTGGGTCTGTTAATCGATAAGTCATTTCTAGAACAGAATAAACAAATCTGTTTTGAGTATTTAAAATATTAAAAGAAACAAGCCAGCTAATTAGAACATTTGCAATAACTACATATGAATAAAGTTTTAATATTTGTAAAACTAAATAAAAAATTGCTATCATTTTTTTTCAATATAAATTGACTGACTTGGAAAGGCAAAGGAAGCTTTATTTTTTTCTACAATTTGCTTAATTTCAATTGCTAATCTTTCTTTTACAGAAAGCCATTCGTTCCAACTATCAGTTTTTGTAAAACAACGAACATACATATCAATAGAACTGTCAGAAAATTTATCTATTCTTACAGCCACGCCAACACTTATATTGTAGTCATCACTTTTATTAATATAATTTTCAATCTCATTTCTAACTGCTTTAAGCTGATCAACTGTCGTGTCATATTGAAGAGTAATAATCCAACTTATTAACCAATTAGATGTTTCGCTAACATTTATAACTGCATTTTCTGCAAATTGAAAGTTTGGGATTATTGCTAGGGATTTATCAAATTTTCTAATTGTTGTAGATCTAAAACCAATCTTTTCAACAATACCTTCAATTATTCCATCAACTAAAATCCAATCACCAATTTTAAATCTTTTTTCAACTAAAACTAAAATTCCTGAAATTAAATTTTTAAATAAATCTTGTGCACCTAGTGCAACCGCAACACCAAATAATCCAAGTCCAGCAATTATTGGACCAATTTTAATCCCCCACAATTCTAAAACTGCTGCCAAACCTAAAATGAAAATCAAAATTTTTAATGATTTAATAATCCAACCAATTAACTCACGAGTTAACATTTTATCTAATCCACTTAGAATATAAGAAATTGGTTCAACAACTTGATGAATAACCCAGAAAATAAATATGGTAATTAATGTTCTATTAATTGTGTCAACTATGGCTCTACCTTCCTCTCCAAAAGACATATAATAACTAGCAATAAAAAATCCTAGAACAATCGGCAAAAACCTGGCTGGGCCTTCCATTGCACGAACAAATGTGTCATCAAGTTTATTGGTAGTTTTTTTAGCGATACTTTCTAATCTTTTAATAATCACTTTACTAATAATTCCTCTAAATATTAAAAAAATAAAAAATATTCCAATACCGATCAGTATTTGAAAAATATCTACACCATGAATTCCCTTGGACCAAACAGATAAAAATAGATCACTAAAATTATTAAATAATTCCATATTTAGATTTTATATAACAAAAATTCCTCTTCTCCAGGACTAAAAAGAAAAATTTTTTTCCACTTAATTTCATTCAAAATTGAAGAGGTTTTTTCACCAATACACATTAAATTAGTGTCCATCCATAGGCTTTCAAGCTGATAGTTTTTAATTACTTTTAAAAAATTAATAGCACTATTTTGCGAGTAAACATAAATAATTTCTGGCATTTTTAATTTTAGTTTTTCTATAAAATCTTTATCATATTTTTCAATTGGGTTGGCTCTATAATTAATAACTCGTTCAATATTGTATCCTTCAGAAAGTAATTGTTTATCCAAATTAGTAGAAACAACTTCGCCACTCACGTAAAGCAATTTTCCATCAGATGCGTCAAAATTTTGTAAAATCAATTCTTTTAAATTATTCACGTTACCCTCTGCTGCAAAAACATTTTGAAAACCAACACTTCTTGCTTTTTTTTCAGTAGCACTACCTACACAAAAACAAATCATTTTTTTATCTAAGTTTTTTATATCTAAAAATTTAATTGCATTAGAGCTTGTAAAGATAATTCCTTTAAAACTAGAATGATTTAAATTTTCATGTTTCAAACCTGCAATGCTGATCAAAGGTAAGTGAGAAACATTATGACCAAGAGATTGAAATTTTAAGATCATTTCCTGACAATCTTCTAACGGTCTTGTAAATAAAATATGCATATTATTTTTTATATGAATTATTAGATATTTTTTTTAAATTTTTTCCCATCTCTATACCTAGTTCATAAGCTTTATCTACTTCTCCAAATGATTTTAAATGAAATCTTTTTTTGCCATCAAGTGAAAAAAGCTCTGCTTCAAGATTAACTTTATTTCTATCAATAATTGCAAATGCTCCAACTGCTGTTTCACAATCTCCCTCTAAAATCTTTAAAACATTCCTTTCAGCTTTAATGCAATTATGAGTGTCTTGATGATTAACTTTTTTTAATAATTCAATTACCTCAGCATCATCATTTCTACATTGCAAAGCAACAACCCCCTGCCCTGCACTTGGTATTATTTCAGAAGTAGTAAATATTTGAGATATATTCTTAGATAGTCCTAAGGAATTAACCCCGGCAAAAGATAGCATAATAGCATCATATAAATTATCATTTAGTTTTTTAATTCTTGTATCAACATTTCCTCTTATTAATTTACAATTAAGATCTTCTCTAATTTTTTTTATTTGAAACTCTCTTCTAAAAGAAGATGTTCCAACTATTGAGTTTGGTGCCAAATCTTTTAAAAGTTTATTTTCTTTGCTAATTAGAATTTCTCTAGGATCATTTCTTTCTAAAAAACAATTGGTCAATAATCCCTCAGTTTCTTCTACTGGCATATCTTTTAATGCATGGACTGCTATATCAACATTATTATTCAACAACTCTTGTTCGATCTTTTTACAAAATAATCCCTTGCCTCCATGCTCAGATAATCTCACATCAGTTATTGTATCTCCCTTTGTCGTGATACTTTTTATATCAATACTTTTTATTTCAGAGTTTTTTAATAGTTCCACTCTAGCTCTTTTTGCATAAATTAATGCTAGTTTGCTTCCTCTTGAACCAATAATAATTTTTTTATTTTTCATTTAATTGCTTTATACTTCATACTTATATTGAGATTGTATTATTAATAGAAACTAATTTAATGAAAAAAAAACCTATAATTTTAGGAATTGAATCGAGTTGTGATGAGACAGCAGCTTCAATAATAACTGAAAATGAACAAAGAAAACCAATAATTTTGTCAAATATTGTTTCGAGCCAAGTTAATGTTCATAAAGAATTTGGGGGAGTAGTTCCAGAACTTGCGGCAAGGTCGCATATAGAAAAAATCGATTTAATTACAAAAAAAGCAATAGATGAAAGTGGAATAAAAATGAATGCTATAGATGCTATTGCATCTACTGCAGGACCAGGTCTTATAGTTTGTTTGTCAGTTGGTTTAAGTTTTGGAAAAGCAATGGCATCATCACTTGGAAAACCTTTTATTGCAGTTAATCATCTAGAAGGGCACGCTCTAAGCCCAAAACTAAATTCAGATCTAAATTATCCTTATTTATTACTTTTAATTTCTGGGGGACATACTCAGTTTTTAAGTGTTAATAAACTCGGCAACTATAAAAGATTAGGAACTACAATTGATGATGCTTTAGGTGAAGCATTTGACAAAACTGCAAAATTACTTGGTATAGAATTTCCAGGTGGTCCCCAAATTGAAATTTATGCAAAAAAGGGTGACCCAAATAAATATGATTTGCCAAAACCTATTTTTCACAAAGGTGGATGTAATTTATCTTTTGCTGGTTTAAAAACAGCAGTTTTAAGAATTTCAAAACAAATTAAAACTGAACAAGAGAAGTATGATTTGGCAGCATCTTTTCAAAAAACTGTTGAAGAAATACTATATAAAAAAACAAAGATTGCTTTTCAAGAATTTAAAAACATTAATGATACTGATAAAAATAAATTTGTTGTTGCTGGTGGTGTTGCTGCGAATAAAAAAATTAGAAATATGTTAGAAAATCTTTGTAAAGAAGAAAAATTTGAATCAATATTTCCTCCGATTAATTTGTGTGGGGATAATGCTGCAATGATAGCAATGGTTGGTTTAGAAAAATTCAAATTAAAACAATTTAATGATTTAGACCATCCCGCTAAACCAAGATGGCAGCTAGATGAAAATGCAGAATTTTTGAAGGGTGCAGGTGTAAAGTTATAATTTATTGCTAAAAATCCAATAAATTGCACAAAATAAAAAAAATCATACTAGATAATTTGTAAATTTGAGCTAAGTAAGTTTGAATGTATAATAAATTATTAAATATTCAAATAATATGAAAAAAAAATTTATTGATCCACTGAGATCAAGGAAAAAAGATCGTGTAGAAAAACTTTATTTTACTAATGACGGTGTTCCGCTACCAAGTGCAATTGAAATAAGTGAATCAGGAATGTGCAATAGAAAGTGTAGCTTTTGTCCCAGAAGTGACCCTGATTATGATCATGTTAATGAGTTTATTCCTTCAGCCTTAATATCAAAAATGTCCAAAGAATTAGCTCCTCACAATTATAAAGGCCTGATATTATTTTCTGGATTTGTAGAACCTTTGTTAGATAAAAATATTTATAACTTAATTTCAATTATTAGAAAAGATCTTCCAAGTGCACAGATAGAAATTATTAGTAATGGTGATGTTTTAAATAAACAAAGAGTGCAAAAACTTTTTAATGCAGGCCTTTCTGCTTTAATTATTAGTATATATGATGGTGATAAAGAATTTAATGAAATGCACGATCTTTTTAAAGAAGTGGGTCTTTTGGAAGATCAATATAAAATTAGAAAAAGATATCTCTCTGAGGATCAAAATTTTGGTCTCTCTTTAAGTAATAGGGGTGGCATGATGGAAAATGCAGAATACAAAGTCGCTAGTCCAAAAAAGGCTATAAAAAGACCTTGCTATATACCTAACTACACTTTTTTCCTAAATTATACAGGCGAAGTTCTTACTTGCAATCACGATTGGGGTAAAAAACTTGTTATAGGTAATTTGAATAATAATAGTTTTATGGATTTATGGTTAGATAGTAAATATGTAGAAGCCAGAAAAAAGCTTTATAATGGGGATAGAAATTTTGCTCCATGCAATAAATGTGATGTGGATGGCACTATGATGGGAAAACCACACGCCGATGCATGGACAAATTATAATAAAAATAGAAAAATAGATAATTAAAACTCAGTATTATATTTTAAGTTTTTTTATGAAATTCAAAAAACTAGGAAATACAGAATTAAATGTAAGTACAATTTGTCTTGGAAGTATGACTTGGGGGGATCAAGTGGATGAAAAGAGTGCTCATGAACAAATGGACTTTGCAACAGAAAAAGGTGTCAATTTTTTTGACACTGCTGAGATGTATACCTCTCCTTGTTCAAGAGATTCTTTTGGAAAAACTGAAAAAATTATTGGAAACTGGTTTAAAAAAAAAAAAACTAGACAAAAAATTATTCTGGCTACTAAAATTTCAGGCCCTGGTCAGCCGTGGATACGTGATGGTGGCCCTCAATATACAGAAAAAAATATCTCCACTGCAATTGATGGAAGTCTAAAAAGACTACAAACAGATTATATAGATCTATATCAACTACATTGGCCAGATCGGTTCGCTGACGATTTTGGACAATCTAAAACTAAGTATAGTAAAAGTAATTTTATTAGTTTTGAATCAATCTTAAATAACTTAAAAAAATTTGTAGACCAAGGAAAAATTCGACATATTGGTATATGCAACGAGACCGCTGAAGGGTTACTTAAATTTATAAAAATTTCAAAGTCAGAAAATTTACCAAGAATTTCATCAATTCAAAACTGCTATAATTTACTAAATAGATCTTTTGAAAATGATTTAGCAGAAGTTTCGATTAAGGAAAAAATAAGTTTATTAGCTTATTCGCCTCTAGCCTTTGGGACATTGACTGGAAAATATAGAAACAAAATAAAACCAAAAAACTCAAGATTAAAAATATATGAAGGGTATTTTACAAGATACAATTCTAAATTATCTTCATTAGCAGTAGAAAAGTATTGTAAAATATCCGAAAAATATAAAATTACTCCGGTCGAACTATCACTTGCATTTGCTAACCAAAAAAAATTCGTTACCAGCAACATAATTGGGGCAACAACAATAGAACAACTTAAAGAAAATATTAATAGTATTAATTTAAAACTAAATAATGAAATTTTAGAAGAATTAAATTATGTGCATTTAAAAAACCCCAATCCTGCACAAAATAAAAGTATAAAATAGCGTAAAATGAAAGTGCTATGTTTAAAAAATTAAGTAAACACTGGAGAAACAATTAGATGCAGTATTGGTTAATGAAATCTGAGCCAGATGTATGGTCAATTGAACAACAAGAAAAAGCAGGTGTAAAAGGTGCTCCTTGGGATGGAGTGAGGAACTATCAAGCAGCAAAAAATTTAAGAAATATGAAAAAAGGTGATCTTTGTTTTTTTTACCACTCAAATATTGGCAAAGAAATTGTTGGGATAGTTAAGGTCATTAAAGAGGCTTTTTTGGATAAAACTGACAAAGAAGGTAGATTTGTAGCAGTCCAAGTAAGTTTCAAAGAAAAACTAAAAAAAAGCATAACTCTTGAAGATATTAAAAAGAATAAGAATCTTGGCCATTTAGCACTCATTAAACAAAGTAGATTATCTGTTATGCCTATAGACTCTAAAAGCTGGAAATTGCTATATAAGATGAGTAATATTTAAGAATCATGCCGAAAAAAAAGAAAAGAAAACCAAAATTAAAAAAAAAGGTTTCTAAGAAAAGAAAACCTAAAGTTAAAAAAAAGGTTTCTAAGAAAAGAAAACCTAAAATTAAAAAAAAGGTTTCTAAGAAAAGTGATGAAAAAGAGTTAGTTATTAAAACGAGACCGGAATGGGTGAAAAGTGGTCTGGTAAATAAATCTCAGTACCAAAATAAATATAATGAGTCCATTAAGAATAACAATGCATTCTGGAAAAAAGAAGGAAAAAGAATTTCATGGATCAAACCATACAAAAAAATCAAAGATGTTAAGTACAGTAGAGATGAAGTAAAAATTAAGTGGTATGAAGATGGAACTCTCAATGCTTCGGCAAACTGTATTGATAGACATTTAGTAGATAAAAAAGATAAGACTGCAATAATTTGGGTGGGTGATGACCCTAAAGATACTCAAAAAATTTCTTATAAACAACTACACCAAAAAGTTTCTCAAGCAGCAAATGGTTTAAAAAAACTGGGAGTGCAAAAAGGAGACAGAGTCACAATTTATTTAACCATGATTCCTGAGCTAGCTATACTAATGCTTGCTTGCGCAAGAATTGGAGCTGTTCATTCAATAATATTTGGTGGTTTTTCTGCTGACTCTATCTCCGGTAGAGTAGTCGATTGTGAATCTGAGTATATAATCACAGCAGATGAAGGTGTAAGAGGTGGTAAAACAATTCCTCTAAAGTCAATCACTGATGAAGCTTTATTAAATTGTCCTAATGTTAAAAAATGTTTAGTGGTAAAAAGAACTGGTAATTTTGTTGATTGGGTTGAAGGAAGAGATGTTTGGTATCACGATCTAATAAAAGATGTTTCTAATCATTGCGATCCTGAAGAAATGAATGCAGAAGATCCCCTATTTATTTTATACACGTCTGGATCTACTGGTAAGCCTAAAGGTGTATTACACACAACTGGTGGATATATGGTTTATTCTTCAATGACACACCAATATATTTTTAATTATAAACCTAAAGATGTCTACTGGTGTACAGCAGATATTGGGTGGGTTACTGGACATAGCTATATAATTTACGGTCCACTAGCTAATGGTGCCACAACAGTAATGTTTGAAGGAATTCCTACTTATCCTGATAATTCAAGGTGGTGGGAAATAATTGATAAATATAAAGTTAATATTTTTTATACCGCTCCAACAGCAATCAGAGCATTAATGAGGGAAGGTGATGGGCCTGTCAAAAAAACTTCTAGAAAATCTTTAAAATTACTTGGAACAGTTGGAGAGCCAATAAATCCTGAAGCTTGGATGTGGTATTATAAGACAATTGGCAACTCCAATTGTCCAATTGTTGATACATGGTGGCAAACAGAAACTGGCGGTATTTTAATTAGCCCACAGACGGGAGCCATTAACCTTAAGCCTGGGTCAGCAACAAAACCATTTTATGGTATCAAGCCTGCAATTATTGATAAAGAAGGTAAAGAAATCAAAGGTGCTGGAGAGGGAAGATTGTGTATTTCTCAATCATGGCCTGGACAAATGAGAACTGTTTATGGTGATCATCAAAGATTTATAGATACTTACTTTTCTCAGTTTGATGGAAAATATTTTACTGGGGATGGAGCTAAAAGAGATAAAGATGGATATTACTGGATCACTGGCCGTGTTGACGATGTTATAATTGTTTCAGGTCACAATTTAGGCACCGCTGAAATAGAAAGTGCTTTTGTTGCTCACGAGAAAGTTGCAGAGGCTGCTGTTGTTGGATACCCCCATGACATAAAAGGCAATGGTTTATACTGTTATGTAACTTTAAACGTTGGAGAAGAGCCCAACGGTGAGCTTGAAAGAGATTTGAAACTTTGGGTTAGAAAACAAATTGGACCACTTGCAACACCAGACATCATTCATTTTTCACCAGGCCTTCCTAAGACAAGATCGGGAAAAATTATGAGAAGGATTCTAAGAAAAATTGCGGCAAATGAACATGATCAATTGGGTGACACAACAACATTAGCTGACCCAAGTGTTGTTCAAAGTTTAGTTGATAATAGAAAAAATATTTAGATTTTTATTAATTTAGCAAACTCATCCTTAATATTATCCCATTTTAATATCATAGAATTTAGAACTATCTTTCTATCTAAATTTTTTAGTTCATCAGCTATGGGTGCCCACTCGTACAGTGCTAATGCACTTTCATTAAAAGGCCAAGATTTATAATACGTATTCCAATCAATTTTTTTTAATCTCTCTGTAAATTTTTCTTTTGCACCCCAAATTATCTCTTCCGGCATTCCATTTACAGCCTCTGAGTTTAAAATTTCCTCATAAATATTGTTTGCTTCATCTGTCTTTTTATAATTATAAAAAACATTCAAATATGACAAACTATAAAAAATAAGATCCTGAAGAGCTATAGAATAAATGTTCCATTTTGCTTTATTAATAGATGCTAAAAATTTTTCATCATCAAAATGTAATACCCATTTTGTTCCCATTCTTGTCTTTAAATAATTATATAGAGTTACCTGTGATACCCATGCTGATTTTCTCTGAATAAACAATTTAAGATCTTCTGTATTCTTTATTTTCTTCTTTGGAAGTATCCCTTTAAATAAGGCTAATAGATAAACCCTAAAATCCTCAAGTTTTACATCTTTAAGTTTAAGTTTATATTTAAGCATGTTTTATCTACTCCTGGTTGTTTTATATTACAAAAAGTTAATTATTACACGGTATTTTTGGGGTTTCATTCCATCTCAATTTGAGTATGGTTTCGTTTTTAACCTATAGGGAGAGTAAAAAATGTCAAAACAATCACAACACTGGGAAAAAACTAGAGGTTTGCTATTCGTTACTTTAGCAATCTGGTTTGTTTTCTCAATCGGCATCTTTTTCTTCGGAGCCGAAATGCAAGCATCTAGCTTCAAACCTTTTGGGTATCCGCTGTCATATTATATGACATGTCAGGGATCATTATTAGCATTTGTAATTTTGATTTTCTGGTTTGCTGGTAGACAAGAGAAGATAGATGAAGAATTTGGTTATACTGAAAGAGAGGATGACTAATGATTAAAGGTAAATTTATAGACAATCTACCAAAAGTTTATGGAATCTACACAGGTGGATTTTTAGCTTTCATAATCTTAATGGCGATTCTTGAACAAGCAGGAGTATCTGCAAAAGTAATAGGAATTTCTTTTGTAATATTCACAGTTGCTATCTATGCGATAATCGGTTGGTTATCACGGACACTTCAAGTAGACGCATATTACGTAGCAGGAAGACAAGTTCCTACTGTATTCAACGGAATGGCTACTGCAGCAGACTGGATGTCTGGTGCTTCATTCGTTGCAATGGCAGGTGGTATTTACTTCAAGGGCTATGGTTATATGGCGCTTCTAGTTGGATGGACAGGTGGATATGTACTTGTGGCTTCTTTGTTGGCACCTTACTTGAGAAAATTTGGCTGTTACACAGTTCCAGATTTTATCGGTACAAGATACGGTGGTAACTTAGCAAGACTATCTGCGGTATTAGTATTAACAGTAGCTTCATTCACTTATGTGACTGCACAAATTAACGCAACAGGAACTATTGCTTCAGTAGCTCTAGACATTCCTTTTAAAGTTGCGGTGTATGTTGGATTAGCAAGTATTTTGATGTGTTCAATGCTTGGTGGAATGAGAGCAGTTACATGGACGCAAGTTGCGCAATATATAGTTTTAATTATTGCTTACTTACTACCTGTGTTCTGGATCAGTAATAAAATGGGTGCTGGATTCTTCCCACATTTGATGTTGGCAGATGAAGTGGCTAGAATTGCTGAATTAGAAGGCCAGTTTGGGTTTGTTAAAAACTCAGCTGCCGACTTAGCTACCGTACCAAAAGGCTTAGCTGGAATAACTAAAGCGCACTCATCAGTTAACGGAACAAACTGGGGATTTATTTCTCTAGCAATTTGTATGATGGCAGGAACAGCTTCTTTGCCTCACGTTATGATGAGATACTTTACTACTCCAAGTGTAAAATCAGCTAGAAGATCAGTAGCATGGTCGCTACTTTTCATCTTCTTGTTATACTCAACTGCGCCAATGTTAGCTACGTTGTCAAAACTATCATTGATTGATCCAAACCTTGCGACTGGTATTATTGGTAAATCAATAGCTGATGTTCAGGCAATAGACTGGTATCAAAACTGGAACCAAGCAAATCTGATGTTTGTTAGCGACTTTAACGGAAATGGAACTCTTGAATTAAACGAGTTTTTCATGGGTGGTAAAGCCGTTGTGTTAGCAACTCCAGAAATTGCTGGATTACCTTATGTAATCTCAGGACTAGTTGCTGCCGGAGGTATGGCTGCTGCCATGTCTACAGCTGATGGTTTAGTTCTAGCGATTGCAAATGCTTTATCTCATGACTTGTACTACAAGATCATTGATCCAAAAGCAGAAACTGCAAAAAGGCTAATTGTTGCAAGGGTACTACTTGTATTAATTGGTTTTGCTGGAGCGACTATTGCAGCTCTTGAAATTCAAGGTATCTTAGGTTCAGTGATCTGGGCTTTTGACTTTGCGATGTCAGGATTGTTCTTCCCACTTGTATTAGGTGTATGGTGGAAAAGAGCAAACGCACAAGGTGCTGTTGCAGGTATGCTACTAGGTTTAGCAGCTGGTACTTGGTATTTAGTCCATGTACGTACTGGTGGAACTCCAATATGGGGTGTAACTCAACTTACATTCGGTATAATTGGATCATTGGTTAGTTTAGTGTCTATGGTTGTTGTTAGTTTACTAACAAAAGCTCCAGATGCAAAAACTATGGCAATGGTTGATGAAGTTCGTATTCCTAGCGGTAAAACAGTTCTAGGAAAACAACACTAATTAAATTTTTATTAAGGGGCAATTTATTTTGCCCCTTAGTTAAGTTAAAAAAACAAAATTCCTTTTTATATTTATGCCCGATATTCACCCTATTATTCTTATAATTGATTATATTTTAGGTCTCATTATGTGGACTTTAATTGGAAGAGTTGCGATGAATATCTTTCAGAGAGAAAATTCAGAATTCTTTTTTATGAAAGCATTTGTAAAATTAACAAACCCTCTAATAAGTCTATTTAAACCATTAACTCCATCTTTTATTATTCCTTTTCTTGTGCCACTTTATGTAGCTTGGTTCTTCTATATGGTTAGATTTTACCTCATGCCTTATCTATTGGGCTATTCTGTCATGGGAATGTTATCTTTTCCTCTAGAAAGTGAAATTGCTGCAGAAATTTATCGAATTTTTGGCAAAAATTAATTCAAATTAAAAAATAAAATTGATACTAGTATTATAGCAATCGATGAAAAATATAAAAATTTCACCCTCAATTTTATCAGCTGATTTTAGTCAATTAGGAAATGAAATAAAAAGACTAGAAGAAGGAGGAGCAGACATGATCCATGTCGATGTTATGGACGGACATTTTGTTCCTAATTTGACTATAGGTCCTCCTGTCATCAAAGCACTGAGAAAATATACAGTGTTGCCATTTGATGTTCATTTAATGATATCACCTGTTCATAAGTATATTCAGGATTATGCAGATGCTGGTGCAGACATTATTACAATTCACCCAGAGGCAACTGAAAACATAAAAGAGTCTATTAATTTTATAAAAAAATTAAATAAAAAAGTAGGAATTTCATTAAATCCAGAATCAAAATTAAATTTAGTAACGAATTATTTGAATGAAGTAGATTTAATTTTGATTATGAGTGTACATCCTGGGTTTGGGGGACAAAAATTTATACCCGAAGTACTTAAAAAAGTTGAAGAACTAAAAAAAATTAAAGACCAGAAAAAGTTAGACTTTGACATAGAAATAGATGGTGGAATTAATTTTGATAACAATAAGTTAGCTATTGCAGCTGGGGCTAATATACTGGTGTCAGGAACAACAATTTTTAAAAATAACAGTGGAAATATTAAAAAAAATATTGATCTTTTAAAATCAAGCTAAAAAAATGATTTTTAAGAGTTCATTTTTATTTTTAAAAAAAAAAGTACGCACTCTTTATTTAAACTCAAAAATTTATGATAACAAAATTTCTTCGTTCAATGATAATAGCTTAAAG
>JAOHCJ010000030.1 GCA_028095445.1 Candidatus Pelagibacter sp.
CTTTAAATCTATGATCTATTTTATATTTTTCCAGAGGTTTCATTTGCCCAAACGTACTATTTTTCCCTTTGGGTATAAAAATAGGATCATAGCCAAAGCCATTTTTTCCCTTCATTACAGGTGAAATAAATCCTTCAATTTTACCAACGGAACATATTATTTTTTTATTAGGTTGGTAAATTGTTAAAGCACAAATAAATCTAGCCTTAATTTTTTTTGTTTTCCAATTTTTATTTTTTTTATCTAATTCTTTAAAAACTTTTTTGATTGCCTTTACAAAGTTTCCTTTTATACCACCCCATCTAGCTGAATATATTCCTGGAGCTCTGTCTAAAATATCAACCTCCAATCCTGAATCGTCAGACAGACAAACCATTTTAGTTTTTTTAGAAAAATACCTAGCTTTAATCAAAGAATTTTCTTCAAAAGTTTTTCCATTTTCAATGGGACTTTTGATTTTAAAGTCAGATGTAGAACAAATTTCAAGACTTTTAGGTAATAAATCCCTTATTTCCTTTAGTTTTCCTTTATTGTTTGTGCCTACCAATATTTTTGTAATTTTTTTTTTTTTCATCTAGCAATTTTCAAATTTCTTACCATATAAGTCTAAATGGAAAAAGATCAAAACACTAACTCTGAGACTAAAAATAATAAAGTTGAAGAAGCTAAAGCCGAAGAAGTAAATAATGATATTCATGCCGATACATCAGATAAAAATGAACAAACAAAAGAGATTACTCCTGAAGAAAAAATTATAGAACTAGAAGACAAGGTAACTAGGACCTTTGCTGAGATGGAAAACCAGAGAAGAAGGTTCGAAAAAGAAAAAGAAGATGCTTTTAATTATGGGGGTTTTGCATTTGCAAAAGAAACATTAAATTTAATAGATAATTTAGAAAGATCAAAACAAATTTTAGAAAGTGATGAAGCTTTAAAAAATTCTGATGCTTTAAAAAAAACTTTAGAACATTTTGCTATTATAAATAAAGATATGGTTTCTATTTTATCTAAAAATGGGATTACTCCTTTGGATTCAATTGGTAAAAAACTTGATCCAAACTTCCATCAAGCAATGATGGAAGTTGATGATGACCAAAAAGAACCTGGAACAATTGTTCAAGAAATTCAAAAAGGATTTATGATGAAAGAAAGGTTGCTTAGACCAGCTTTAGTGGGTGTTTCAAAAAAAACTGATGAAAAAGAGAAAAAAAGTGAGGAAAATATAGAAAATTCAGATGATAAATAAAGATTGTCAGAACTTGTAGATTAAAAATTAACACATATATGAAGGACAGGAATTAAATTATGAGCAAAATTATAGGAATAGATCTAGGAACTACAAATTCGTGTGTATCAATCATGGAAGGTAGTCAACCTAAAGTTTTAGAAAATGCAGAAGGTGCGAGAACAACTCCATCAGTTGTTGCTTTTAATGATGACAAAGAAAAACTTGTTGGTCAACCAGCAAAAAGACAAGCTGTAACTAATCCTGAAAATACTATATTTGCAGTTAAAAGGTTAATTGGAAGAAATTTTGAAGATCCTACTGTTAAAAAAGATATTGCAGCAGCCCCTTTTAAGATTGTAAATTCTGAAAAAGGTGATGCTTGGATCGAAGCAAAAGGTGAAAAATATTCACCCTCGCAAATATCAGCTTTTATTCTACAAAAAATGAAAGAAACAGCTGAAAAATATTTAGGACAAGAAGTAACTAAAGCTGTGATAACTGTTCCAGCTTATTTCAATGATGCTCAAAGACAGGCAACAAAAGATGCTGGTAAAATTGCAGGGCTTGAAGTGTTAAGAATTATTAACGAACCAACAGCTGCTTCTTTAGCATATGGTCTAGATAAAAAACAAAATAAAAAAATTGCAGTTTATGATTTGGGTGGTGGAACATTTGATGTGTCAATTCTTGAGCTTGGAGATGGTGTATTTGAAGTTAAATCAACAAATGGTGATACTTTTTTAGGTGGAGAAGATTTTGATAATGCTATTGTAGATTACTTAGTTGGAGAATTTAAGAAAGATAATGGTATTGATCTAAAAACAGATAAACTTGCTCTACAAAGATTAAAAGAAGCAGCTGAAAAAGCAAAAATCGAATTATCTTCCGCTGAACAGACTGATGTTAATTTGCCATTTATAACTGCTGATAAGACAGGGCCGAAGCATATAAATTTAAAAATGACTAGAGCAAAGCTAGAGGCTTTAGTTGAAGATTTAATTTTAAGAACTATACCCCCTTGCAAAACTGCACTGAAAGATGCTGGAGTGAGTGCAAGCGAAATAGAAGAAGTTGTAATGGTTGGTGGTATGACAAGGATGCCAAAAGTATTATCTGAGGTTAAAAACTTTTTTGGAAAGGATCCAAATAAAAGTGTAAATCCTGATGAAGTTGTTGCTATGGGAGCTGCAATTCAAGCTGGAGTACTTCAAGGAGATGTGAAAGACGTTCTTCTACTAGATGTAACTCCTTTATCTTTAGGAATTGAAACATTGGGTGGAGTATCAACAAAATTAATTGAAAAAAATACAACAATTCCAACCAAAAAAAGTCAGGTATTTTCTACTGCAGAAGACAATCAACCTGCTGTATCGATTAGAGTTCTTCAGGGTGAAAGAGAAATGGCAACAGATAATAAAATGTTAGGAAATTTTGAACTAGTTGGCATTGCCCCTGCTGCAAGAGGAATTCCTCAAATTGAAGTAACTTTCGATATTGATGCTAACGGAATTGTGAATGTTTCTGCAAAAGATAAGGGAACTGGAAAAGAACAAAAAATTCAAATCCAAGCTTCTGGTGGATTGAGTGATGAAGAAATTGAAACAATGGTTAAAGACGCAGAATCAAACAAGGAAGCAGATAAGAAGAAAAGAGAGTCGGTAGATGTAAGAAATCAAGCTGATACACTTATTCATTCAACAGAAAAAAATCTTAAAGAACATGGGGCTAAAATCTCTGAAGCTGAAAAAAAAGCAATAGAAGACTCCTCTTCAAGCTTAAAAGAAGCTTTAAAAGGAGATAATATAGAAGATGTTAAAAAGAAAACAGAGAGTTTAGTTCAGGCTTCTATGAAATTGGGTGAAGCGATCTACAAATCTCAAGAAAAAAAACCAGATTCATCTAAAGATGGTGATAAAAATGATGAAGGAAAAAAAGATGATAATGTAGTGGATGCAGATTTTGAAGAAGTAAAAGACGAAATAAAAGAAAACGATAAAGAAAAAAGCGCTTAAGACTCAAAACTAATATCATCTTAAAGTAATTTATGGCTAAAAGAGATTTTTATGACGTCTTGGGTGTAAGTAAAAATGCAAGCCCAGAAGAGCTAAAATCGGCATATAGAAAATTAGCTGTAAAATATCATCCTGATAAAAATCCTGGAGATACCAAAGCAGAAGACAAGTTTAAAGAAGCCAGCGAAGCATACGGTATTCTTTCGGATAAAGAAAAAAAACAAAACTATGATAATTTTGGTCATGCAGCTTTTGATGGTGGTGGTAGACAAGGTGGTGGTTTTGGTGGTAGTGGTTTTGGTGGTGCTGATTTTTCAGATATTTTTGAGGATTTTTTTGGAGATTTTGGTGGTGGTGGAAGATCTAGAGGAAGAAGAAATTCAAATAACAGGGGTTCTGATTTAAGATATGATTTATCTATTACCCTTGAAGAGGCCTTTGAAGGTAAGAAACAAGATATAAAATTCTCAACAACAGAAAAATGTAATACTTGTAAAGGAAATGGATCTAAACCAGGTTCTTCTCCAGACAGATGTACTATTTGTGGTGGGAATGGAAAAGTAAGATCTAACCAGGGTTTTTTTACAGTTCAACAAACTTGTCCTCAGTGTGCAGGTAGTGGTGAAGAAATAACAAATCCATGCAATGATTGTAATGGTCAAGGTAGCAAGCAAACTTCAAAAAAAATATCTGTAACAATACCAAAAGGTGTAGATGATGGAACAAGAATAAGATTAGCTGGAAAAGGAGAGGCTGGGACTAAAGGTGGTACAAGTGGCGACTTATATTTATTTGTAAACGTTAATTCTCATGATCTTTTTAAAAGGTCAGACGAAAATTTATTTTTTGAATTTCCTATTTCAATAGCCGATGCGGCACTTGGCACAACTATAGAAATCCCTACGATTGATGGCGGTAAAGCAAAAATAAAAATCCCAGATGGAACACAAAACGGCAAACAGTTTAGACTAAAGGGAAAAGGAATGCCCTATATGAGAGGTAGCGGAAATGGTGATCTATATGTGCAAGTTAACACAGAGGTTCCAATTTCATTAAATAAAGCACAAAAAGAATTACTTGAAAAATTTAGAGAAATTGAAAATGAAAAATCAAATCCAAGCATTAAAAAATTCTTCCAAAAAGCTAAAAGTTTTTGGAAAAACTAAAAGACTAATTCACTAAAAAAGGATAATATTTTTATTCATGAAAAAAATTAATTTAGCTATCACTGGATATCTTGGTAGAATGGGGCAACAACTTATTAAATCATCTAAAGCAAATAAAAATTTTAAAATAGTTACTCTTACAGAAAACAAGCTTCTCAATAAAAAAGTAACTGGCATACAAGTTGAATTAAATACAGATAAAGCATTTAAAAAAGTTGATATAATAATAGATTTTACAGTTCCAAAATGTACTCTCGAAATTCTTAAAATAGCAACAAAACTAAAAAAAAGATTAGTTATTGGGACAACTGGATTTAATCAAAAAGAAGAAAATTTAATTAAAAAATATTCTAAAAAAATACCTATATTAAAAGCTGACAATATGAGTTTAGGTGTTAATTTATTAATGCACTTGACTGAAATCACTTCGCGATCTCTTGGAGAAAATTATTTAAGTAAAATTTTTGAAATTCACCATAAGCATAAAAAAGACTATCCTTCAGGAACTGCATTAATGCTTGGGAAGGGAATTGCTAATGGAAAAAATAAAAATCTTAACACATTAATTGGAAAAAAGTATTTAAATAAAAAATCTTTTCCATATGGAAAAAAGATTAACTTTAATTCAATTAGAAAAAATGAAATTATTGGAGAACACGAAATTAAATTTTCAAGTGGTAAAGAAATTATAACTTTGAACCATGAAGCATTTGATAGAACTCTTTATTCTGATGGTGCTTTGACTGCTGCAAAATGGCTTATGAATAAAAGACCTGGCCTTTATTCGATGAGAGATTTGTTGAATTTTTAAACAATGAATGAAAAAGAAAAGGCAAAACAAATACTTAAAATTTTAAATAAAATTTATCCAACTACTCCTATTCCTTTAATTCATAGAAATAAATTTACACTTTTAACTTCTGTTCTTTTATCAGCACAATGTACAGATTTTAATGTTAACAATGTAACCAAAAATATATATCAAAAATATAATAAGCCTGAGCATTTTGTCAAATTAGGAAGAAAAAAAATTGAAAATTTAATTAAAAGAATAGGTATTTTTAGAGTTAAGGCTAAGAGTATTTATTTAATGTCAAAACAATTATTAAAAAATCATGGAGGTAAAGTGCCCAACACCTTCGAAGAGCTTGAAAAACTCCCTGGTGTAGGTCATAAAACAGCTAGTGTAGTAATGTCTCAAGGTTTTGGAGTTCCAGCCTTTGCTGTAGATACTCACATTCATCGACTAGCCCAAAGATGGGGATTAACAAATGGTAAAAGTGTTGTGCAAACTGAAAAAGATTTAAAAAGAATTTTTCCAAAAAACAGATGGAGCAAACTCCACCTTCAAATAATTTATTATGGAAGAGAATATTGCCAAGCAAGAAGTTGCTATGGTTTAACTTGTAAAATTTGTTCTACTTGCTATCCTAATCGAAGAAATCCAATTAACATAAAGAAGGCATAAAATGAAGATTTTAGGAATAGGAAACGCAATAGTTGACGTTATTTGTAAAGTGGATGATAAATATTTGTCTGACAATGGATTAACAAAAAGTACAATGAAACTTGTCGATAATAATGAGTTTCAAAAATTATTATCAACTCTAAAAATTGAAAGTACAGTCTCTGGTGGATCTGTTGCAAATTCTATTGTTGGATTGTCCCAATTAGGAAATAAAGTAGGTTTCATTGGTAAAGTTAGTGATGATCAGTTAGGTCAAGAATATGAAAATGGATTAAAAAAAGAAAATATTGATTATTTGTATTCTAAAAAAAAAGAAGATGTGCCTACAGGAACCTGTTTAATATTAATTACTCCAGACTCTGAGAGAACAATGTGTACTTTTTTAGGAACAGCAGGAAAAATTAATAGGAACGATATTGATATCAATTCAGTCAAAAACAGTGAGATAATTTTTTTAGAAGGATACTTGTGGGATGAAGGAGAGCCAAAATCAGCTTTTGATAAAGCAATTAATAACTCTAAGAAAGTAGCAATGTCATTATCAGATTTGTTTTGTGTGGAAAGACATAAACCACACTTTTTAGATTTGGTCAAAAATAAACTAGATATTACTTTTGCTAATGAACAAGAAATTACATCTTTAATAAATGCTAAAAATTTTAAGGAAGTAATTTCATTCAGTCAACAACTTGGAAAAGCAATTATAATCACTCGTGGGGATAAGGGAAGTATTGCTATAAATAAAAATGATATCGTTGAATGTGAGAGTATGAAAGGTCTTAAAATAATAGATTTAACCGGTGCTGGAGACTTATTTGCTTCTGGTTTCCTTCATGGTTATATTAACAATCTATCGGTAATAGAAAGTCTTGAAAAAGGGACAGAAATGTCTTCAAAAATTATTCAACAGTTTGGTGCTAGACTTACTTAGATTTTTTTCTCTTAAAACTACCTTTTCCTTTTTTTGGTTTAACTATTTTAGGTGTAAACCTTGGGTTTTTTAAAGATTTAGCAATAAAATTTTTTTTATTTAATAAAATATCCTTCATTATGACTTATAATTAATTCACTATCGTTAAATTGATCTTTAATTTTTTTTCTCAACCTATAAATATGTGTTTCAACAGTGTGAGTTTCTAAATTAGACGAATATCCCCAAATATTTTTTTGTAAATCCAATACATTATGTTTAATCTTTTTTTCAGAAAGATACAAAATAATTTCAATTTCTTTTTCAGTTAACTTTAATTGATTACCATTCTTAGAAAAAAACTTTGAATTTAAGTTCAATT
>JAOHCJ010000031.1 GCA_028095445.1 Candidatus Pelagibacter sp.
AAATAATATGTTTTGATATTGATAACGTTGTTTGTATTACGAAAGGTAAGGATTACAAAAATGCTAAACCAAATATTTTAGGAATTAAAAAAATTAATCAGTTATTTCATAATGGATATATGATAAAATTATTTACAGCTAGATATATGGGAAGAAACAAAGAAAATATTGCAAGAGCAAAAAAACAAGGATTTGAAATGACCAAAAAACAGTTAAAAAGATGGAAAATTCAATATCATAAATTAATTTTTGGAAAACCATCATTTGATTTATTTATAGATGATAAATCAATGTATTTTAAAAAAAATTGGCATATAAATCTAAATAAATATTTATAATAAATAGTTCCATGAAATTTTCTCACATAAAAAATTTTTTTAATGAAGTTCAGATTATTGCTGACAAAATAAATAAAAATGAATTACAAAAACTAGCTGAAGAAATACACATTTTGCAAAAAAGGAAAGGTCGTATTTTTTTTTTAGGTGTTGGTGGAAGTGCAGCTAATTCATCTCATGCTGTAAATGATTTTCGAAAGTTATGTAATATAGAAAGTTATACTCCAACAGATAACGTATCTGAACTTACAGCTAGGATTAATGATGAAGGTTGGAACACTTCATTATCTAATTGGCTTAAGGTTAGTAAGCTTAATAAAAATGATGCAATATTTATTATGTCTGTAGGGGGTGGAAATCTAAAAAAAAAAGTTAGTGTGAACTTGATTAATGCAATCAAGTATGCAAAAAAAAATAAGTCAAAAATATTTGGCATTGTCGGAAAAAAAGATGGATATACTAGGATTAATGCAAATGTATCAATTTTAATTCCAAATGTTAATAATAAACTAATAACACCACATACAGAAGCTTTTCAAGCAGTTGTATGGCATTGTTTAGTTTCTCATCCTTTATTACAAGTACATAAAACAAAATGGTAAGAAGTTATGATTAATGATTTGAGCATAAAAATTTTTGCTGATGGAGCAGATTTAATCTCGATAAAAAAACTTAATATGAACAAAGATATAAGTGGCTTTACAACAAATCCAAGTTTAATGAAAAAAGCTGGTGTTCTTGATTATAAAAAATTTTGTCAGGATGTTCTGAAAATTACAAAAAACAAACCGGTATCTTTTGAAATTTTTTCTGATGATTTAGATGAAATGTATGATCAAGCTAAAGAAATAGCTTCATGGGGTAAAAGTATTTTCGTTAAAATACCAATTACAAATTCTAAAGGTGAAAAAACTTCTGGTTTAATTAAAAAATTATTAGAAAAAAATATCAAGTGTAATGTAACTGCAATACTGACTATTAAGCAAGTAGAAGAAATATATGAAATTTCAAATACTAAAACAGAAGTGATCATTTCCATCTTCGCTGGCAGAATTGCTGATACAGGAATTAATCCAATACCATTGATGTCTGAGGCAGTTAAAATATGTAAAGATAAAAAAAATATAGAAATTTTATGGGCAAGCACTAGAGAGTTAATAAATATTTTTCAGGCAAATGAAATTAATTGCCAGATAATAACAGTTCCACATGATATTCTAAAAAAAACCTCATTAATTGGAAAAAATTTAGATGACTTGTCGTTAGAAACTGTCCAAATGTTCTTAAATGATGCTACTAAAGCAGGATTTAAGATTAAGATCGATAAATAAATGAATTTCAAATCTATATTTGTTACAGGAGGTGCTGGATATGCTGGTAGCTGTTTAGTGCCTGAACTTTTAAAGAAAGGTTACAAAGTTACTGTTTACGATATTATGTATTATACAGATAACTTTCTTCCAAAAAACAATCCTAATTTAAAGATTATAAAAGGAGACATTAGAGATAAAGAAAAAATTTATACTAGTTGTCAAAATCACGATGTTTTTATTCACCTTGCCTGTATTTCAAATGACACTAGTTTTGCTTTAGATGAAAAATTATCTACAAGCATTAATTTAGATGCTTTTGAACCTATGGTTGAATCTGCAAAAAAAGCAGGTGTCAAAAGATTTATATATGCTTCATCTAGTTCGGTTTATGGAATATCAGAGGAAAAAAATGTTACAGAAGAGCATCCTTTAGTTCCATTGACTTTGTACAACAAATACAAGGGACTATGTGAGCCAATACTTTTTAAGCACACAGATCAAAATTTTGAAGGTGTTATTTTTAGACCAGCAACAGTTTGTGGCTTTGCTCCAAGACAAAGACTTGATTTATCAGTTAATATTTTAACTAATTTTGCAGTTAACAAAGGCATGATAAAGGTTTTTGGTGGTAAACAATTAAGACCTAATCTTCATGTGATGGATTATTCTGACGCTGTTCAAGTTTTAATAGAATCTGATTCAAAAAAAATTGAAAATCAAATATTTAACATTGGTTATCAGAATTTATCTATTTTAGAAATAGCAAATCTAGTAAAAAAAGTTGTAGAAAAAAAATTTCCAGAAAAAGGAAGCATTAATATTATTAAAGAAAGCTCAGATGATAATAGATCATACCATATAAATTCAGACAAAATAAAAAATTTATTAAACTATTCACCTAAGAGAACAATAGAAGATGCAGTTGAAGATCTTTGTGAAGCATTCAAAAAGCGACTGTTATTAAATTCATTCGATGAAGATATCTATTTCAATATTAATAGAATGAAAAATATTAATGCTGAATGAAAAATAAAAACAAGATAGCAGTTGTTACTGGTGGTGCTGGTTTTATAGGAAGCCATATGGTTGATTTGCTATTGAAAAAAAATTATAAAGTAAATGTTATTGATAATCTTTCTGGAGGGCATAATAAAAATTTATCTCATCATAAGAATAATCCTAATTTAAAATTTGAAAAAAAAGATATTTGTAAATTGAAAAAAGATCATCAATTTTTTAAAAATGCTGATTTCGTTTTTCACTTTGCTGGGATTGGTGATATTGTACCTTCAATTGAGAATCCAGTAAATTATATGCAAACAAATATCCAAGGAACCGTAAAGGTCCTAGAGTCAGCAAGATACAATAAAATCAAAAAGTTTGTTTATTCGGCATCAGCTTCTTGTTATGGACTTAACTCATCTCGTAATGATGAAAAAGGTAAAATAGATACAAAATATCCATATGCTTTAAGTAAATATATGGGGGAGCAAACAGCATTTCATTGGCACAAAGTTTATGGATTGCCAGTAAATTCTATAAGAATATTTAATGCTTATGGAACTAGAGTAAGAACAACAGGAGCTTATGGTGCAGTTTTTGGAGTTTTTTTCAAACAAAAAATAAAAAAACAGCCATTAACAATTGTTGGTAACGGAAAACAATCTAGAGATTTTGTTTATGTAACTGATGTTGCTAAAGCTTTTTACTCTGCAGCAAAATCAAAAAAATCTGGGGAAATTTATAACTTAGGAAGTGACAATCCTCAGAGTGTAAATATGCTCGCAAATTTGATTGGTGGTAAAAAGACCTTTATACCTGATAGACCAGGAGAACCTAAAAGAACGTGGGCCAATACAACAAAAATAAAAAAACATTTAAATTGGAAACCGACAATAAATTTTAAAAAAGGTGTTGAAAAAATGTTAGTAGATATTAAAAATTGGAAAGATGCGCCTTTATGGACACCAAAGACTATTAAAGGAGCTACCAAAACATGGTTTAAATACATGGGCAAAAAGTAAAAATTTTATGAAAAAAAAAATTAAAGATCTATATCTCAAGAAAATTTTGGACCTATCTCAACTTAAAAAAGTGATTGGAAATTATCCAAGAAAAAAAAAAGTAGTTTTGTGCCATGGAGTTTTTGACATTGTTCACCCAGGACACATTAGACATTTAGGATATGCAAAATCACAGACTGATTTATTGATAGTGAGTTGTACTGGAGACAAGTTTATCGATAAGGGAATATATCGTCCTCATATTCCTCAAAATATGAGAGCATCAAATCTAGCAGCTTTTGAGATGGTTGATTATGTTATAGTTGACGAAAATAAAAAACCATTAAAACTTCTAAATCAATTGAAACCTGATTATTTTGCAAAAGGTTTTGAATATACCTCAAAGGGTTTACCAGCAGCGACTCTAGAAGAAAAAAATGAATTAGATAAATATGGTGGTAAATTAATTTTCACACCTGGTGATATTGTACATTCATCGACAAAATTTTTAAATTATAGTGCGCCAAATTTAGATTTAGAAAAACTAGACTCACTAATGAAGGGTTACAAAATATCATTTGAAGATTTAATTATGGTAATTAAAAAAATTAAGAATACTAAAGTGCATATTGTTGGTGACACAATAGTAGACACATATACAAAAACTAATTTTATAGGTGGACAAACAAAAACACCTACATTCAGCGTTCTTTATGAAAAAGAAGATAATTTTGTTGGGGGTGCTGCAATTGTTGCACTTCACATGAAGGCTGCTGGTGCAAAAGTTAAGTTTACATCAATTATTTCTAATGACAAAAAAGGAAAGTTTATAAGAAATGAATTAAAAAAAAATAAAGTTCAATGTAATTTTTTTGAGGAAAAAAATAGACCAACAACTAACAAAAACACATTTATATCATCTTCATATAGATTATTAAAAGTTGATACTTTAAGCAACGTACCAATCAGTGAATATACATTGTTAAAAATCATACATAAGATTAAAAAAGAAAAAACACAATTGATAGTATTTAGTGATTTTAGACATGGAATTTTTAACCCCAGTAGTATTCAAAAGTTAATAAATGCAATTCCAAAAAATTGCTTTAAAGTGGGCGATAGTCAAGTTGCTAGCAGGTGGGGAAATATAACTGAATTTAAGAATTTTGATCTAATAACACCAAATGAAAGAGAGGCAAGGTTTTCACTTGCAGATCAAGATTCCACAGTGGGTAAGTTGTCAAGAATGCTCTATGATAAAACGAAATACAAAAATTTAATTTTAAAACTTGGGCCAAGAGGTATCTTTTGCATTGATAGTAGAAGTAAAAAAAGAATACCTTTTTCAATAGGAGTATTTGCAGAAAATATTCTTGATACAGTAGGAACGGGAGATGCCTTATTGGCATATTCTTCACTTTCCTTAAAAGTTTCAAATTCAATAGTTAAAGCTTCTATTATAGGTTCCTTCGCAGCATCTTGTGCATGCGAAATTGAGGGAAATAAACCAATAGACATAGAAACAATTATTTCAAGAATAAAGCTAGTAGAAAGAAAAATTAATTACATTCATAAATAAATGAAAATTTTAATAGTTGGTTTAGGCATACAAGGCCAAAAAAGAAAAAAACTATTAAATAGACGATTAGTCTATGCGACTGTAGATACTAAAAATAAAAATGCTGACTTTAAAAATATTAAAGATGCACCATTAAATAAATATGATTCAGTATTTGTTTGTACGCCAGATTCTGAAAAATTAAAGATTCTTAATTATTGCATAAAATATAAAAAAAATGCACTTATTGAAAAACCATTAGTTGCTAATTCAGAAATAAAAATAAGAAAGTTAGAAAAAGAAGCCAATAAAAAAAATTTAGTATTTTATTCAGCTTATAATCATAGGTTTGAACCCCATTTTATAAATATTAAAAAAATTATTAAATCAAAAGTCCTTGGAAAGATTTATTATTGCCATCTATTTTATGGAAATGGAACAGCGAAACTTGTGAGGAATCAAAAATGGAGAGACAAAGGTTTGGGTATAATCCAAGATCTTGGACCACATCTTATGGATACTATTAAGTTTTGGTTCGATAAAAATTTCAAGTTTACAAATGTATTTAAAAACAAGTTTGAAAATAAATCTCCAGACCATGCAATATTAATTTCAAAAAAAAATAAACTTTTCGTGAAACTAGAAATGTCTATGTGTATGTGGAAAAATACTCTTAGGTGTGATATAATTGGTTCAAAAGGATCAATCCATTTAGATTCATTATGTAAATGGGGACCTTCAACTTTAAGGATATTAAAAAGAAAATTACCTTCTGGTTATCCAAAAGAAAAAAAAATTGTTATAAAAAAGAAAGATCCTACATGGGTAATGGAACATAAATATTTTTTCTCATTGATAAAATTAAAAAGAAGAAACGATCTTAGTAAAGATGTGTGGATAAATAAAAACTTAAAAAGTATAAATTAATGAAATTAAATATAGGCTTTGTAGGTCTAACACACCTAGGTGTTAATTATGCAATAGCATCAGCAATGAAGGGTTTTAATGTTGTGTGTTATGATGAGAATTTAGATGTAGTTTCATCTCTAAAGAGGAAAAAAATTCCCTTTTATGAAAAAGATACAGAAAAAAATTTAAAAGCAAGGTTTAAGCAATTTAAGTTCACTAATAAGATTAGTGATTTAAGAAATTGCGATTTAGTATTTATCTCACAAGATGTACCAACAGACATCAATGGAAAAAGCAACTTATCAAAAATTAAAAAATCAATTAAAGAAATTATTAAAATTATAAAAAATAAATGTGATTTAATAATTTTGTGCCAGGTACCACCGGGTTTTACTCGATCAATTAAATGGTCATCAAATAACCTATATTATCAGGTTGAAACTTTGATTTTTTCAAATGCACTAGAAAGGGCCCTTTCTCCTGAAAGAATTATTATTGGAAAAGATTTGAGCAAGATAAGTAAAAAATATAATTTTTTTCTAAAAAAGTTTAAATGTCCAATTTTAGAAATGAATTATGAAAGTGCTGAATTAGCAAAAATTAGTATCAACATTTTTCTTATTTCGAGCGTCACCTCAACCAATATTCTTTCTGAGATCTCTGAAAATATTGGTGCTAATTGGTCAGATGTTTCAAATGCTCTTAAATTAGATAAAAGAATTGGAAAGTATGCTTATTTGAAACCTGGATTGGGAATATCGGGTGGTAACTTAGAAAGGGATTTAGAAACATTTAGAAATTTTTCAAAGTTTAACAAAGTTTATGAAAATTATTCTAGACATATAAAAGAAATATCTAACCATCGAAAAGACTGGATTTATAATCAATTTAAAAAAATTACAAAAGATTTTAAAAATTTAAAAAAAATAGGCGTTTTAGGGTTAGCTTATAAAGAAAATACAAGTTCAATTAAAAACTCACCTTCAATATCTTTTATTAAAAAAATTTCTCTTAATAATAAATATACGGTAAATG
>JAOHCJ010000032.1 GCA_028095445.1 Candidatus Pelagibacter sp.
TATTCCATTATGTACAACGCCCCATAAATCAATATAAAATATATCATAATCTTGTACGATCGATCTTAAACCTTCATTATCTAAATTCTTAGTCATTATTGCAGGTATAACTCATAAAAAACACAATTTCTCTGGTTTTTTGCCCTACTTATTTTTTTTGCTTAGTCTTGAAAAAGTAAGGCTAATAGCTATATGAGTCGCATATTAAAAGGAGAATTTATGAAATTTAAACCGTTACACGATAGAGTTTTAATAGAAGTTTTAGATAGCAGTGAAAAGACTGCTGGAGGAATAATTATCCCAGATACAGCACAGGAAAAACCTCAAGAAGGTAAAGTAATTGCTGTAGGTGGTGGTGCAAAAACTGAAGATGGAAAAATAATTCCAATGGATGTAAAAGTTGGAGACAAAGTTCTTTTTGGCAAGTGGTCAGGAACCGAAATCAAAATCAATGGTAAGGAATATAGCATAATGAAAGAATCTGACATTATGGGAATTTCAGGTAAATAATTTAAATTAAAGGAGAAAATAAAATGGCAAAAATTGTAAAATTCGACTCTGAAGCTAGAGCAGCAATGATGAGGGGTGTAAATATTTTAGCTGACACAGTTAAAGTTACTCTTGGACCAAAAGGAAGAAACGTTGTTATCGATAAATCCTATGGCGCACCAAGAATTACTAAAGATGGTGTTTCAGTTGCTAAAGAGATAGACCTAGAAGATAAATTTGAAAATATGGGCGCTCAAATGGTTAAGGAAGTTGCTAGTAAAACGAACGAAGAAGCTGGTGATGGAACAACTACAGCAACTATTTTGGCACAGGCGATTGTTAAAGAAGGTGTAAAATATGTAACTGCGGGCATGAACCCTATGGATGTTAAAAGAGGTATAGATGCTGCAGTTGAACATGTTAAAGCAAGTTTAATATCCTCTGCAAAAAAAGTAAAAGATAGCGATGAAATTGCTCAAATTGGAACAATTTCAGCTAATGGTGATAAAGAAATTGGAAACATGATTGCGAAAGCAATGCAAAAAGTTGGCAATGAAGGTGTTATCACTGTTGAGGAAGCAAAAGGAATTGAAACTGAGTTGGATGTTGTTGAAGGTATGCAATTTGATAGAGGGTATCTTTCCCCATATTTTATTACAAATGCTGATAAAATGACAACAGAATTAGAAAATCCTTTTATTCTTTTGCATGAAAAAAAATTAACAAACTTACAACCAATGGTTCCTCTATTAGAGGCTGTTGTTCAAGCTGGAAGACCTTTAATGATTATTTCTGAAGATGTTGAAGGTGAAGCTCTTGCAACTCTTGTAGTAAATAAACTTAGAGGTGGTTTAAAAGTTGTTGCTGTTAAAGCACCAGGTTTTGGTGATAGAAGAAAATCTATGCTTGAAGACATTGCAATCTTAACTGGTGGTCAAGTTATTTCAGAAGATTTAGGTGTTAAACTTGAAAATGTCAAACTTACAGATCTTGGATCTTGCAAAAGAGTAAAAGTAGATAAAGATAACAGTACTATTATTAGTGGAACTGGTAAAAAATCTGACATTGAAGCTAGATGTGCTCAAATTAAACAACAAGTTAGTGAAACAACTTCTGATTATGATAGAGAAAAGCTTCAAGAAAGATTAGCAAAACTTGCTGGTGGAGTTGCTGTAATCAAAGTTGGTGGTGCAACTGAAGTGGAAGTTAAAGAAAGAAAAGACAGAGTAGAAGATGCTCTTAATGCAACTAGAGCTGCTGTTGAAGAAGGAATAGTAGTTGGAGGTGGTTGTGCCCTTTTGTATGCTTCACAAGACTTGGATAAACTTAAAGTGAAGGGTGATGATCAAAAAGCTGGAGTAGATTTAGTAGCTAAAGCTTTACAGTCTCCTATAAGACAAATCACTTTAAATGCTGGAGTTGATGGATCTGTAGTTGTTGGAAAATTACTTGAACAAAGTAAAAAAAGTCAAGGTTACGATGCTCAGAATGAAGAATACGTTGATATGTTTTCAAAGGGTATCATAGATCCAGTTAAAGTTGTAAGAACAGCTTTACAAGATGCTGCTTCTATTGCGGGATTACTTGTTACTACTGAGGCTATGATTGCTGACAAACCAGACGATAAAGATGCTGGTGCTGCTGGTGGAATGCCTGGTGGAATGCCTGGTGGAATGGGCGGCATGGGCGGCATGGGCGGCATGGGAATGTAATCCCTCTCTTTTAGAAAAAATTCAAAGGCCATCTTTTTAGATGGCCTTTTTTTTTACTAAGCTGTTATAAGATTAAGATATGTCAAAAAGATACAGTGGAAAATCATTCAAAGATTCGAGTACTGCTAAAAAGCCAAAGTTAAGCCTGAAAGAAAAAAGAAAAAATAAAAGAGAGAAATCTAAAAAATCTTAGACCTAAGCTCTTTTTTGACTATGTTTTTTAAAGGTAAAATTTTTAGGTCGGCTACTTCTACTTTTAAACTTCTTTTTACCGGTAAAACCAAAACTTTTTTTTTCTCCACCAGTAGATGAGGCTTCAGATGATTTTTGCCCAAAGTATTTTGGATTATTTGTAAAACCTGTTGGTTTTGAATTATCTTTTTTTGTAAAACTGGATTTTCCTTTATAACCAAAACTTTTTTTCTCTCCATCTCTTGATGATCTATCGGGTCTTCCTTTACCAAAAGATTTTGGTTTATCTCCAAAACTAGATTTTCCTTTATAACCAAAACTTTTTTTCTCTCCATCTCTTGATGATCTATCGGGTCTTCCTTTACCAAAAGATTTTGGTTTATCTCCAAAACTAGATTTTCCTTTATAACCAAAACTTTTTTTCTCTCCATCTCTTGATGATCTATCGGGTCTTCCTTTACCAAAAGATTTTGGTTTATCTCCAAAACTGGATTTTCCTTTATAACCAAAACTTTTTTTCTCTCCATCTCTTGATGATCTATCGGGTCTTCCATGGCTAAACTTATTCTCATTTCTGAATTTTCTTTTTTTATTATATGGAGCTTTTCCCTTTTTACCCCCTTTTGAATTCCCTCTTGCTTCACGCGGTGCAGGTTTAAAATTTGGATCAATTAATTTACTAATTGAGTTCCACATAGATCTATCATCTGGTGTGAGAAATGTTAAAGCCGATCCATCAGATCCTGCTCTAGCTGTTCTTCCAATTCTGTGAACATAATCTTCTGGAACTTGAGGTAAGTCATAATTTATTACATGCTGAATTAAAGGAATGTCTAATCCTCTTGCCGCAACATCAGTTGCAATTAATATCCTCTTAAGACCTTTTCTAAATGAAGTAATTACACGATCTCTTTTACTCTGACGAAGATCTCCATGAATAGCATCAGCTGAATGACCTTCTTCTTTTAATCGCTTAACCATTTTATCTGCACTTCTTTTTGTTTTGACAAAAACTAGAATTGATCCTTTTCTAGATAAAAACTGATCTATCAATTCATCATATTTATTTTCTTTAAAAACTTGAAGAGTTGATTGTTTAATCTTTGCAATAGGAACTGAAGTAGATCCTGTGGAAATTCTTTCGGGTTTTGTGAGGTATCTTTCTGAAATTCTCAAAATATTTTGTGGTAAGGTTGCTGAAAATAATAATGTCTGGTGATCTTTGGGTACGAATTTTAAAACCATCTCTATTTGTGGAGTAAATCCCATATCTAACATTCTATCAGTTTCATCTAATACCAAATATTTTGTGGCTGAGAGATTTAAACTTTTTCTTTTTAAATGGTCATTAATTCTTCCAGGCGTACCAACTATTATTCTAGATCTATTACTTAGTTGTCTAAGTTGTTTTTGCATTGCTTCCCCACCAATAAGCAAAGCAGTTTTAATATTAATTTTATCACTAATAATACTCTTGATTGCAGCCATGACTTGAGTTGCAAGCTCTCTGGTTGGACACATCACTAATGCAAATGCATTTTTGTCTAATATTAGTTTATTAATTAAAGGAATACTGAATGCTAATGTTTTTCCAGTTCCAGTTTGCGCTGTTCCCAAAACGTCTTTCCCCTCTAAAGCAACTGGTATTGCCATGCCTTGGATTGGGGTCGGCTTCGTAAATTTCATTTTTTCCAATGAATTTTTTAACGAATCTTCTATTTTAAATAATTTAAAGTTTTCCATTTAGGTATTTAGATTTTTTAAAACTTAAGGAGATATGCTCTTAATCCTTTAATACGTCTAATTTATACTGCGATATCTATAGGTTTTTGAACTAATCACAAGAACTGATTTTTTTTAAAGAATAGCTTTTTTAATTTTTCAAATAAGACATTTGATGTATAAGAACCACAAATTATGGCAAATAATATTAGAAACATCACTATTATAGCACACGTTGACCATGGCAAGACAACTATGATTGATAATCTAATGAAGCAAAGTGGTTCATTTAGAGAAAATGAAGTAGTTGATGAAAGATTAATGGATTCTGGTGAATTAGAAAAAGAAAGAGGAATTACTATTTTAGCTAAACCTGCTTCAATTGATTGGCAAGGTTCTAGGATTAATATTATAGACACACCAGGTCACAGAGATTTTGCTGCAGAAGTAGAGCGTGTTTTAAGTATGGCTGATGGTGCGTTATTACTTATTGATTCTGCAGAGGGTGTGATGCCTCAAACTAAATTTGTATTAGCAAAGGCACTTAAACAAGGATTAAAGCCAATTGTAGTAATTAACAAACTAGATAAGGCAGATCAAAGAGCTAACGAAGTTTTAGATGAAACATTTGATTTATTTGTGAGCTTAGATGCCAATGAAGAACAATTAGATTTTCCTGTTTTATACGCTAGTGGTAGATCTGGATGGGCAAGTAAAGAAGTTGATGGCCCAAGAGAAAACCTTCATCCGTTGCTAGATTTAATCATAGAGCATGTTAAGCCAGCTGAACTTGATAAAACAAAACCTTTCGCAATGCTGTCTACTCTATTGTATGCGGATAGTTTTTTAGGAAGAAGTTTGGTTGGAAAAATATCACAAGGTACAGCAAAAGCCAATCAACCTATTAAAGCAATAAATCTTAAAGGAGAAAAAGTTGATGAAGGTAGATTAACTAAAATTTTTAGATACGAGGGAACAAAAAAAGTACCCATCGAGGTTGGTGAAGCTGGAGATATTGTTATAATTGCTGGTCTAGAAAAAGCTAATGTAGCAGACACCATTTGTGATCCCGAAGTAAATGAACCACTTCACGCGACACCGATAGATCCACCTACTATGTCTATTACTATAAGTGTTAATAGCTCTCCTTTAGCTGGAACTGAAGGAAAAAAATTAACAAGTACACAAATTAAAGATAGGTTGATTTCAGAAGCTCAAAATAACGTTGGAATTACTTTTTCTCAAAATGCTAATGTGGATTCGTTTGTAATTAGTGGACGAGGAGAGCTAATGCTTGAGATATTATTAACGCAAATGAGACGTGAAGGCTTTGAAATGACTGTAAGTCCTCCAAAAGTTTTATATCAGCAAGATAAAAATGGAAATAAACTTGAGCCGATCGAAGAAATTACAGTAGATTTAGATGAAGAATTCTCTTCAAAAATTATTGATTCTATGAATCGAAGAAAAGGTAAATTGCTTGATCTTAAAGATACCGGAAAAGATAAAAAAAGATTAATATTTCATGCACCAACAAGAGGTTTGATGGGTTATACAAGTAGATTTTTGACTCTAACAAAAGGTACTGGTGTAATTAATAGAATTTTTCATGGCTTTGGAAAATTTGAAGGTGAAATGGATGGAAGAAAAAATGGTGCTTTAATTTCAATGTCCAGTGGTAAAGCTGTTGCATTTGCAATATTTAACTTACAGGCGAGAGGTGAAATGTTTGTCACTCATAATGATCCTGTATATGAAGGAATGATTGTTGGACTAGCTCCAAAGGCTGGTGATATGATTATTAATGTTATGAAGGGTAAACAATTAACAAATATGAGAACTCAAGGTACGGATGAAAATGTTGTGCTTACTCCAGTTAGACAAATGTCAATTGCAGAACAGCTTAGTATGCTAAATACTGATGAGGCATTAGAAATTACCCCTAAATCCCTTAGATTAAGAAAAGCAATTCTTAACCCTAATGATAGAAAAAAGAACGAAAAATCTTCAACACCTCTCTAATTAAAAGATTTTCCAACAATATATAAACTTAAAGCGACTGCTGGACCAATTCCAAAAGCAAATAATAAAGTTCCAATACCTACCGTGCCACCTAAGTACCAGCCAATAGACATTACTGTAATTTCAAGAGTAGCTCTTACACCTGCAATTGGTAAGTTTGTTTTTTTTTGTAATCCAATCATTAATCCGTCTCTTGGGCCCGCTCCTAAGTTTGCAACTAAATAAATTCCACCTCCTACTCCAACTGTAAGTACAGCTAAAAAAGCTAAAACTAATTGAGAAATATAATTTTCTGGTGTAGGCACAAATTTGATACAAACATCTATCATCAAGCCAATTATTAAAGCATTTAAAATTGTACCAATTCCAGGCTTCTGATTTAATGGTAGCCAAAGAATTAAAACTATTACACTTATAAGTATAGTTATTATGCCGATAGAAAAACCCACATTTAAAAAAATACCTTGAGCAAGAACACTCCACGGTGAAGCTCCTGCTGCCGAAACAATTAATAGTCCTTCCCCCAAACCAAACAATGTTAATCCAAAACACAAGAAAAAAAATGTAGAAATTTTTGGTTTTAAATTTAAAGGTTTATCTGAAC
>JAOHCJ010000033.1 GCA_028095445.1 Candidatus Pelagibacter sp.
CCTTTAAAATCAGGGATATTTGTAATCATCAATAAGCGTTGATAACGTAGATTAATTAAGCATTGCAGTCTTTGAATATAGCATTTAAACAGCCATAGAGGGGTCTTTTTTAAGCATATCCTTCTATACAGTACAACCGAAGAGTGAATAAGCTTATTTAAGAGTAAAATTAATATATTATACTAAAAGTATTTATTACCAACACTTTTAGAAGACTTGTGCTCTGAAAAACCTCTATTTAATAAATATTTTCTCAAGCCTCAATAATCGTTTTTTTTCTTTAATTCCACCCTTTCCTGAATACCCACCGAGAGTTCCATCAGATCTAATTACTCTATGACATGGTATTTTTGGAGGATAGGGGTTTTTACCTACTGCATTGGCAACAGCTCTAAAAGCTTTTGGTTTTCCTATAGCTTTAGATACTTCAAGGTAGGTTTTAATTTTCCCTTTTGGAATTTTCTTTAAGTAATTCCATACTTTTAATTGAAAGGGGGTTCCTGAAATTTTAGTCATAAAAAAACCCTGAATCTTCACACTTTTTACAGTGTAAAGACCAGAAGTTAAGGTTCGTCGTTGTAGTTGCTACCGCCGAACCGGCCACCCCACATGTTTAGCACTACTTTGCAGGGCTTTCTGCCCTCCAGGCTTGGGTCTTTCGACTTTTCCCTGGATGGCCAGTTAAGAGTTGCCTCTTAAGTTATAAATAATTTACATTATTAGCTAAGTTGTATGTATCACTAAATAGTTGATTCTTATTATTGCTCATATTCTTGTGGATAATGGGGATAAATTTTTATTTAAGTTCGTATAGCTCAAAACCTGTATTATTAGCTATTTTATTATATAATTTTTTGGCATTTTTATTAGAAGAGTGGGTGATCCAACGAATTCCATCCCAATTATTTGATTTTGATAAAGATTTTAAGTGATTAATTAGCTTTTGAGCTATTTTTTGACCCCTAAAATCTGGCTTAACAAACAAATCATCTAAAAAGCCAATATATTGACCCTTAATCGGTCTTGGCATTGTTCTATAATGAGCAATTCCAACAATTTTGCTATTTAATTCAAAACATATTCCGTTGACAATATGGTTTTCATCATGAATCCACTTCCAAAGAGTATCTAAAGTAACTGAATTCATTGGAACCTTGTAGAAATTTGCATATCCTTGATATAAATCTGACCATTTTTTAAAGTCATCCTTATACAATTTTCTAATCATTTTTTTAAATTAAACTATTGACTTATAAAATCACTTAATATATTACTAACGATAATTAATGGTTATCAATAGTAATAGATATGAATAAAATAATAACAGACATAAAAGCTTTACAAGAAGAAACATTAGTGAACCTCCAAAATTCAAAAGCAAAAAATACTGTAAGAGCTTATAAATCTGATTTTAATGATTTTGGATTATTCTGTGCACAAAATGGTTTTAAATCCCTTCCATCAGAACCAAAAATAGTTTCTTTATATTTAACTTATTTATCAACTAAAGACACAAAAATGAGCACTTTAAAGAGAAGATTAGTTTCAATTGGAGTTATACATAAGTTAAAAGGGCATTACTTAGATACAAAACACCCATCAATAATTGAGAATATTATGGGTATAAAAAGGAGAAAAGGCAGTATTCAAAAAGGTAAAAAACCTATATTAATCAATAATTTAAGATCTATAATTAATGTAATAGATGAACAAAAAAAAGAACAAATTAAAAAATTAAGGGACAGATCAATAATATTAATTGGATTTTCAGGTGGTTTTAGGAGAAATGAAATAGTTTCATTGAACTATGATGATTTAGATTTTGTAACAGAAGGTCTTAAAATCAGTTTAAGAAAGTCTAAGACAGACCAATTTGGTGAAGGAACTGTGAAAGCACTACCCTACTTTGATAATACTCAATATTGCCCAGTTCTATCTTTAAAGAAATGGATACAAATATCCAAGATTAATAAAGGTCCTTTGTTTAGAAGATTTACAAAAGGTTTAAACTTGTCAGAAAACCGATTAACAGATCAAACAGTAGCATTACTTATTAAAGAGTACTTAAGATTAGCAGGATTAGATAGTAAAAATTATTCAGGGCATAGTTTAAGGTCTGGTTTTGCAACAACTGCAGCGGAATCTGGAGCTGAAGAAAGAAGTATTATGGCTATGACAGGTCATAAATCAACAGAGATGGTAAGAAGATATATCAAAGAAGCTAATTTATTTAAAAACAATGCATTAAATAAAATAAAAATTTAATATCTAAAAAAAATCATCTAAATAATAACAAATTGAATGCATAATTACTTTGTGGGCTTCTTGAATTGCACCAGTATTTTGAGATTTTATATCTATAGATAAATCTGAAATTTTTTTAAGAAAACCTCCTCCTTTTCCTAAAAAAGATATTATAAAAATATTATTACTTTTTGCATACTTTGCTAGTTTGATAAGATTGATTGACTGCTTATTTTTAAGATTTCCACCACTTGTTGAAAAAAGTATTAAGACGTCTGATTGTTTAGCAAAAATTGAAAATTCTCTTTTTAAATAGTCATCAAAATTAAAGTCATTAGACCATGCAGTTAAGGCAGCCATGTTTGAGCTTAATAGAAAAAAAGGTAAAGGTTTACGATCTTTTTTTAAATAAGTTGCAGTTAATTCACCAACAAAATGAGAACTATCAGCAAAAGATCCTCCATTACCGTAAACAAATATATTATTTTTTGATTTGATTTTTTTTATTAATAGTTTTGTGATTTTTTCAATTTTAGATAATTCAGTCTTTAAAGATGAGATAACTTTTAGAGATTCATTGTAGTGCTTGCTAATACTATTTTTCATTATTTATAATATCTTTAACTTGTTTATACATTGAAATTTTTTTTTTGAAATAAAATTTTACATTTGATTTAAAAGCTGCTGTTCTGTCTGTATCTTTATCACCTATAAAAATACTCTTATCTACTGATATATTCCACTTATATATAGCTTGTTTTAGCATACCATTATTTGGTTTACGGTTATGTTTGTTCAACCTATAAATTTTTTTTTTGGAATATTTGTAATATGGAGAATAAAAAATGTCATCTACAATACCTTTGCTAGATGCAAAAATTTCTTTTTTCATTTTATTATGAATCTGATTTAACTTACTTTCCTTTAATAAAGATTTACCGATAGAGGCTTGATTAGTTATTATTATCACAAAATACTTTTTGTCGTTAAGAAATTTTATAGCTTTTTTAACGCCATTTAAAAAATAAAAATCTTTAAAATCTAAGATGTAACCATTTTCTTTATTGATAACCCCGTCTCTATCTAAAAAAAAAGCTTTGTTTTTAATAAAGTTTAAATTGTTCTTCAAATAAGATAATTTTTTTTTCGATCCAATGTCAATAAAGCTGTCATCATAGTAAAATGATTTAATTTTTTTTTCATTAATGAGTCGAAATAATATATCGTTTTCTAGAGATAAATTTTTATTTTGAACAAATTTAAATATTTTCTTGTTGAGATAATAGATACCACCATTCATTAGGTTGTTTTTACGCTGAGTAAAACTTAATATATTTTTTTTATTTATTTTTAAGTTATTAAGAATCTTATTATTTGGTGCATTTTGTTTTTTTGTTAGGGCTATGACTCCATAATATTCTTTTAATTCATTTTTAAGAAAATTCTTAATATCAATATTAAAAAAGGTATCACCGTTAAATAAAATAAAATTTTTTTTTATTTTGTTTTTTAGTTTAAATAAGGCACCACCTGTTCCTTTTCTTACGCCTTCATCAATACAAATAATTTTTGAGTTATGTATTTTCTTATTGTTATATAATTTAAAAAAAACTTTTTTTTTATAAGAGCATAATAAATAAATTTTTTTAAAATTATGTTTGGATATTTTAATCAAAAGATGATCTAGGAAACTTTTGTCACCTATTTTTAAAAGAGGCTTAGGTACTTTGCTGGTTATAGAGCCCAGTCTGGATCCTAAGCCACCAACAAGTATAACAGCATCATCCACTTTCATTTATTATATCTAGTAAATTATTTGAAACTTCTTCATATGTTCTAATTCCTTTAATCTTAAATAAATTTTCTTTAAGTTTTAAATATGTGCTATCATTATTAAGTATATCAATAGAATAATTTATAAAATCTTTTTCATTATTAGCTATAAAACCTGTAACATTATGGTCAACACGCTCATATAAACTTCCAAAACCCATTGTAACAATAGGTAAACATAATTCCCTAGCCTCTTCAGCCGCTAAACAATATACCTCCCCTTTATGACCTGGATTTAGCATAACACGGCAATCTAACAGTTCATTAATTAATTTATTTTTGCTAGATTTTACTCTAACTTTTATTTGCATTTGTTCTTCACTAGTATCTAAATTATATGGAGGGTTTATATAAAGTTCTGATTGTGATGAATTCCTATATATTTGAGACCAACATTTTAGTAAAAATATTAAATTTCTATCTGATCTAGTAGTAAAAATTGCTTTTTTGGCAGGAATTTTGTTAACATCAATTTGAGTACTGATAAAATCATAATCTGGTGCTAGTTTAATAATTTTTTTTCCATAAAGAGCTGTAAAAAAACTTCTAGTTTTATAATGATATTCTCCCTCAAGTAGCACAATTGGTTTATTAGCCAAAAAAGAAAAAAATTGCTTTTTTCTTATAAATTTTTCAAATGACTGAACACTATGAGACCATAAAAAATTTTTATTAGACTTAATAAAATTCAGCAAATTTGCATCAGACATTGCAATTAAATAATCAGGTCTATCTTCATGATTAATATTGTTAATATTTACCCAGCTTACATTGTTAGAGACTTTTTCTTTAGTTGTATTATTAAAAACTTTAATATCTAAATGTTCTTTTTTACCAAGTGCATTAGCTATATTAATAAGTGTTTTTTCTGAACCGGCAATCTTAGAAGATGAAAGATCATCACTATTAAAATCAGTTGATTTTTCTATAAAATAAATTTTAATTTTTTTCATTATTTTTTAATCTTATAAAGATATATTTAAAAACACCAATTAGTCTAAATAGATTTGAATATACTTTGTACTTCCTCAGTAAAATTAAGTTAATGATAATTCTAAAAAAAAAATCAAATGAATGTAAGTAAATTCTGTAAACGTATTTTTTGTCAAACTTTGAAAAATAGTATAGCTCAGAAAACTTAAATGAAGTCATCGTTATATAGTAACCTTTAATATTTTTGGGGTGAGTTACCCCCTTAATATGATTACAAAAAGATTCAGGTGTTTCAATGATTGAGAGGCCATCTTTTCTTAACCTATCACACAATTCAACGTCTTCAAAGTACATGAAAAAATTAGGGTCAAAAAAACCAATCTTTTTAATAATATCAGTTTTTAACATTATTGGAGCTCCCCAAACAGACTCCACAAAAAAATCTCCTGAAGGTTTAATTTTGCTTAAAGAATTATAAATTTTTTTTTCAAAAGTATTCCTTTTTTCTAATCTTTTTAAAGGGTGACAAAAATAGTTACCAATATATTTATCATTGTCATCGAAATGATTTGGACATACAAGCCCAACATTATCATATTTATTAAAAATCTTTTTTAAGTTAAGAACATTATTTTCATTCATTATAGTATCTGCAGTTAAATACAAAATATAATTTGATTTAACCATATCAAAAGCAAAATTAGCTGCCCTTCCCATCCCAATATTTTTATCCATTTTATGATAGATAATATTATCGTCAAATTTAAGTAACTGATCCTTAATCGTACTTGTAGGGTCGTTATCTATGATTATTTTCTTAAAGTTTTTAAGATTTTTAAGGTTTTCAAAAATGATACTATCACTTTTATATAAAACAAAGATTATTGTAATATCGGTAATCATTATATTCTTTTGTCTAATTTAGCTATCGATCTATCAAAGTTTTTCTTTAGAACAGAAAATTTATAATTATCTGGTGGAAACCACTCTTTACAGGAAATTAATTGTTCTTTGATATTTTGTTTTGAAAAAGTGTTAAAGTGCAATAAAGCTGTAGTATCTTTTTTGCAAAAATAACCCATGTGTGAAATTATACCTTCAGGACAAATAATTTTACTAGATTTTTTTACAACATCAAATAGATTGTATCCGTCTATTTCATGTAGATAATAAATATTTTTATTATTTATAATATTTTTTTTATTATTTAAATAATTGAAAGAATTATATTTTTGAATAAAAAAATTACTAATTTTGCTTGCATTAAGTTCTGATGAAAAAACTACATTTGCAAATCTTGTTGAAAAAAATTCCAATAATACCGATATTTGATTCAAGTCCCAATTTAATAATTCGTTAAATAATTTATCTTTATAATGAAAAAAAAGATAATTTTTTGGCAACTCAAAAGCATTGTTTATATGTTGATTGATATTAATTAAATTTTTAATAGGTCCATCAAATTCTATTAGGTTTTCTTGAACAATGTATGAAGATAAACGTTTAGTGACTTTTGTTCTATCAAAGGTCACATGTTTAAAAAGTTTTTTCTTTAAAAAATCATTAGGTCTATTATTTTTAGACTTTATTGTTAATC
>JAOHCJ010000034.1 GCA_028095445.1 Candidatus Pelagibacter sp.
TATTTTTTTCATTAATGTTTGATGGATAAAATAGTGGTATAGCACCATTTTCTTTATAATTAATTTTGTAATTTTTAATATTTAGATGATTTTCAATATAATTTTTTAATTGCTCATCATAATCTTTTTCCAGATCATTATTCATTTTAGATAACCATGTAGTTTCAACTAAAGCCTTATTTTTGCTATAAGGCAGTGTGTAAAAGAAATGAACACTATTGTGTTGTTGACAATCAAAGTCCATTAAATTCATGGTCTTTTCATCAAAAACATCTTTAGTAGTCTCGATCTCAATACCTTTAAAGTGTTGCCAAAGTTTATTTTCTTTAGACTCTATTAATGGAACACTATTGAAAATAAGGGAGTTACTTAAACTTATTTCATTTATATTTTTGTAAAATTCGATATTCGGATTTTGTTTAAGTTTGGAGTTTATCTTTTTATAGAATAGTCCACTATCAATTGATTGATAGGGCAATTTATTGCATTCTAAAAATTTAATTTTATTAGGTATATTTATAGAAAAATTATCCCAACTCTTTTTCACACAATCTTCAAAATTATGGTTTGTTGTTTTCCAGAAAGACCAGGTTTTATCTCTCTTGTAATCTAATCTAGGCTCAATAATTGCTAATGTTTTATCTTTAAGTCTATTATGAGTTTCTAATTCGTATGCTAAAGATAGCCCAGCACAACCACCACCAAAAATTATATAGTCAAATTCTTTCATTTAAATCTATTTCTTCACTAATTAAAAAGTGTTCATTATTCATATAGCCATTTTTTTTTTTTGTTAACAAGAGTGTTATTAAGTCAAATATAGAAAGAATTGTTTGATAAATTTTTGTAAAATTATTTACATAAATCTTGCCTGCCTTATTGTAATTCTCTATATTTCTTGTTCTTAAAATTTTATCACCTATCTTTTTATAAACTCTTCTTGCAACAAGTATTGCAAACCTAAATTCAAAAGGTATTTTCTTTATTGCTATAAAAGAACTTCTATAGAATAAATCAGCTAACGCTAGGGTGTTGCTTATTGTCTCAAAATCATTCTTAATATAAAATCTATTACTCCTTGAGTCTTCCACAACATCCCTAGATATATTTGTCAGTTGCATTGCGATTCCTAAATCTATAGCTGATTTCATTGAATTTTGATCTTTAACATTTAAAATTTTTGCCATCATCAGGCCTACTGTACCAGCAACTCTGTAAGAATAAATTAACAAATCTTTTTTATTATTTAATTGAACTTTTTTGTCTAAATCTGACTCAATGCCATCAAATAAGTCTTCAACGATTTTTATTGAAATTAAGTGACAATCCATAAGATCCCACATATTTTTAATTATTATATTATTATAGTTCTTATTAATAAAATCATTTTTAAAAACTGATAATTTTTTTTTTTTAATATATAATTCACTATCATCGTCTGCAATATTATCTACAGTTCTGCAAAAATCATATAGCGCAGAACACTTTTGGTAAGTTTTTTTTGGCAAAAAAAAACCAGCCCAATTAAAGGACTTTGCATAAATAGACAAGTAGTTTTTATCAGACATTATATAATCTTATCTAAAACTTTTGCTGAAGATAACACACCAGGGACACCAGCACCAGGATGCGTTCCAGCACCAACAAAATATAATCCATCACAAATCTCAGATTTATTATGGAATCTAAAATATGCAGATTGTGTAAATTTTGGTTGTATAGAAAACCCAGAGCCAAATTTAGTATTTAATTCTTTTTCAAAATAATCTGGGGTTAAATAAAAGTCTTCAATAATATTTTCTCTTAGATTGGGCAATAAAGCTTTCTCCATTTTATCTATTACTAGATCTTTCATTTTGTCACCTTCAATTTTCCAATTTATCTTAGACTGATTATTTGGAACTGGAACCAGCACATAAAAGCAATCATTTCCTTCTGGTGCCATAGTTTTATCAGTTGCAGAGGGTCTGTGCAGATAATAGCTTATGTCATTATTCAATTTTTTTTTATCAAATATATCATTTAAGTGCTCTTTATATTTGTCACCAAACTTAATTGTATGATGTTCGACATTTGGATATTTTTTTTTAGTACCAAAGTAGTAAACAAAAAGACCCATAGAATATTGCATTCTTTTTTGCTTCCATTCAAATAGAACATTAGTTTTGGTTAGGTTAAGAAGTTTTTCGTATACAGCTGGAGGGTCTGCATTACATATTACATTATTTGCATTTATTTCTTCTTGATTGTCTAGTTTTACTCCCTCAATTTTGTTATTCTTTGTAATGATATTTTTGACTTCTTGACCTTTAATAATCTTAATTCCTTCTTCCATCATTAATTTTTCTAAACCTTTAATTATATTTCCAGTTCCACCCATTGAATAATGTATGCCCCATTTTTTTTCTAGATATAGAATAAGACCATAAATTGATGTTGTTGTGAATGGGTTACCACCAACTAGTAAGGGGTGCATACTTAGCATACGTCTTAATTTTTCATTTTTTATAAATGAAGAAACTAATGAATAAACTGATTTATAACTTTTAAGTTTTAGTAAAGCTGGCAATTGCCTCATCATAACTAATGGTTTGTCAAAAGGAGTATCTGCAAGCTCTGTAAAACCTTTATCAAATATTTTTTTAGTGAATTTTACAAGTTTTTCATAACCCTTGACATCTTCTTCATTAATATTTTTAATTTGTAGTTTCATTTGGTTTTCATCACCTGAATAATTAAATTTTTTTCCATCTTCAAAAATAAATTGATACCAAATTTTAAGAGGAGTAAGCTCTATATAATCTTCAGGTTTTTTATTGAACAATTGAAAAAGCTCTTCAATTAAGTAGGGAGCAGTTATTACTGTTGGGCCACCATCAAAAGTAAAACCATTTTTTTTAAAAACTCTTGCTCTTCCTCCAAGATCAGGGTGTTTTTCAATTAAAGTTACATTATGGTTTTTAGCTTTAAGCCTTAAAGCTGCTGCGATGCCACCAAATCCTGAGCCAATAACTATAGATTTCATTTGGTTAATTTATAGTTTTTTAAAAAAAATGTAAGAGAATTATGAATTAATCTTTTTTAACACAGATTTTGTTTCTTCCAGATTTTTATCAAACAAATTATCAAGTTTTGATTTATCTACAGATGTACTGATAATTTTTTTAACAGATTCCAAAGCAATTTTAATTGACACATCTTTTATCTCTTTAAGAGCCACTTCTTTCATTTGAATAATCTTATTTTCTGCTAATTTTTTTTTTATTTCTGAGGATTTATGAAATTTATCATTCATTTCTATTACCAAATGATCACTATCTTTTTTTGCTTTTTCTAAAATATCATCACTAACTGTCTGAGCCGTATCCAATTTGCTTTGTGCATTATCCATTAGAGTTTTTGCTTCTGATCTTAGTTTTTCACTTTCAGCAATTTCATTCTTAATATCTAAAATAAGTTTGTTTAGAATTTCGTTAATCTTTTGAGGTATTTTCAAATAAATTAACCCTCCAATAAAAATTATAAAAGATATTGCTACCCAAAAAGTTGCATCAATTGCCATAATATTTATTCATTTTTTTTTTTGAAAGATCATCAACTATTGCTGAAATACTACTGTTATTAACTTCGGCTCCTATTAATTGTTGAAGCAAATCTGAAGATGTTTCTATAGCGATCTTATTAACTTTTTCTGGAGCATTCTTTTTAAACTTATCAATTTCGGCTTCAGTTTTTTTAACTTCTGCATCCAACTCTTTGTCTAATGTTTCTTTTTTAAGACTAATATCTTTCAATATTTTTTCTCTTGCTTGATTAAAGTAATTTTTTGCCTCATTTTTACTATTTTGCACTATCTTGTTATATTCCTCTATTTTCATTTCACTTTCTTCTCTTTGTTTTTCCGCTGCCTCAATATTTTCTAAGATTTGAGATTTTCTCATTTCAAGGTTTGCACTAATTTTTGGAAGTATAAATTTAGAAAGAACAATATATAAAATTCCAAAAGTTAGTGTTAACCAAAAAAATTGAGAAATCCAAAACTCAGGGTTTAATTGAGGCATGCCACTACTTTCAGCTGCAAAAGCTTCCTTAAAAAATATGAAGCTCAAAAATATCGACTGAAAAAATATTTTTTTAATCATTTAATTTAAAATGCAAATAAAATAATTAATGCGACAACTAATCCAAATAGACCAGTAGCCTCAGCTAAAGCAAAACCTAGTAAAAGATTAGGAAATTGTTTTTGTGCTGCAGATGGATTTCTCATTGCACCAGAAAGGTAATTACCAAAGATAATTCCAATTCCAACACCGGCACCAGCTAGAGCTATTGCTGCTAGTCCTGCACCGATCATTTTTGCTGCTTCTAATTCCATTATATCCTCCTTATGTTAGTTAATGGTGTAAATTTAATGCATCATTTAAATAGATGCAGGTTAAGATTGCAAAAACATATGCCTGAAGAAAAGCAACTAGTATTTCCAAGCCTGTTAGTGCAACCGAAAAACTCAGTGGAAGCCATCCACCAACTATCCCGAGGCTTATTACAAAGCCACCGAAAACTTTCATCATAGTGTGACCAGCCATCATGTTAGCAAATAAACGAACAGAAAGACTTATAGGTCTACTTAAATAAGAAATAACCTCTATAACAACAATTAATGGCAAAAGAACTGCTGGCACACCACTAGGAACAAATAATTTCAAATAACCAAAACCATGTTTCATAAAACCAATTATTGTTACCGCAATAAAAATAAATGAAGCCAGAATAAAAGTAACAATAATATGGCTAGTTACTGTAAAAGTATAAGGAATCATCCCGAACATGTTGCAAAATAGTACAAACATGAACAATGAAAAGATGAAGGCAAAATATGGCTTTGCTTTTGACCCAGCTGTATCACTAATCATTTTTGATACAAAGGTGTAACTAAGCTCCGCTAAAAGCTGAACTTTGCTAGGTAGTAGAGAATTTTTTTTTGAACCAAGATTAAAGATCAATAGTATTGCCAAAGAACTTATAACCATAAATAAACTCGCATTTGTAAATGATATATCTATTGCACCTAATTTTATTTCTGGTCCAATTCTATAGACTTCGAATTGGTGCATTGGGTTTGTTGCCATAATTTTTTAAATCTATTTTTGCATATTTTTTGCAGACCTGAAAACGTTTACAATACCAGCAACCACACCTACAAAAAAAAATATTAATATTAACCAGGGCTTAGTACCAAAGGTCGTGTCTAAAATAAACCCTATAATTGTCCCAACTGCTACTGCAGACACTAATTCTGTACTTAATTTAAAAGCAGTTCCAATAGAAGAGGGTGGTTCCTTGTCTTTATAGAGATTTCTCTTAGAAAGTTTAGATTTTGCAATCTCTAAGCGAGTTTTAAATGGTTCTTTTGACATTTGATTTTATGCCACCATACCCTCAGCTTTTTGTAAATCAACAGCCACTAATTGACTAATTCCTTTTTCAGGCATTGTTACTCCATAAAGTCTACTCATTTTAGACATTGTAAGAGCATGGTGAGTTACAATAATAAATTTAGTATTTGTAATCTTGGTTAATTCTTCAAGCAAACTACAGAATCTTGTTACATTAGCATCATCTAATGGAGCATCAACTTCATCTAGCACACAAATTGGAGATGGATTAGTTAGAAATACTGCAAAAATAAGTGATAGAGCTGTTAAGGCTTGTTCTCCACCAGATAATAAGGTTATAGATTGTAGTCTTTTGCCTGGAGGACTCACTAACATTTCAAGTCCAGCTTCAAGAGGGTCAGTAGAATCTATAAGTTCTAATTTAGCATTTCCACCATTAAATAACTTTGTATAAACTTCATTAAATTTACGATTAACTTTTTCAAAAGCTTCTAATAATCTTTCTCTTCCCTTTTGATTTAATTCATTAATACTTTCTTTTAATTTTAAGATTGCCGTAACAAGATCCCCCCTATCTTGTTCCATTTTTTTAATTTCTATTTCATATTTATTGGTCTCTTCATCAGCCCTTAAATTGACCGACCCAAGTTTTTCTCTTTCTCTTTTTTTTTCATCTAATTTTTCTTCTTGAGATATTGTATCTGGTAATTCTTCTAAACCATTTAAATTAGAATTTTCTAGAATATCATTTTCTTTAAGGTTTAGTTCAGACAGAACTCTATCTAATAAATCATCTTTTCTTTTTTTAAGTCCTATAATTGTCGCCCCGGAACTAGCTTTCCTTTCTCTTATTTGTATAGATTTTTCTTGCACTTGATTTAATTCAATCCTAAAAGAATTAATTTTTTTATCTGTTTCATCAATTATAGTTTCATTTTCAGTTTTTTCTTTTTCAGCTATTCTTAAACCTTCAGTAATTTGTCCTTTTTTTTCAGCCTGAATTTTTGGTTGTTGATCACGTTCATTTAGTTGAGATGATAATTTATTTTTTCTTTCACTTAACTCTTTCACCATTTTTTCAGATTTTAAAAGCAGACTTTTCCAGCTCTCAAT
>JAOHCJ010000035.1 GCA_028095445.1 Candidatus Pelagibacter sp.
GATGATTATTTTCTTATTTTTCATTAATTCTAATAATTCCTATTGTACTTAATAATAATAACACTATTAAAGGTAGCCATACGGATAAAATGATTGGTATTTTTTCATTCTGAGCCAAGGTACCTGAAAAAAAATTTATGTAATAAACAATAACTGACAACATAATACCCAACAGTAAATTAAAAACTTTTGGTTTATTTTGCCTTATATTTAACATTATAATCGATGCAAACAAGGTCATTAGGGTTAAATAGATCGGAAAAGAGACTAATTTTTGTTGATGGAGAGAAATTTCGGTTGTTGAATATCCCAACTGAAAATAATCTTTTTTTAATTTATCCAGCTCTACTAGATCTAAAGATGATAAATTGGAAAATAACCCTTTAATTTTCTTTAAATTAAAATGAGTTTCTAAAATTAGATTATTAATTTTTTTGTTTGGTTTTTGATTTTCAGCTATTATCGGATTTTCTAATTTCCAAAAATAGTCATCTATAAGGACTTTGTCAGATTTAATTGTTTTGATTAATTTAAAATCATTATTAAATTGAGTAATAGATACATTTATTAAAGAATTCTCAATTAACTTTTCAGCATAAACAATATTTATAAAATCATTAATTTCATCTTTGATCCAAAGGCCGTTTTCTGTAACTACTGCTAAATATTTATTATCATTTGAAAAACTATTCTTTAAATCTAAGTATACAAATTTTAATTTTGCAGAAAAATTATAAAAAACAATTACTATAAAAAATCCTAAAATAAATGAAAATGTTACGATTGTAGATAAAATTTTAAAATTACTTAGCCCGAAATTTTTATAAATAGGCAGTTCTTTTTTATCTGTGATTTTAAGAAAAAAAAATTGAGTTGAAATTAAAAAAATGAAAGGAAAAATTTGAAAAAAAACTGCCGGTGAGTTTAAAAAAGTTAATAGTAAAGGATAGAGAAAATTAACATCAGAGTCTTTTAAAAAATTAATTTCTTCAAATACATTTAAAATAAATACCAGGCTAAAAAAAATTAAGCTTACTTGTAGAACAATAGAAGAAAACTGTTTAATTAAATATTTTTGATAGGTTTTTATCATTTTTGATTAAAATTTTTTTTGTCAAATATAAAGATAATTGAATAGGTTATAAAAAATAATATTAACGGTAAAAATAAAAAACTTATATTAGAGATCATATTAGTTCCGAAATATCTGACTGTGACTTCAGACAAAATAATTATAGATATACCGATAATAAAAATACTATTTTTAAATTTATTAAATCTAAAATTATCTTTAGATCTTAAAATTAATAATGAAGATATCAATGCCATCAGAGGAATATAAAGAGGCATATATAGCCTTTTAAAAAATTCTTGAAAAAATATTTTAGTATTATTTTTTTCACAATTGAAGTTTACGTTAGCTTTAGAACTAATAAAATTTATAGGGTCAATTAAAACACAATTTAAAAGGGCAAAGGTAGGAAGCTCTTGAATTTTAGGATATGTAGTTGTTTTAGTTTTATATTTAGATAAGTCAATCTCTGTTTCACTAAAACTAAAAACATTAATTTTTTTATTTTTGGTATTAATGATTTCTCCTTCAAAAAGTTTAATATATGTTTTGTTATTAGCGTTAATTATCTTTCCCTCTTTAGCATAAATTATTTGAGAATTATTTTGATTAATATCTTCTTTTAAAAATATTTTTTTTAATACTCCATCTTGATTTTTTTCTTCAATAAATATTGTTAAATTTGAAACAGTATCAATAAATTTTTTTTCTTTTAAAAGTGAAGGAAAAAAATCAATATTTGAAGTTCTTATATATGAACGAGCTTTATTTTGAGAGCTAGGAACAAAATAAGTTGTAAACAAGATTTGAGTTATCATAAATAACAATGAAAAAACAATTATGACGTTTATAAATTTTTTTTTAGTTATGCCGTTACTCCAAAAAACTATTAATTCATTATTATTTTCATATTTTAAAATTGTATAAAAAACAGATAAAAAAAATATAAATATTAATGTTCTACTGAAGATTTTAGGAAAATTTAATAAAGTATACTTAAAGTAAATTTCTAGGCCATGGCCATCTTCTGAAACTATATCTAGAAAATTAACTGCTTGAATAACCCAAACTATTAAAGTTACACTTAGCGAAACTAATAAAAAAAAATATAATATGTCTTTTAAAATCTTTCTAAATATTAATTTTTTCATTGAATTTCCTAAATTTTATACTTATATAGCACGAACACGTACAGAGTGTATTTAAAAATTTATGTCTATTAAAATAAACTATTCTAAGAAACTAAGTGCTAAATCTTCAATTAATCTTATTTTATTTGTTGATGAGAATTTCAATATTAGCGGCTTAAAAAAAAATGTATCAAAAGAGGAATTTTCTTACATATCTGATTTACTAAAAAATAGTGATTTAAAAAAAGACATACTTTTTTTTGAAGTAAGTTCAAAAAAGACTGTATTTTTAGTGTCAATTAAGAAAGATATAAAAATATCAGATATAGAAAATCTGGGAGCTAAATTTCATAGTTTTATTAATTATGATAATCAAAAGGATTACTTTGCATATTCAGATACAATTAATAATAAGATAAAAAATTTTGTAGGTTATTTTCTGCATGGACTAAAATTAAAATCATATGAATTTAATATTTACAAATCAAAAAAAAAGAAAAAGATTGTTTCTATAAATGTAATAGGTGATAAGAACAAAATATCCACTCAAGACCACTTAAGGTTTAAAGCCTTGGAAGAAGGAAGTTTTTTTGCAAGAGACCTCGTTTCTGAACCGGGAAATGTTTTACATCCAGATGAATATGCAAAAAGAATAAATACACTTAAAAAATTTGGATTAAAAATAAATATTTACGATGAAAAAAAACTAAAGAAACTTGGAATGAACGCTTTACTTGGCGTAGGTCAAGGAAGTATTCGGGGATCATATCTTGTAACAATAGAATGGAATGGATTAAAAAATAATTCTAATCCTTTAGCTTTTGTTGGAAAAGGGGTTTGTTTTGATACTGGTGGTTACTCGTTGAAACCAGCAAAGTTTATGGAGGACATGACTTATGATATGGCAGGCTCAGCTACTGTGGTGGGCTTAATGAAAAATTTAGCTACAAGAAAAGCAAAAATTAATGCAGTTGGTGTTGTGGGGCTTGTTGAGAATATGGTGAGTGGAAATGCTCAAAGACCAGGTGACATTGTAAAATCTTACAGCGGCAAAACAATAGAAATATTAAATACAGATGCTGAAGGTAGATTAGTTTTGGCAGATGCTCTAACTTTTACTGAAAAAAAATTTAAACCTAAATTTATAGTTGATTTAGCAACCTTAACTGGTGCTATTATAGTTTCATTGGGCTCTGAATATGCTGGCCTATTTTCAAACGACGATAAATTGTCAAAACAACTATTAGAAGCAGGTGATAAAGTGCAAGAAAAATTGTGGAGAATGCCCTTGCATAAAAATTTTGACAAACTTATAGACTCAAAAAATGCAGACATGCAAAATATTAATTATGTTGGTGGTGCGGGGTCTACAACTGCAGCACAGTTTTTACAAAGATTTATTTTAAATAAAACACCTTGGGCACATTTAGATATAGCTGGTATGGCCTTTTCAAAATATGGTGGAGCTTTAAACTCAGGTGGAGCAACTAGTTATGGAGTAAGATTATTAAACCAACTAATAGAGGACAATTATGAGTAACACAGAGCAAACACTATCAATCATTAAACCTGATGCGGTTGAAAGAAATTTAGACAATGAAATTAAAGAAATGTTTACAAATAAAGGTTTTAAAATTGTTAAAGATAAAAAAATTCAAATAGTAAAAACTGAAGCAGAACAATTTTACAAAGTTCATGAAACAAAACCTTTTTATAACGATTTATGTGCCTATTTGTCGTCAGGACCAATAGTTGTGATGGTGTTAGAGAAAGAAAATGCAGTTTTAGAAAATAGAGAGTTAATGGGTGCGACCAAACCAGAGGATGCTGCAGACGGAACTATAAGAAAAAAATATGGAATTTCTATAGATAAAAATTCTGTACATGGTTCTGACAGTGTTGAAAATGCTAAAATTGAGATCGATTTTTTCTTTAAAGACTAATTAAATATTTTTTTTATAGCTGCCGGATAGAGCTTATGCTCTTGTCTTAAAACTTTTTTAGCCAAAGAAGCAGGAGTGTCTTTCTTTAAAATTTTAACTTCTTTTTGTAGAATTATTTTTCCAGAATCAAGTTTTGCTGTCACTAAATGAACAGTACAGCCAGCTAGTTTATCTTTATTTTGTATAGCTTTAATGTGAGTATCAACCCCCTTATACTTTGGAAGCAAAGAAGGATGCATATTAATTATTTTTCCATTAAACTTTTTAATAAAATTTTTAGACAAAATCCTCATAAAACCAGCAAGACAAATAAATTCTATACTTTCTTTTTTTAATAAATTTAATAATTTTGCTTCAGTTATTTTTGAGTTTTTAAAGCTTGATATATATTTTTTGATATTAAATTGATTTGAATACCTTAGTCCCCTGGCCTCAAGAGAGTTTGAAAAAATTAAATCTATAGATATAGGAGATTTTTTTATTTTAGAAAATTTTATTAAGTTTTTAAGATTACTTCCAGTTCCAGATATAAAAACTGCTGTTTTGATTTTTTTAAGACCAGTCAATTTTACCATTAAGTTTAACTTTATTTTTTCCTTTAACTATTTTTCCAATAACATAAGGCTTAAATTCTTTCGTAAAAAACTTTATAGTTCTTTTTAAATTTTTAGGATTAATTATTAAACAAAAGCCAACTCCACAATTAAATGTTTTTAACATTTCTTTATCCTCAATGTTATTTTGTTTTAACCATTTAAAAATTTTTTTTGTTTTAATTTTATTTAAATCTATATCAGCAATTAATCCATCTGGAATAACTCTTTTAATGTTATCTGCTAGTCCACCACCAGTTATATTTGAGCATCCATTTAAAAGATCATTATCAATTAAATTCAAAATTTCTTGTACATAAATTTTTGTAGGTCTTAGTAATTCTCTTTTAAGAAAAGAATTATTTTTCAAATTTATTTTATTTTTTTTAAGAACATATCTTACTAGAGAATACCCATTAGAATGAATACCATTTGAAGGTATACTAACTATTAAATCACCTTTTTTAATATTTTTTTTATCTAAGATTTTTTCTTCATCAACTGTTCCAACAGCAAATCCAGCTATATCAAATTTTCCTTTTTCGTAAGTTCCTGGCATTTCTGCAGTTTCACCACCAACAAGCTCACACCCAGAAATTTTACAACCTTTAACTATTCCTTTGATAATTGATTTGAGTTTTTTTAAATCAATTTTATTTATAGATATATAATCTAGAAATATTAAAGGTTTAGCTCCTTGTACTATTAAATCATTTACGCTCATTGCGACAAGATCAATTCCAATAGTATCATATTTATTAAGGGTATTTGCTATTTCTACTTTAGTGCCAACCCCATCAGTACAAGCTACAATTTTTGGACTCTTCAAATTTTTTGGAATAGTAGATATTGACCCAAAACCACCAATATTATTTAACTTTTTTTTGCCTTTTTGTTTTGATGAAATGTTACCTATGTATTTAACAAAGTTGTCAGCAGCACTTATATTAACACCACTTTTTTCATAGGTAAATTTTTGTTTTTTCATTAATATAAAATATGCAAAATATAAATAAATTTTTTAGATTACAAAAAGTATATATATTTTTTATTTCGTTCGTTCTATTTATAATAATTTTTTCCACAAGTATTTTATATGCAAACCCTTTTAAAGTATCTGATATTGAGATTTCGTCTCCATTTGAGCTAAATTTTAAGAAAAATAAAGTAATAGATCGAGGCTTTAAAGACTCTTTCTTTAATTTACTCTCAATGATTACAACCTCTGGTGATAAAGATAAAATTAACAATGTCTCATTAAAAGAAATAAAAAATATGATTGATTCTTTTACAATTAGTGATGAAAAATTTGTTAATAATGAATATTTTGCAAAATTAGAAACAAGCTTTAACAAAAAAAAAGTTCTTAATTTTTTAGAAAGAAAAAATATTTTTCCTTCAACGCCTGTTAAGAATAAAGTTTTACTAGTTCCAATTTTGGTAAATATTGACTTAGATGAAATCTATTTATTTACAAATAATATTTTTTATGAAAAATGGAATGAAAATAACAAAAACTATTATTTGTTAGATTATTTATTACCCAGTGAAGATATCGAAGACCTAAATAAAGTCCAAGAAATTTCAAAATCTATAGAAAGTTATGATTTTATGGATTTGATAAAAAAATATAACATAAAAGATTATATTATATCAATAATATTTTACAATAAAGATGAAGTAAAAGTGCTTTCAAAAATTAATTTCAATAATTCTTTAAAAATAAATAATCAAAGATA
>JAOHCJ010000036.1 GCA_028095445.1 Candidatus Pelagibacter sp.
AAAAATTTATTGATATAGTTAAAAAAACATATAGTTAATCCCAATGGAAAATATTCTATTAGTATTAAACATCATTATTGCTCTAATTTTAGTTCTTTTGATTTTATTCCAGAAATCTGAAGGTGGAGCACTTGGAATAGGTGTTTCACAAGATAATTTTATGTTTTCAAGAACTGCAGGTAATTTTATGACAAAAGCTACAGGAATAGTAGCCACACTTTTCATAATTTGCAGTTTAGCTCTCACAATAATTTCTAGAGGAGAATTAGCTCCAACTTCGTCGGTACTAGATAAAATAGAGGAAAATTCCGATGATACTCCATCTATACCAGAAAATAATAATTAAACCTTTTCAATTCGTTAATAGTTCGCTATAAGATAATTCCATGGCGCGATATATATTTGTCACTGGCGGCGTGGTTTCTTCTTTGGGAAAAGGTCTTTCTTCAGCTTCTCTAGCGTATTTACTTCAATCAAGAGGTTTTAAAGTAAGATTAAGAAAATTAGATCCATATTTAAATGTAGACCCAGGAACAATGAGTCCTTTTCAACATGGTGAAGTATTTGTAACTGATGATGGTGCAGAAACTGATTTAGACCTAGGTCATTATGAAAGGTTTTCAGGAATTTCAGCCAAAAAAACTGATAACATTACTACAGGGAAAATTTACAGCGACGTATTAAAAAAAGAACGTCAAGGTGGATACTTAGGTAAAACAGTTCAAGTAATCCCGCACGTTACTGATCGAATAAAAGAATTTATTAAAAATGATACTTCCAAGGAAGATTTTGTTATTTGTGAAATAGGAGGAATAGTAGGAGACATTGAAAGTCTACCATTCATAGAGGCTATAAGACAATTTTCAAATGATGTCGGTAAAAAGAACTCTTTATTCATACATTTAACATTAGTTCCATATCTCAAAGCATCTGATGAAATTAAAACAAAACCGACTCAACACTCGGTAAAAGAGCTCAGAAGCCTAGGTATCCAACCCGATATAATAATATGTAGATCTGAAAGAGAAATACCTTTAGGGCATAGAAAAAAAATATCTTTATTTTGTAACGTTGGTATTAAGAATGTAATTCAAACAGTAGATGTTAAAACTATATACGAAGCTCCAATTAGTTTTAATAGAGAAAATTTAGACACACAAGTTCTTGATTATTTTAAAATTAAATCAAAGAAAAAAGTTAATCTTAACCCTTGGAAAAAAATAACAAAAATTGTTTTACATACAAAAAAAGTAATTAATGTAGCTATAATAGGTAAATATGTTGAACTTAAAGATGCCTATAAATCTTTAGACGAAGCATTAACGCATGGCGGTGTTCAGAATAATTTAAAAGTAAATTTGATAAGAATTGACTCAGAAAACTTAAAGATTGAAGAAATTAAAAAAAGATTAAAAAATGTTTCAGGAATTTTAATACCAGGCGGATTTGGTAAACGAGGAACTGAAGGTAAAATTGAAGCTATAAAACATGCTAGGCAAAATAAAATTCCTTTCTTTGGTATCTGTTTTGGTATGCAAATGGCAATCATTGAATTTGCTAGAAATAAGTTAAATATGAAAAAAGCAACATCAAGTGAATTTGGCAAAGGTGGTATTCCAATTATTGGATTAATTACCGAGTGGAATAAAGATGGAAAAATAATAAAAGGTACAGACAAAAATCTTGGTGGAACTATGAGACTGGGTCTATATGATGCTAAGTTAAAAGATAATTCTTTAATAAAAAAAATTTACAAATCAAAACTAATTAAAGAAAGACACAGACATAGATATGAGGTAAATGTAGCTTATAAAGATAAATTTGAAAAAAATGGTATGATTTTTTCTGGTTTATCTCCAGATAACAAATTACCAGAGATAATTGAGTTAAAAAACCATCCTTGGTTTGTTGCTGTACAATTTCATCCCGAATTTAAATCTAGACCTTTAGAGCCACATCCTTTATTCTCTTCCTTTATCAAAGCTGCAAAAAATCATAGATGAAAAATATTAAAGTAAACTGTGGAAATATAGAAATTTCAAATAAAAGCAAAATTTGTATTATTGCAGGACCATGCCAGCTAGAGACGGAGCAACATGCAATGGATATGGCTGGAAAAATTAAAGAAATTACGTCTAAATTTAAAATGGGTTTTATTTATAAAACCTCTTTTGATAAGGCTAATAGAACTAGTTTAAAAGGCAAAAGGGGTGCTGGACTTGAGCAATCGTTACCTATTTTTGATAAAATTAAAAAAGAATTAAACGTTCCAATATTAACCGACATTCATAATGCTGAACAATGTTCTGTAGTTGCACCACATGCTGATGTTTTGCAGATACCAGCTTTTCTTTGCAGACAAACTGATTTGTTAGTTGCTGCAGCTAAAACAAAAAAAATTATTAATGTTAAAAAAGGGCAGTTCCTTGCACCATGGGATATGGTTAATGTAACAAAAAAAATTGCAGACTCTGGTAATAATAATATTCTTGTTACAGAAAGAGGAGCTAGCTTTGGTTACAATACTTTAGTATCAGACATGAGGTCATTACCTATAATGGCAAAAAATGGTTACCCAGTAATATTTGATGCGACTCACTCAGTACAACAACCAGGAGGACTAGGTGAAACAAGTGGTGGTCAAAGAGAATTTGTAGAATATTTAGCTAGAGCTGCTGTAGCCGTAGGTGTTGCAGGAGTTTTTATTGAAACCCATCAAGATCCAGATAATGCACCTTCTGACGGACCTAATATGGTTCCATTGGATAAATTAGAAAAATTATTATCACAACTTTTTGAAATTGATAATCTGATTAAAAAATAAATGAGTAAAATTTTTAAAATAAGAGCTCGTCAAGTTTTTGACAGTAGAGGAAATCCAACAATAGAAGCAGAAGTATATTCTAAAAATTCAAGCTCTTCTGCTATTTGCCCTTCAGGTGCTTCAACAGGAACTTACGAAGCATTTGAAAAAAGAGATATTAAAAATAAAAGATACTTAGGAAAAAGTGTTTTAAGTGCAGTCAATTTAGTTAATCAAAAAATTTCAAAAAAACTTAAAGGATCAAATATCCATGATCAAGAACGAATTGATGCTATTTTGATAAATTTAGATGGTACGAGACAAAAATCTAAATTTGGTGCTAATGCAATTTTAGCAGTATCAGTAGCTGTTAAGAAACTTTCTGCAAAGATCAAGAAAGTACCTCTATATAAAACATTTTTAGTAAAAAATAATTACAAATTACCTTATCCACTAATGAATATTATTAATGGTGGAGCACACGCTAATAACGGATTAAGAATTCAAGAATTTATGATTCGACCTGATAAAGCTAAGACTTTTTCAGAGGCTATGAGAATATGCTTTATTGTAATTAGCAACTTAAGAAATTTAATTATAAAGAAAGGTTTATCAACATCTGTAGGAGATGAAGGTGGTTTTGCTCCAATGATTAACAGTAATGAGAAAGCTTTAGATTTAGTTGTAGCTGCAATTAATAAATCAGGTTTTAAGAATGGTAAAGATGTTTCAATTTGTTTAGATGTAGCCGCAAATGAATTAATTAAGCAAAATAGATACTCAATTCATTCAAAAAAATTTATTTCTGTAGATAAATCAATCGAAAAATATCAAAAAATAATAGACAAATATAAAATCAAATCTATCGAAGACCCATTTGGAGAAAATGATTGGATGGCATGGAATAAATTAATGAGGTGTATAAATAAAGTTCAAATAGTAGGTGATGATCTTTATGTCACTAATTTAGAAAGACTTAAAAAAGGTTTTTTAAACAACTCTTCAAATTCAATATTGATTAAACTTAATCAAATTGGTACAGTTTCCGAAACACTAGAGGTTATCAAGTTTGCACAAACTATTGGTTATAACACAATAATTTCCCATAGGTCTGGAGATAGTGAAGACACTTTTATTGCAGACTTTGCTGTAGGCACAAATTCAAATCAAATCAAAACTGGATCATTAGCCAGATCTGAACGTGTTGCTAAATATAATCAATTATTACGTATAGAAGAAGAGCTTGGAAAAAGAGCATTAATGAATAAAGTTCATTAATGCTGGGTAAATTAAAAAAAAACTATTTTTTATTAATTTCATCTTTTTTAATACTTTATTTTTTCTTTAATCTTTTAGATGGTGAAAGAGGTCTTTTTTCTTATTTTAAAAAAAAAGAAATTTTGATAGATTTAAAAACTGAGGAAGCACAACTATATAACAAAGTTAAGGACCTGGAAATTAAAAATTCCTTATTAAGTGACAAATTGGATTTAGATTTTGTTGAGACTTTAATTAGGGAGAAGTTTTTGTTTGGCAAAGAGGGAGAGACCCTTTATATAATTAAAAAGAATGATAATTAAACATAGACATCCTGAAAAAGTAAACAAACCAATCAATCTAATAAAAAAAAAACCAGAGTGGATAAGGTCTAAATTAACAAACAGTAAAGAATTTTTTTTAACAAAAACAATTGTTAATCAAAATAATTTAGTCACTGTATGTCAGGAAGCTAATTGTCCAAATATTACAGAATGTTGGAGTAAACGTCATGCTACATTTATGATCATGGGAGATACCTGTACAAGAGCGTGTGCTTTTTGTGACGTCAAAACAGGAAAACCTAAAAACTTAGATCCACTTGAACCATATAAAATTTCGAACGCTGTTCAAAAACTTAATCTTAAACATGTTGTTATTACTTCTGTTGACCGAGATGACTTAGATGATGGTGGCTCAAATCATTTTTTTGATGTAATAACAGCTACAAGAAAAAAAAACCCTCAAACTTCAATAGAAGTTTTAACTCCAGATTTTTTAAGAAAAGGTGATTCTTATAAAAAAATTTTAGAAGCCGACTTAGATGTTTTTAATCATAATATTGAAACGGTTCCAAGACTATATTTAAAAGTAAGACCAGGAGCGAGATATTTTGGTTCTTTAGAGCTTCTGAAAAATGTAAAAAAAATTAATAAAAAAGTATTTACTAAATCAGGCTTAATGGTTGGTCTAGGAGAAGATAAGGATGAACTAAGCCAAGTAATGGACGATCTTAGGTCAGCTGATGTAGATTTTTTAACAATCGGCCAATATTTACAGCCTTCTGTAAAACACCATCCCCTGAAGAGATATTATCATCCAGATGAATTTAAAGACTTAGAAAATATTGCAAAGTCTAAAGGTTTTTTATTAGTTTCATCTTCGCCATTAACAAGATCGTCTTATCATGCAGATGAGGACTTTGCTCAATTAAAAAAAAATAGATTAGAAAAACACAATGCCCAAAGCTTCAGTTAAGAGATTAATTGAATGTAATAAAGAACAATTAGTTGATCTTGTTCTAGACATTGAAAGTTACCCAAATTTTATACCTTATTGCTTAGATGCAAAAATTTATGAAAAAAAAAAGGAAAATAACCTAATCTTAATAATTGCAGACCTTACAATAGGCAAAGGTCCGTTTAAGGCTACTTATAAAAGTGATGTTAGATTAAATAAAGATACAGACACTATTCATGTAACTAATATTGAAGGACCCCTCAAACATTTGGATAATAAATGGGTTTTTCTTGAAAAAAATGGCTCTACTGAGATATCTTTTGATATTGATTTTGAGATTGAAAACAAATTTTTAAATATTGTAATGAACAAGTCTTTTCAGTATGGTTTAGACAAAATAGCTGACTCTTTTCAAAAAAGAGCAAATGATTTATTCAAGGGTAAATAAATCTTTATATAATCATATGTGCAGAAAGGTAAAGTATGTCTGCAGATTTACAAAAAAGAATTATTGCAAAAACATTGACATGGCGTGTAACTGCTAGTTTAACAACTTTTATTATTGCATGGATATTAACAGGCGACTTATTAATTGGAGTTTCTATAGGAAGTATTCAGGCTATAAGTAAAATTTTTCTATATTATTTTCATGAGAGAATTTGGAACAATATAACTTGGGCAAAAGTTAAATAATTTTATGAATTATATTTAATGCAGTTTTAACAGTAGCTTTTTGAATAGATATTCTGTTTGAGCTTTTAAAATGATTTTCTTTAATAATTATTTTATTTCTTTTTTTAAATCCAATATACACCAAACCAACTGGTTTTAATTTGGTTCCACCATTTGGGCCAGCAATACCTGTTATTGATACAGATATATTAGCATTACTAATTTTACTTAAGTTTTTGAGCATTGATATACAACATTCTTTACTCACTGCACCATGCTTAGTTATTATTTTTTTAGGTACTTTTAGAATAGTCATCTTTGCTATGTTTGAATAAGTAATAAGGCCCAAATTGAATACTTTAGAAGAACCACTTATTGATGTTATTGAGCTTGATAAAAGCCCCCCAGTA
>JAOHCJ010000037.1 GCA_028095445.1 Candidatus Pelagibacter sp.
TTTAAAACAATTACAATTAGAAAAACAAATCGAGAAGTTCAGAATAAGAGAAGTCAAAGAACTAGAAAAGTTAGAAAAAATTTCTTTAAAAGAAAAAAGAGAAAATTATGTAGAGCTTCAAGAAAGAATTGAAAAATTAAAAGAAAAATACAGAATTATAAGAGATCAAAAAATTAGAGAAAGAGTAGAGGCTTTAGGGGTTAAAATTCAAGGTGATGAGGATCGAGATACTTTATTACAAAAAGAAAGAGACTATACAATTGCAAGGCAGAAAATTGAAACTTCATTAGAAAGTTTTTACAGAAGTGCAAGTAGTTTAGTTTTTCAACTAAATAAACGTCATGTTACAAGGCATATGTCTATTTTCAGATGCATTGACAGAAGGTTTGAAACTGGTGAAATATTTATTAAATGGGATGAGGCAGAAGATGAAGATTGGTTACTTCTGATTTATATAAAAAATAACTCACCAGATGAAGGAATAGTTATTGAGGATAAGACAAACCAAGAAAAAAATTCTTCTCATGAATATAAATCTAATGAAATATTTAAGGCTTCAGATTTGATGGTAGATTCTTTGACACAATTAATTTCAAGAACTAGGCAAAAAAGTAGATAATTAAATACTTTCTTCCTTAATCAATTTTTTTATTTCTGGTATTAATTCAGCACTTCTGAATAAAGGATAAAATTTTAATGTTTTTTTTAAACTTAAAATAGCTTTTTCATACTCTTTAAGTTTTATAAAAATTCTTGCTTGTCCTGATAAAGCTCCAAAATGTCTAGACTCAATATCTAAGACTTTTTCAATATCATTTAAAGATTTTGTATATTTGTTCATTAGAAAAAATAGTGTTGCCCTTTTATTCCAACCTTCAGACCAATAAGGGTCAGTTTTGATAATATTATCAAAAACTTTTAGAGCAAAATCATAATTTCCATATTGCATAAGCTCCGTTCCAAGTTCTAGTTTTTCAGTCAATCTATTGTTATTTGGATGCTTATTCCATACTAACCATATTTTCTCTTCTAATAACTCTGCTTTTTTATAGTTATTAACCTTCCCTAATTGAGCAAAAAGCTTATTTAATTTATTTTTTTGTTGAAGATTTTCAGAGTAAGCTGAAGTACAAAATATAAAAAATATTAATGTTAAAATTCTCATACAATTAATATAATTTATTATAAAAATGTTCTCAAGCACACTTACTCTAGTAATATTATATTTAATTTTTAGGTATATCGTAGCATGGATAGAATATTATAATAATACTGATGATCGTTTACAAAAATCTGTATGGAGATATTCCTATGATTATCCAGTTATTGGGAAAAGGGATATATCAGATTTGGATGATAAAAGTTTTGTTAGATTAAGAAGATTTAGAAATTTAATTGTAACATTAATGTATTGTACAGTATTCACTTTCTTTATTGTTTTCATGTCATTTATAAGTCATTTATTAATATTGATTTTAAACTAATTTTTTTGAATTTGCTTTTTATTTTTTTGATACAAAATAAAAGCAATAATTTCATAAAAAAATGAAAAAATATTAAAAATAATTGGTAAACTAAAAAAAATATAAAGAAATTTATATTTTGGTATTTTTTTCCACACAAGTAAAAAAGCTTTTGCGCCCTCAAATATTTGTCCATCCTTTTCTACATGCAATCTTCTTAAAAGAGTCTCACTGTCTTTTTGTGTATCATTTTCTGCATTTGTATTATTAGTAATATCTATCCACTCAATTTCTTCAATTTTTTGCTTTTTATAAATATTTATTTCAGCCCTACAAATATTACAGGATTTGTTATAATAAACTTTCATAAAATAATTATGTAAAACTATTAAAAATCAATTAGTTTGTACATGTGCTATTTACAACAGTTGAAAAGAACTAAATAAACACTAAATTAACAATATGAGTAACTTTTTTTCCAACACAGATTTAAGTAGAAAAGATGCTGAAAGTATTATTTCAGAAACTTTAAATAAATGTGACGATGGTGAGCTCTATTTAGAAAATTCTAAAAGTGAGTCAATTATACTTGATGATAATAAAATTAAAAATTCTAGTTATAACTCAGACTTAGGTTATGGTCTTAGAGCTGTAACGGGAGAGGTAGTTGCATACTCACATTCAAATGAAATTTCAAAAAATTCACTTAAACAATCTTCTGACAATCTAAGCTCAACTCTAAAGTCAAAAAAAGGCGTTTATAACCACGAAATTCCAAAAACAAATAAAAAATTTTACAAAGATGTTAATCCAATTGATGAAAAATCACTTAACTCAAAATTAGAACTTTTAAAAGAAGTCAATAATTATACAAGAGCAAAAGGAAACTCTGTTCAACAAGTTACAGCTAGCTTTGCAGGAGAACATAAATCTATTGAAATTATTAGATTTGGTGGTGAAGTGTTAACAGATGTCAGACCTTTAATTCGTTTTAATGTTTCAGTAATGCTTGAAAAAAATGGTAAAAAAGAAACAGGTGTATATGGAATAGGTGGAAGACAATCTTATGATGAATATCTTAAGGACGATAACTGGAAAAAAGTATGTGATGAAGCTTTTAGAATTGCATCTGTAAATTTAGAGAGTAGACCTGCCCCAGCAGGAGAAATGAAAGTGGTTTTAGGACCAGGATGGCCTGCAATACTTATTCATGAGGCAATAGGACATGGTTTAGAGGGGGATTTTAACAGAAAAAAAACATCGGCATTTCATAATTTAATGGATCAAAGAGTTGCAAGTGAGGGAGTTACAATTGTTGATGATGGAACCCTGCATAGTAGAAGAGGAAGCTTGACAATTGATGATGAGGGCACACCAACAGAAAAAACTGTTTTAATTGAAAATGGTATATTAAAAAATTTTATGCAAGATCGTTTGAATGCAAGATTAATGAATACAAGATCTACTGGTAGTGGTAGAAGAGAAAGTTATAAACATGTTGTTCTTCCAAGAATGAGAAATACGATGATGCTAAATGGCAAATACTCTCAAGAAGAAATGATTAAATCAGTAGATAAAGGAATTTTTGCAGTAAGTTTTGGTGGTGGCCAGGTTGATATTACCTCGGGAAAATTTGTATTTAATTGTACAGAGGCCTATGAAATTATTAATGGAAAGATAGGATCACCTATTAAAGGAGCAACACTAATTGGTGATGGTCCTTCAATTTTAAAAGAAGTTTCATTAGTTGGAAACAACATGATGCTTGACCCAGGTATTGGAACTTGTGGAAAAGCAGGACAAGGTGTTCCAGTGGGCGTGGCGCAGCCATCAATCTTAATTGATAAAATGACTGTTGGCGGAACTCAATTATAAATTATATGGTTAAAGATCAAATTTATTTAAAAAAAACAGCCTCTTTTTGTATAGATTTAGCAAAAAAACTAGGAGCAACAGACTCGAGTGCTTCAGTAATGCACTCTATTTCTGAAACAGTAAACTTTAGAAATAAAAAATTAGATGAATCTGATCGATCAGACAGCTTGGGTATTAGCCTTACAACCTATATTGGTAAAAAAAAATCAAGCATTTCGTCTTCCAATCTTACTGAAGAAAATATCAAAATATTGGTAGAAAGATGTATTGAGACAACAAAAATTACTCCAGAAGATGAACATAATTCATTGCCCGATAAAGACTTACTAGCTAATAAAATTAATGATCTAAACTTATATGACGATGATCATATAGAGAATGATGAAAAAATTGAATATTTAAAAGAAGTAGAAGAGGCCGCATTTCAAAAAAAAGAAATTATTAATACAGAAACTGGTTTTTCTGAGTCAAAATCAAATTTTATATTAGCAAGTAGTGATGGTTTTTTAAATGGTTATAAGTCCTCTTCTTTTACAGCGTCATGTGTTGCTGTAGCAAAAGACTCTAATAATAAAATGGAAAGAGATTATGAATTTACTAGCACTTGTCATCTAAATGACATGTTAAAGCCAAACCAAATTGGTCTAATAGCTGCAAAAAAAACATTACAAAAATTAGATCCAAGAAAAATAGAAAGTGAAAAAATTAGTATTGTTTTTGATAGAAGAATTTCAAAAGGTATATTAAGTGCTTTTGCAAGTGCAATATCTGCTGCATCTATTGCAAGAGGCACATCTTTTTTAAAAGATAAAATTAATAAAGAAATTTTTACATCATCAATAAATATTTTTGATAAACCCGATATAGTTAAAGGATTAGGGTCAAGGTATTTTGATTCTGAAGGAGTAAAAACTGATGAATTGAAATTAGTAGATCAAGGAATTTTAAAACATTATTTAGTTGATACTTATAATGGAAAAAAACTAAACCTTAAATCTAATGGTAGAAGTGGAGGAACAAGTAATTTATTTTTTGAAAAAGGCTCTATTTCATACAAAGACTTATTAAAATTAAATCAAAGAACTTTATACATTACAGAAACAATCGGTCATGGAAGCAATCTAGTTACTGGAGATTATTCGGTTGGAGCCAATGGGTTTATAGTTGAAGATGGAGTATTTAAATACCCTGTTAGTGAAATTACTATAGCTGGAAATTTCAAGAATATATTTAAGAATATAACATTAGCAGATGATCTTGAGTTTAAATACTCAACGAATGCTCCAACGATGTTAATAGAAGGTATGGTTGTTGCTGGGAAATGAAGGACTTTTGTATTATTGGTTCAGGCATTTCTGGGGCAACAATCGCAAATTTTCTCAGTAAAAAATACTCATTAGATGTTTATGATAAGGCAAGGGGCATAGGGGGCAGATCATCTAACAAAAAATTTAAAAAGAATGAAAGTTTTGATCATGGTGTTCAATATATTTCACCAAAAAGTATTCAATTTAAAATATTTATAAAAGACTTAATTAATAAAAAAATTGTTAAAAATTGGCCAGGGAGTCATTTATTTTTAAATAAAGATAAAAAAGAAGATAAAAAACACATTAAGATAATTGGAAATAAAGGAAATAACTCTATTAGTAAATATTTGTTAAAAAATGTTAAATGCATTCTTAATAGTGAACTTATAAAAATTTCTAAAAAGGACAAGATATGGGAATTATATTTTTCAGATGGTACTAAAAAATTTTATAAATCTTTGATATTAACTTGTCCATTTCCCCAATTAAAAAAACTTTCAAAAAAATATATAAAACATTCGTTTATTAGACAGAAAGTTAAAATGGATGCTAATATCACTGTAATGTTAGTAACAAAAAAAACAAGACCCAATATTAGTAGCTATTTTTTCTCTGATCAAATCTTAGGTTGGGCGGCATATGAAAATAGTAAAAAAAGATTCAAAAGTGATTATGATTTTTGGACGCTTCAAAGTACTTACAAATGGGCAAATAAAGTAATAAATAAAAATAAAATTAATAAATTAGATAATGCAAAAAAATTAATAAATAAATTTTTTAAACTTACAAATCTAAAAAGAAATAAAATTTACTATATTCACAATCATGGATGGAAATATTCATCTAACTCTAAGCCACTTAATATTAAAAGTTATTGGAATAGTTCAATAAGACTTGGAGTTTGTGCAGATTGGTTTGTAGGCCCTAGACTTGAATCTGGTTGGTTGAGTGCTAAGGATCTATCTTTAAAAATTAACAAGTAAAATTTTACTCAAATTCTTTTAACCTATATTCCCAATCACCCATTCTTGAATATTTAACCTTAACAATTAGACCTGTATTTTTATCAAACCATATATCAAAATTTAGCTTTTTATCATCCGAAAGATTTGAGTTCTTGGATTTAAGTTTAAAGTGCTCAGTTTCATAACTTTTTCCATAAAGCTCGATTTTTTCTTTTGCAATAAATGTTACAACTTGTTTTTTAATACTTCCTGATACAGGACTAATTTGACTTTCAGCTTGAAGCAATTTGTGATTCCACCAGTTCCCCATAACATTTTTTGTACTTGCCTCACCTGAATATGAAGATCCTTTAATTATAAATTTATTTTCTTCTGCATTAAGCACAAGATTTACAAATTTTACTTTTTTATTTTGTTTAGTTTTTGAATTAAAAGAAATTAACTTATCATTATCATATTTTTCTTCTCCGTAACCTTCAACATCGAATATTGTAGCACCTAATAATTTTACAGTAATCTTTATTTGATTTGTTATCTGAACCTCATCATTTTTAGTTTTAAAAAAATAATAATTATATCCAA
>JAOHCJ010000038.1 GCA_028095445.1 Candidatus Pelagibacter sp.
CTCTACGTTCTTCACTTAAGTCTGGTACTGGTAATCTAATCAGTTGACCATCAATTTGTGGATTTAGCCCTAACTCTGATTTTTTGATAGCTGCATCAATAAGTGACACATTATTTAAATCCCATACTTGAATATTTATCATTCTTGACTCTGGAGTTGTTATACTTGCCACTTGATTAATTGGCATGGCTTGTCCATAAACTTCTACTTTAACAAGGTCAAGCATACTGGCGTTGGCTCTGCCAGTTCTTAAGGATGACAATTCTTTTATAAAAACTTCAATGGTCTTGTCCATTTTCTGGCTGTATGTCTTTTCATCAAACATCTATTCACCAATTTTAAGTCTATAAAAATCTTTAATTTTCAAATCAGAAATACTAAGATCTTTTACAATGTCTTGCACCCTTTTTTTAGGCTCCATAACCCAGGCTTGAGATAATAAAGCATTTTCTTCCTTGAATTTATTGATTTTTCCTAAACTAATTTTTTTTGTTATCTCATCAGGCTTACCTGATTCTTTAAGTTCTTCAGTAATTAAATTTTGTTCTTTTTCAAGAATATTCTTATCTATTGAACTTGTGTCTAGTGCCAATGGATTTGAGGCTGCAATATGCATAGCAAGTTGCTTACCAAAAGATTTAACTGTGTCTGAAGCATCTTTAGTTTCAAGTGAAACTACAACAGCTAATTTTGAAAGATTATCTTTAACGACTGTATGTAAATAGTTAAAGTTTTTAGATCCTAAATAACTAAATGTTTTAACTCTACCTATGGTAATTTTTTCACCCATTTTTGCAATTAAAGAAACCAAGTTGTCTTCAACAGTTAGTTCATTTGCCATTTTGGTTTTATTTAATTTTTGTAAATCAGAATTTTGTTGATTATTCAATTCACTAAGTTCTTTAGCAAAAGATACAAAATCTTCATTTTTTGCAACAAAGTCAGTTTCACAATTAAGTTCGATAACAGATATTTTGTTAACATCTCCACTAGTTGCTACAACACCTTCTTTTGCATCTCTTGACATTTTTTTTGATGCTTTAGAAATTCCTTTAACTCTTAAAATTTCAACAGCTTTTTCCAAATCACCAGCAGACTCTTTTATTGCTAAATTACAGTCTTTAAAACCAGCACCAGTAGCTTCTCTTAATTGTTTTACTTTTTCTATATCACTCATTTTAATTTAATTTTTCTTTTTTTTTCTGAGAAAATTTGGTGTCTAATTTTTCTCTATCTAATTCTTGAATAGTTTTAGTAGATTTTTCTTTTGATTTAACTTTTGTGTTATCTGGTTCTGGTTTTTCCTCTACTTTTGATGGAACAGCTTTTTTGGCATTTTCAATAGTTTCTTTCACTAAATTACAATAAAGATCTATTGCTCTCCTAGCATCATCATTTCCAGGAATTGGAAAATCAATACCATCAGGGTTTGAGTTGCTGTCTAAAATAGCAACAATCGGTATTCCTAATTTTACAGACTCTTGAATTGCTAATGACTCATAATTTGTATCAATAATAAAAACTAAGTCAGGAACTTTTTTCATTTCTGCTATTCCACCTAAAGATCTTTCTAACTTATCTTTTTTAACACTCATTTTGAGAAGTTCTTTTTTAGTAAAACCTCTATTTTCAGTATTTAAATCAGATTCATATTTTTTCATCTTTTTGATAGAGCCTGAAATTGTTCCCCAGTTAGTAAGCATGCCACCTAGCCATCTATAATTTACAAAATACTGACCTGTTTCTTTTGCTACTTCTGCAATAGCTTCAGATGCTTGTTTTTTTGTTGATACAAAAAGAATTTTGCCATTGTTAGCAATAGTGTTAAAAACTTTTTCTAGAGCAACATTAGTTAGCTCTAAAGTCTGTGTTAAATCAATTATATGAATTGAGTCTCTTTTACCAAAAATGTATTTTTTCATTTTTGGGTTCCATCTTAAAGTCTTATGACCTAAGTGGACTCCTGCTTCTAGTAATTGTTGGATAGTTAAACTTGGTATTTTCATATTTATTCCCGGTTAAGCCACCACAGTAATTTCCATTTAAGGACCGGAGGTTTAAAACCACAAACTGTGTGCGTGTTAAATTAATTTAACAGCTATGTACAAATTATTTACTAAATAAACAAGTCTTTTTTTAACTAATAATGATTGAAATATCATCGTTTCTTAAGGAATTTATTGATTTTCTTTCTATATGTCGTTTATTTTTTAATCTAAAGCTTATATTTTTTTTTTCATCAGTAATATTGATTTTTACTTCTGTATTACCTTCATGTTTAAGAAGATTTGATATTTTATCAGCATCATTGATAGATTTCACTTTAAATTCAATTTCGGAAACTGGTTTATTAAAAAGGTCCTTAAGTGAGGCTATTTTTTGAACGTTAACTCTTTTTAACCTATTTTCATCATTAGAAATACTTTTATTTAAAGTTATAATTAAGGAGTTTCCTTCAATTAAAATCTCTCTGTTTGAATCTAGGATATCAGAAAAAATAAAAAGCTCAAATACACTTGATAGATCTGTTAATTTTAAAACTCCATAAGAATTTCCTTTAGCAGTTTTTCTTTCAGTAATTTTTAAAAGAGTTGCTGCAATATTAGCATTTTTAATATTCTCATCTTTGTTAAATTTATCGTAATCAGCAATTTTATAATCCTTAAAAATTTCTTTAAATTGATTTAATGGATGGTCTGATATAAAAAAACCTACTGATTCAAACTCTCTGGACAATCTTTCTTCAAATTTCCAGTCATCAATATTTTGGACTATTTCATTATCTTGTTCATAATCAGTGCCAAATAAATCAATCTGGTTAGCAGCTCTATTTTCAAAAATATTTTTTGTTTTAAGTATAAAGTTTGGTATTGAATTAAATAAAGCTTTTCTATTTTTTTCTATATTATCAAATGCACCTGCTTTGACTAAGCCTTCTAATTGTAGTTTATTAATATCTTTAGGATTAATTCTATTTAAAAAATTATTTATTGACTTATATTCGCCGTTTTTAATTCTTTCTTTAACAATATTAGAAACCGCTTCGTATCCAACACTTTTTATACCACCTAACGCATAATAAAAATTATCATCATCAAATTGAAAGTCAGCAAAACATCTATTTATATCAGGTCTTATAATATTAATGTTTATTCTTTTAAGTTCTTCGTGAAATTCACTTAACTTATTTTGATTAGACAAATCCATTGTCATTGATGCTGCAAAAAATTCTTTCGGATGATAAGTTTTCAAGTAAGCAGTTTGATAAGAAATAATCGCATAAGCTGCAGCATGACTTTTGTTAAAACCATATTCTGCAAAGGGTTCAATCTTTAAAAAAATACTTGCAGCCACATCTTTTGAAATTCCATTTTTAAGTGCACCAGCTATAAAGCCTTGTTTTTGTTTTTCTAATTCAGCTCTTTTCTTTTTACCCATTGCTCTTCTTAAAATATCAGCTTCACCAGCTGTAAATCCTGATAATTTTTGAGCGATTTGCATTACTTGTTCTTGGTAAATTATAACCCCATAAGTTGGTTTAAGAATTTCTTCTAGAAGAGGATGTAAATAATCTGGAGTTTGTTTTCCATGCTTACAGTCGTTATAGACAGGAATATTACTCATAGGGCCCGGCCTATAAAGAGCAACTAATGCAATAATATCCTCAATATGATTAGGCTTCATTTGTAGAAGTGCTTCTCGCATTCCAGCACTCTCAACTTGGAATAGTCCGACTGTATTACCTGATGACAAAAGTTTAAAAACATTTTGATCGTCAAAATCAATATCTTTAATTTTAAAGTTTTTAAGTTTTTTATTAATCAATTTTTGAGTTCTATTAATTACAGTTAATGTTTTTAAACCTAAAAAATCAAATTTTATTAAACCGGCATTTTCAGCTGAATACATATCAAATTGAGTTGATGGTAATAATAAATCAGCTGAAGCGTCCTTATATAAAGGAACTGTTTCTGTTAATTTTTTGTCTGCTATAACCACACCTGCAGCATGAGTAGCAACATTTCTATTTAACCCTTCTAATTTTAAAGAAAGATCAGTCAGTTTTTTTACTCGTGGATCTTCTTTTACTAATTTTTGAAGGCGAGGTTCGTTATTAATACACGCAGTTAGGCTTTGTGGTCTTGAGGGATCAAATGGAATCATTTTTGAAATACTATCCACAAAACCATATGGTAGACCCAAAACTCTACCAACATCTCTAATTACCATTCGTGCTTTGAGCTTCCCAAATGTTATTATATGTGCAACACTATCTTTGTATTTTTTAGTTAAGTATTCAAAAACTAAATCTCTTTTTTCTTCACAAAAGTCTATATCAAAGTCTGGCATAGATATTCTATCTGGGTTTAAAAATCTTTCAAAAATTAAATTAAATTTAATTGGATCAACATCGGTTATTGATAAGCACCAAGCAACTAGTGATCCTGCACCAGAACCTCTTCCAGGTCCAACCGGTATATCATTTTTTTTTGCCCATTTTATATAATCAGATACAATAAGAAAGTAACTTGGGTACTTCATTTCAATAATAATTGAAAGCTCATGATCTAAACGATCTTTATATTTTAAGAATTCACTACTTTTGTTAAGATCTTTTTCTTCAACTTTGAATACGTTTAAAAATTTTTCTTTTAGTCCATCGATAGATTCTTTCTTTAATATTTCATCTGCACTACCTTCTTTTTCTGAACTAATGTTTGGCAACACAGGTTTAGAAAATTGAGGTCTAAAACTACATCTAAAAGGTAGGTTAAAATTATTTTCTAACGCCTCAGGAAGATCTGAAAATAAAGATAACATTTCATCATTCGACTTAAAATAATGTTGGTTGCTATACCTAATTCTATTTTTTTCATTTATATATGATTTCGATCCTATGCAAATTAAGGCGTCATGAGCTTCGTGAAAATCATTAGTTAAGTAGTAAACTTCATTAGTAGCAATAATTGGTATTTTAATTTTTGAGGATTGATCTAAATTATATTTTTCAAATGCAACTTCATTATAATCTCCATGTCGCTGGATTTCCAAATAAAATCTATCATTAAACTTTGATGATAAACTTTTATAAAGTTTGGTAATTTCTTCATGAAGACCTTTTTCAAACAATCTTCCAAAAAGACCATGGATTGTTCCAGAAAAAAGGATAACCCCCTCAATATCTTTTAAAAGCTCATCAATATCTAAATGAGGGTCAGATAGAGCGTCATTTTCCAGGTAAGATCTTGATGACAATTCAATAATATGTTTATAACCTTTCTCGTTAATAGCTATTAAAGGTAGAAGACCTGTAGTGTTGCCAAATTTGAAATTAATTTGAGTTCCTATAATCGGCTGTGTACCTACTTTTGACATATTTTCAGCAAACTCAAGTGCACCACATAGATTGGAGGTATCAGAAAGTCCTATGCTTGTTATTTTATTATGTTTGCAAAAATCTTTTAAATTTTCGATTTTAATTGCACCCTCGCAAATTGAATATTGTGTATGAATTTTTAAATGATTAAATTTATTATTTGATTCTTGCATTAACAGTTTTTATATTACCATTAATCATTTCTAGTTTGCAATCAGCCATATTAGCAAAAAATCTATTGTGAGTTGCATAAATTATCAATCTGTTTTTATCTTTTAATTTATATAAAATTTTAAAAACTTCTTTAGCTGTTGATTGATCTAAGCTACCTGTTGGTTCATCAGCTAATATAATTTCTGGTTCATTAATTAAAGCTCTAGCTATAGCAACTCTCTGCATTTCTCCGCCTGATAATTCAGCTGGGTAATGAAACTCTCTAGCTATAAGACCCATTTTTTTGATAATTTTTTTTGCTTTTTCAACTGATTTTTTTTTATCATTATCTAAAGCAATACTTGCAAGATAAATATTTTCTAAGGTTGTAAAGTCTGAGAGTAAATTATTCTGTTGATAAATAATACCAATCTTTTTTGATCGAATTTTGTCATTAGTAACAGTTTCTGAGAAGTTTATAGATTTATTGTCAAT
>JAOHCJ010000039.1 GCA_028095445.1 Candidatus Pelagibacter sp.
CCCGGGTCCTTTTTTCTTTCTGGTGCTATATCAGAATGACCTAAAATATTTTTAGGATTAATTTTATATTTTTTAATTAAAAATTTACTTAATTTTAAGATAGATTCTATTTGCTTTTTTGAAAAATTTTTATAAATAAATTGATGACCGGGATTACTAATTTCAATTCCAATGGATTGTTTGTTTAGTGAATTATATTTTTGCCAAGATGACGTTCCAGCATGCCATGCAGTATATAAATCTGGAACCATAGTGACTATTTTTCCATTTTTTTTTACTAAATAATGACTACTAACCTTAGATTGTATGTTTGTTAGTCTGTCTATTGCTTTAGATTCGCTTCTCATTCCCGTATAATGAAAAATAATAAACTTTATTTGCTTTTTAATTCTTTTTAAGGGAGTAAAGTTTGGTGAATAATTTAATTCTGTTTTAATATCCATTATAATGGTGATTTCTTAGCTATATTTAAGTCTATTTTTTGACTAAATCTAGATTTACTTTATAATATTATACATTATATAATAACCTAATGAAAAAATTTTTTATAACATTTTTGTTAGCGATCGCTCTTTCATTTAATGTTAACGCAGATACTGATGGTGAAAATAACTTAAGTAAAAAAAAGGCTGGTGAAGTTAAGGATTGTTTTGAGAGGGTGAATAGAGCTACCTTTAAATTCAACCAAGCATTAGATGGAGCTATTTTTGAACCAGTTGCAAAAGCATATAGAATTTTACCCTCACCAGTTAGAGCTGGGACTAGTAATGTGCTGGATAATCTTTCTAATCTAATAACAATACCTAATAATATTCTGCAAGGTGATTTCAGAAAAGCAGGAGACAATACTCTTAGATTGGTTGTTAATTCTACGGTAGGAATTCTAGGAATATTTGATGTGGCTAAAGGCATGGGCTTAAAAAGTTATGAAAAAGAAGACTATGGACAAACACTTGGTAAAATGGGAGTTGGTGAAGGTTGTTATTTAGTTCTTCCAGTTTTAGGACCGTCAACAGTTAGGGACACAGCAGGGTCATTAGTAAATTTTATGGGTGGAGATGCATGGTACAATGTTTCAGTTAAAAACAATACGGAACACTTTCAAGATAGAGATTATTATATTTCAAGAGTTAGTTCTGGAATTGATTTTAGAGCCAAAAATATTGACTCGTTTGAAAATCTAGAAAAAAATTCTATGGATTTTTATGCTTCAGTAAGAAGCTTGTACTTACAAGATAGGCAACAAAAAATTTCGAACTCTAATTCAATAATTGAAACTCAAAATGATAGTGATTGGGAAGAAATAGAAAGCCAATAAATTCATATCAATGAAATTCCAAAAAGTTTTAGTACCTATTTTATTTTTTTTTATAATTATCATAGTTACTAAAAATTCATATTCAATTGAGCCAGATGTGTTTGTTCAATCAACTGTAAATCGAGCATCTGAAGTTCTGAGTACTGAAGAGTCAAAAGATGAAAGGATAAAAAAACTTAAATCTATCGCAACAGAGACTGTAGATATTAATGGTATAGGTTTTTATACTTTGGGTTCATATAGAAAAAATTTAACTGAAGAACAAAAAAAAGAATATTTAATACTTTTTAAACAATATTTTTTAAAAAGCTTTTCTAGCAGACTTGCTGAGTATTCAAATCCTGAAATAGAGGTACATTCTAAAAAAAAACTAAATGAAAAATATACAATGGTCTCAAGTACATTAGTTGCAACAGAAAAAAGACCTGAGGTTAAGATTGATTGGAGGGTTTATACTGCAAATCCAGATAACCCATTAATAAGAGATTTAATAATCGAAGGATTAAGTTTGGCAAGAACTCAAAAGGAGGAATTTTCCTCTATAATAGAAAGTAACGATGGAGACATAGAAACTCTTTTTATTACTTTAAAAGAATTTATCAAATAGTTAGTAAATTTAAATAGCCTCTTGGTGTCTTGGTGGGCCCGCCAGGACTCGAACCTGGGACCAATACATTATGAGTGTACTGCTCTAACCAACTGAGCTACAGGCCCTAAAATATGACATTATATACATTAGTCTTTAAAATCTAGCTAGTTATAAATTAGATAAAATTACTACACATTATTCTTTTAGAAGTATGAACTGTTTGATTATCTAATTTTATGACTTTTACATTATGGAAAATCTTTTTATAAAAATCAGCTTTAATTGTGTCAAAAACTAAAACAGTATGATTATTGCTAATTTTTTTTAAATATTCTGAGTAAATATCAAAATTATAATGATAGTCTAAGGAATAAAGTGAAATGATTATATCAAATTTTTCATCTGGCAAAATATCATGATCATAATCAAAAATTTTAAATTTATTTTGGCTTATATGATTATCTAACAAAAAATTTTTTAATAAACCAAGATCATTATATGCCTCTTTGTTATCCTTATCCCAACCATACTTCACTTTTTTTGATGTGTAGTTTTTTTCTATAAAGGTAAAAGAGCACTCAAATTTTCTACCAATTAAAACTTCTAAACCCCCTACCCCCCCTCCAATAGAAAGAATATTTTTATTATCAAAATTTAAATGCTCTTTTAGTAATTGAAACTCAGATTCCATAAGTGCATAATATTTTTTTTCTATTGAATTTTTATTTAAAAAAAATTTTGTTATATAATTACTAAAAATATACCGACCAAATAATTTTCTTACTTTTTTTAGTATTGAGCTTGCTAATTCAATTCTTTGCAGAATTATTAGTCTTGCAGTTTTGTTCCCCAAATTAAATTTGGACATTTTATAAAAAACTTTTGGTTAACTTTCGAGGAAGCTTTTTAATTGCTTAGATCTACTTGGGTGTTTAAGCTTTCTAAGAGCTTTAGCTTCTATCTGACGTATTCTTTCTCTCGTGACTGAAAACTGAAGACCAACTTCTTCAAGTGTGTGATCTGTATTCATTCCAACTCCAAATCTCATTCTCAAAACTCTTTCCTCTCTTGGTGTCAAGGTTGATAAAATTTTTGTAGTCGCTTCGCTCAAATTAGATTTAATAGCCTGTTCTAAGGGTGCTAATGCTTTTGTATCTTCTATAAAATCTCCTAAACTGCTATCCTCTTCATCCCCAACCGGTTTTTCAAGTGAAACAGGTTCTTTTGAAATTTTAAGAACTTTTCTAACTTTATCTAAAGGCATTCTTAATTTTTTTGCTAATTCTTCTGGTGTTGCTTCTCTTCCGAATTCACTTAAAATTAATCTTTGTGTTCTAACTATCTTATTTATAGTTTCTATCATGTGAACGGGTATTCTTATAGTTCTTGCTTGGTCAGCAATAGATCTAGTTATCGCTTGTCTAATCCACCAAGTTGCATAAGTTGAAAACTTATAACCTCTTCTATATTCAAATTTATCTACAGCTTTCATCAGGCCAATATTTCCTTCTTGAATAAGATCTAAAAATTGAAGTCCTCTATTTGTATATTTTTTAGCAATTGAAATAACTAATCTTAAGTTAGCTTCAACCATTTCTTTTTTTGCAATTCTAGACTCTTTTTCCCCTTTTTGAATTCTGCTAACTAATTTTTTAAAATCTGTAACGGAGATTCCTAGTTTAAAGCTTATTTCTATTAATCTTTCTCTGATATCTTTAAATTTATCTTTATTTTTTGAAAAAAACTGCTTCCACATTAAATTTGTATCAAGAAATTTTTTGAGATTTGGGTTTATTTCATTTCCTATATAAAATTTAATAAATTCATTTCTTGGTATTTTTTGATCCATTGCTAATCTTAAAAGATTACCCTCTAGAGAAATAATCTTTTTATTTTCAACGTAATGTTTTTGAACCAATTCTTCTAATACAGATGGCGAAAGTTGAAGAGATTTAATATTTTCCAAAATATCGTTTACAATTTTTTCATAACTTTTTTCTTTTGCACTTGAAAAAGGTGTTGAGTTTAAAACGCAATCAAGTTTTTCTTTTTGATACTTAATTAACTTTCCATATTCTTTGGTTAAGGTATTAACTGTTTTTAAAACTTTAGGTTTTATTTCAGTTTCCATTGCTGCAAGAGTCGGATTAAATTCATCTTCAGAGTCATCACCACTTGACCCCTCTTCATTTTTATCTACTTCTCCAGAATTTCTTTGTTTAGCACTTGGACCTGTATTTTCATCTTCCATATAGTTAGTATCTATATCTATAATTTCTCTTACTAAAATTTCATCTTTTTGAAGTTTTTCATCCCATTCAAAAAATTGCTGTGCAGTCATTGGACTTTGAGATAAAGCAACCAACATTACATCTTTTCCTGCTTCTATTCTTTTTGCTATAGCAATTTCACCTTCACGAGATAAAAGTTCAACTCCTCCCATTTCTCTTAAATACATTCTTATTGGGTCGTCACTTTTTTCAATAGTTTTGCCTTCTTCTTTTGAAGAGCTATCTTTTTTTTTTAAAATTTTAAAATCTGATTTTTTTTCTACTAATACAACACACTCATCTAAAATATGAATAAAGGCCCGTTCAAGATTTTCATTTGAAAGATTTCTTTTACCTAAAGATTTGTTTAGTTCATCAAAAGTTATAAATCCCCTATGGGTTCCACGACCCATAAGTCTAGCAAATGATTTAGTAATTATTCTTTCCACAATAGTATATTTGAGAAGACTTATATAAGCCCAATTCTAGAAAAATCCATGTATTTTTTTTAAGTTTTAATTGATATTTTTTTGTTTTTTGAGCTCTCTTATTTCATTAAAAGTGGATTCACTTAAATCTTGTGAAAATTGCGATTCGAGCTCCTCAATTCTAAACTCCAAATCGTAATTTTTAAGATCTCTAGATATTTCTTCTAATAGCTCAAATACTTTATCTTGATTATTCAGGTTGTTATTTAAAATATGTTTTATTGATGCAAACTTAAAAATTTTATCAATCAATTGAGAGTCAATTGAAAGATCTTGTAGTGTAAAACTTTCACTATTTTTTAATTTTAATAAAATACTTTCATAAACCAATTTATTTTCTTTACTAAATAATTTTATATTTTCAATTAAATGAAGATTTTCCCCGAACAAATCTAAGTTATTCATTATTAGATATAACAAAGAAAATTCTTTGAGCTCAACTCCACTTAGTGATTTACTTTCATTAAAATATTTTTGCGTAGTCTGTAATGATTTAATATTTTTGGTATAGAATTGTTTTTTACCTATATTGCTATGAGGTGTTAATGATGAGATTTTTTCTAAAAAAAACTCTAACACATATTTTTTAATAAAATTATCTTTGATAGTTGATGCAATTGATCTTAATTTTTTTTCAAAGATTGCCATGGATGAAGGATTATTTTTAGTCTGTTGCTTATAATGGTTAAATATAAATTGGTGTATTGAAATTTTAGACTGTTTAGTAAAATCAATAAAGTTTACTTTACCATTTTTGTTAGTGTAACTATCCGGATCTTCTCCATCTGGTAAAAAAAGAAATGAAATCTGTTTTTCTGGTTGAAGTTCTTTAATCGAATTTTCTGCTGCTCTTAATGCAGCTTTGTATCCACTTTCATCACCATCAAAACAAATAATTATATCCTCAAAGAACTGATTTAAAATCAATATTTGTCTATCTGTTAGTGAAGTTCCTAAATTTGCAACAACATTTTCAATTCCATTTTTACTTAAACCTACAACATCCATATATCCTTCAACAAGGTATACGTGATCAATTTTATTAGATAGTTTTCTAGCCAAATCTAAATTATATAAATTTGAACCTTTTTTAAAAAAAGGTGTTTCTGGAGAATTAATATATTTTGCTAAATAGTTGTTTTCTTGAATTATCCTGCCACCTAGTCCTATTGGTTGTCCTGAAATATTA
>JAOHCJ010000004.1 GCA_028095445.1 Candidatus Pelagibacter sp.
GAAAAATGCCATCCTCCCTCTCTAATTACATTCCACCTTATTTTATAAAACCTCCAAAACGGATATTTTTTTATTTTTTGATCTCTAAGCCATTGTGGTGATTTTAAATCTTTTTTTTTACAAATTCGACTCCCAAACCAGATTGGGTAAGTTTTGTTTAGCAAATTGATTTTATAATAAAACATTTTTTGTTCAAAAACGGTATACTTATGATTTGCTATGCTTTGAATATTTGATAAATTTGGTATTTCATCAACATCAGAAATCATTACATAATCTTCCTTATTTACTTTGGTTAATGCATTGGCTATAAAGTTCCTTTGAAAATTTTCTCTCTTCCAATTGGAAAAACTTTTTGGAAATTCTTCTATTACTAAATAAATTATTTTTTTTTTAAACCTTAAAAATTTCTTTATATCAAAACTAAGCTTTTTTTTATTACCTTGGTGATCAAATTTAGATTCAATTATAATAAATTTTTTTACAAACTTATTAAGAATATTAAGTCTAATATTTAATATTAATTCCTCATCGTTATATAAAAAACAATCATATATTTTATATTTCATCTATTCTTTATTAATTTTTAAGACACCAATAAATGCTTCTTGTGGGATTTCAACTTTACCAAACTGTTTACCTCTGGCTTTTCCTTTTTTCTGTTTATCTAACAATTTTCGTTTTCTATCTCTTGCTCCACCACCATGAATTTTAGTTAAAACATCTTTTTTAAATCCTTTAATAGTTTCACGAGCTATAATTTTTCCACCAATAGCAGCTTGAACAGGTATCATAAAGTTGTGTCTTGGGATTAAGTCTTTTAACTTTTCACAAACTTCTCTTCCGACAGTCTGTGCAAAATCTTTATGAACCATCATTGATAATGCATCAACTGGTTCTGCATTTACTAAAATTCCTAGTTTTACAAGCTCACCTTCTCTATGTCCTATAATTTCATAATCAAAACTTGCATATCCACTAGTCATAGATTTTAATCTATCATTAAAATCAAAAACCACTTCATTCAACGGTATTTCATAATTTAAAACTGCTCTATTACCTGAATAACTTAAATTGGTTTGTACTCCTCTTTTGTCTTGGCATACCTTTATGATTGCACCAAGGTATTGATCAGGAGTAATTATGGTTGCTTTAATCCAAGGTTCTTCAATAAATTTTATTAAAGTAGGCTCTGGTAGACTCGACGGGTTTTGTAGCTCTATTTCATCACCTTTATTTAAATGAACTTTATACACAACTCCAGGTGTTGTTGTTAATAAATTTATATCAAATTCTCTCTCTAATCTTTCTGTAATTATTTCTAGATGAAGTAATCCTAAAAACCCACATCTAAACCCCAAACCGAGAGCAGAAGAAGATTCTGCTTCATAAGAAAAACTTGCATCATTTAATTGCAATTTACCAAGACCATCTTTCAATTTTTGATATTCAGAACTATCTACTGGAAATAAACCACAAAAAACAACTGGTTTACTTGGTTTAAAGCCTGGTAATGCTTCTTTGAGAGGTTTACTTGCATCACAAATAGTATCACCAACTTTTGTTTCAGATAGCACTTTTATACCCGTTGTTATAAAGCCAATCTCCCCTGCGTTTAACTCTTTAATATCCATTGCTTTAGGAGTAAACACACCAACTTTTTCAATGATATATTCTTGATTAGTTGACATCATTTTTATTTTCATATTTTTGGAAATTTTTCCATTTATAACCCTAACTAAAATAACTACTCCTAAATAAGTATCATACCAACTATCTACTAATAAACATTTCAAAATCTCTTCTTTTTTACCTTCAGGACCTGGTAACGATTTTATAATTTGTTCTAAAATATTCTCTATGCCCTCACCTGTTTTTCCTGAACAAGGTATTGCATTTGCAGTATCTATACCGATTACATCCTCTATTTGTTTTTTGGTTTTATCTAAATCAGATGCAGGTAAATCAATTTTATTAAGTACTGGAACTATCTCGTGATTAATATCTAGTGCTTGGTAAACATTTGCTAAAGTCTGCGCCTCTACACCTTGAGTGCTATCTACAATGAGAATAGATCCCTCACACGCATAGAGAGATCTACTTACCTCATAACTAAAATCTACGTGGCCAGGAGTATCTATTATATTTAAAATATAATCCTTTCCATCTCTAGCTCTATAATTAAGTTTAACTGTTTGAGCTTTAATTGTAATTCCTCTTTCTCTTTCAATATCCATAGAATCTAGGACTTGCGCTTTCATTTCTCTCTCAGTAAGTCCGCCACAACTATGAATAATTCTATCCGCAATAGTAGATTTTCCATGATCTATATGTGCAATAATGGCAAAGTTTCTAATATTATCAATAGTGCTCATATTTAAGATCTTATTTTTGCACCAGTCTTTTGTTCTACTGTAGAAATTATAAGTTGATTGATTCTGTCTAAATCTTGATCTTTTAACGTTTTTTCTGAAGATTGAATCGTAACATTTAAAGCAATTGATTTTTTTCCTTCAGGTATGTTATCTCCTTCATATACATCAAATACTTTTACTGCTCTAATTAAATTTTGATCTACTTTAGAAATGATTTCTACTAATTCTTGTACTTGAAAATTTTTATTCAAAACAAATGCAAAATCTCTTTCTGATTTTTGATAATCAGAATATTTATATTTTGTTTTTTGATCATTTAATGTTTTTTTTGATTGTTTTATTTTATCTAAAAATATTTCAAAACCAGCTAAGGACTCTGTCTTTATGTCTATTTTTTTTATAATATTTGGGTGAATTTCACCAAAATAAGCAACAACTTTTTCTTTATCTTTATTGAGAAAGATTCTTCCCGCTTTACCTGGATGATAATAGCTAGGAATTTTATCATCTATATATAATTTGTTTTGATTATACCCTGCTTCTACTAAACTTTTTATAACATCTTGCTTAACGTCAAAAACATCCACTAATCTTTCTTTTTCTAACCAATTCAATCTAGAAATTTTGCCAGCTCGTAGACCACAAACTACTGTTTCTTGTTGACCAGGTTGTGATCCTAAAAATATTGGTCCAATCTCAAATAATGAAATGTCTTTAAAGCCTCTATCTAAGTTTTTTTTTAAATAAATAATTAAATTAGAAAAAATAGAGTTTCTTAAAACATCCAAATCTGAACTAATAGGATTTACAATATTAATTTGTTTATTATTTTCTAAAAATAACTTATTAACTTTAGAGTCAGTAAATGACCAGGTTATGGTCTCTAAAAAACCCTTAGATGCCATTGACCTTTGAAGAAAATGAAATAACCTTTGCTTGTTATTTAATGTAATTTTTTTTCTATTTTTTTCTGGTTCTATAATTTTAATTTTGTCATACCCATGTATTCTCACCAACTCCTCTATAATATCTATTTCTTGTTCAATATCAGGTCTCCAAGAGGGTACCTTTAAAATTAGTGATTTTTTATCTTTTTTGATTTCAAATCCTAAGTTATCTAAGATTTTAATCATTTCTTTTTGTTGAATATTAAAGCCTGTTATTTTTTCAAATGAAGATGTTTCAAATTTTACTATTTTTTTTTTAATATTTTCAATTTTTTGAATATCAAATTTACTAACCTCTCCACCACAAATTTTTTTGATTAACTCAGCTGCTCTTTGAAGACCTTGTTCTATTGACAAAGGATCTATGCCTCTTTCAAATCTAAATTTAGCATCTGTTTCTATATTTAAAATTTTTGAGGTTTTTCTAATCGATCTTGGATTAAAATAAGCCGCTTCAATTAACACATTTTTAGTTTCTAACTCAGTTCCAGATCTAGTACCTCCAATTATCCCCCCAAGACCTAATATTCCTGAATTATCAGAAATTACGCACATGTCAGTATCGAGAGTATAGTCTTTATTGTCTAGAGCTGTAAACTTTTCTCCCTTTTTTGAATTTCTAACTATAATTCTTTTATCAATTTTATCTGCATCATAAGCATGTAGTGGTCTATTTAAATCAAACATTACATAATTAGTAACATCAACTATAGCTGAAATTGGTTTCTGACCTAATGAAATAATTTTATCCTTTAACCATTTAGGACTTTCTGTATTTTTTACTCCAGTAACTAAACAGCTTCCAAATATATTGCATCCTTGATTTTTTTCTTTTGCAATTTTAATATTAATTTTTTGGTCATTTTTTTGAATTAATTTTTCTTTTTTTATATTTCTTAGTTTACCAGAACCTGCCGCAGCTAAATCTCTTGCAATACCTTTAACACCTAAGCAATCTGCTCTATTTGGTGTGATTGAGATATCAATTACTTTTAAACTACTTTTTGGAAAATAATTCTTGCCAATTTTATTGCTAAATTTTGTATTAGAAAGCTCAGTAATACCATCACTTTTATCAGATAAATTTAATTCTGACTCTGAACATAGCATTCCAAATGAAGTTACACCTCTAATTTTACTAACAGCCAGTTTCATTTCACCTTTTGGAATAACTGCTCCAGGTGAAGCATATATCGTTATTAATCCCTCTTTTGCATTTGGTGCACCACAAACTACTTTAACTAATTTCTTTTTTCCAATATCAACATCACAAATTTTTAATCTATCTGCGTCTGGGTGTTTCTCTGTTTTTAATATTTTAGCAATTAAAAAACTATCTAGATCACTAGATTGAGCTTCGACATTCTCTACCTCAAGCCCAATATCAGTTAATTTATCAATAATTTGATTTTCATTAAACTTGGTATCAAGATGATCTTTAAGCCAATTAGTAGTTATTTTCATCTACTCAATCCTCTATAATTCGTTGGCACATCTAATGGATCAAAACCAAAATGATTTAGCCATCTATAATCACAATCAAAAAATGCTCTCAGGTCATTAATTCCATATTTGAGCATAGCCAATCTATCTATCCCAATACCAAAAGCATAGCCTTGGTATTTTTTAGGATCTATTTTCACATTTTTTAGGACATTTGGGTGTACCATTCCACATCCCAAAATCTCTAACCATTTATCACCTTCTCCAATTACTATTTTTCCATCCTTTATTTCATATCCAATATCAACCTCAGCTGAAGGTTCTGTGAATGGGAAATGACTTGGTCTAAATCTCATTTTTATCTTATCGACCTCAAAAAATTCTTTAATAAAATAGTTTAAACAACCTTTTAAATGTCCCATATTAATGTTTTTATCAATATGCAACCCTTCTACTTGATGAAACATTGGTGCATGTGTTTGATCACTGTCAGATCTATAAGTTCTGCCGGGGGCAATAATCTTGAAAGGAGGTTTTTCTTTAGTCATGGTTCTAATTTGGACTGGTGAAGTATGTGTTCTTAAAAGTAACTCTTTTTTACTATCTAAATAAAAAGTATCATGCATGTCTCGGGCTGGATGGTTATCTGGTGTATTTAATGCTGTAAAATTGTTATACTCATTTTCTATATCTGGTCCCTCTTCTACGCTAAAACCAACTTCAGAAAATATGGATGATATTTCATCAATTACTTGTGAAACAGGATGGATCTTTCCTCGAACAAAAGACCTTTCAGGTAATGTTATATCAACTTTTTCTTTTTCTAATTTTTGATTTATTTCATTTGTTTCAATTTCTTGAATTTTTTTTAGTATTAAATTTTGAAGATCGTCCTTTACTGTATTTAAATCAGCTGCGAAAATTTTTCTTTCGCTTTCTGCAACAGAGCTTATATTTTTAAACTGAGATGAAACTAGTCCATTTTTGCCAAATAGATCACTTTTAATTTCATTTATTTGACTGAGATCTAAATTTTCTTTTAGTTTTAAAAGGAATTCATCTTTTATTTTTTTAATATCAGACATATCTACAGATTATTTCTTCACAGAAGAAAAACAATAGTGAAGATTAATTTAATGCGGATTGAGCTTTTTGTACTATTGTTTTAAAGGCTTCTGGACTATCGTATGCTATCTCGGCTAGTATTTTTCTATCTAGTTTAATTCCACATTTTGATAAACCATTGATAAATTTTGAATAAGTTAATCCTTCAGATCTAACGCCAGCATTAATTCTTTGTATCCAAAGGGATTTAAATTCTCTTTTTTTTGTTCTACGATCTCTGTAAGCATATTGCATAGCTTTTTCCATAGCTTGTTTTGCAACTCTTATTGTATTTTTTCTTCTGCCCCATTGACCTTTCACAGCTTTTAAAACTTTTTTATGTTTAGCGTGACTTGTTACACCTCTTTTTACTCTTGCCATTTTATCCTCTTAAACTGTAAGGCATATATGATTTCACTATTTTGCCATCCTGTTTTGACATGGTAGTTGTGCCCCTTAGTTTTCTAATTTGTGAATTTGTCCTTTTGATCATGCCGTGTCTTTTTCCAGCCTGAGCCATCATAACTTTACCAGTTGCTGATATTTTAAATCTTTTTTTTGCTGAACTTTTTGTTTTTAATTTTGGCATAATTCTGCGGACTTATACAAATATTGTAGCGAATTTACAACCTCTATTAAACCTTATAAAGGCTGGATAACCATAATCATTTGCTTACCATCAAACTTTGGGTGTAATTCTACTTTACCAATATCTTGCATATCAACTTTTATTTTATCCATTAATTCTCTACCTAAGTGAGAATGCTGTAGCTCTCTACCTTTAAATCTTATTGTAAATTTTACCTTATCACCCTTACCTATAAATTTTTTAGCATTTTTAACTTTAAAGTCATAGTCATGAGTCTCTGTGACTGGTCTCATTTTAATTTCTTTAAGCGCTACTATTTTTTGTTTCTTTTTTGCAACATTAGCTTTTTTTTGAGCATCATACTTAAATTTTCCCATATCAATAATTTTACAGACTGGTGGCTTAGCATTAGGTGATATTTCAATTAAGTCTAAACCTTGCTGCTTAGCCATTGATATAGCTTCATTAGTGTTCAAGATACCTAAATTTTCACCATCACTTCCTATAACTTGTACTTCGGGTGACGATATTCTATTATTTGATTTAGGTCCTCTATCCTTAGTTCTTCTTTGAAAATAATTTTGTTTAAAATCTGCCACTTAGTTTGAGTTTGCTTTATTTAAAGCAGAGAAAGTTTTTAAAAATAATTTTAATTCCATATTTTCTTGTTTGTTAGTATCCAACTTTCTAATCGTTACTGAGTTAGTGTCAACTTCTTTTTTACCACAAATCAGTAAAAGAGGTATTTTTGATAAAGAATGTTCTCTTATTTTATAATTTAAATTATGATTTTTTAAATCTACCTCCGAAGTAATACCTGCATCTTTAATTTTTTTGTTAACCTCTTTTGCATATTCATCAAACTCTTCAGAAATTGGAATTACAACTGTCTGTAATGGAGCAATCCAAAATGGAAATTTTCCTGAATAGTTTTCTATTAGTATGCCTATAAATCTTTCTAGAGAACCAAACAATGCTCTATGAAGCATTACAGGGACTTTTTTAGTGCCATCTTTATCTACAAAAGATGCATCCAACCTTCCAGGCAAATTAAGATCTACTTGTAAAGTTCCACATTGCCAATCCCTTCCAATTGCATCTCTTAAAACAAATTCAATTTTTGGACCATAAAATGCACCTTCACCTTTATTAATTGTATATTTTAACTTAGATGCTTTAACAGCATCCAATAAAGCTTTCTCTGCTTTATCCCAAACCTTATCATCACCTACCCTTAAATCTGGCCTGTCAGAATATTTTAATATTACATCTTCAAAACCAAGATCTTTGTAAATATCTAAGATCAGATTTGTAACTATTAAACACTCTTCTGTAATTTGATCTTCAGTACAAAAAATATGGGCATCATCTTGAGTAAAAGCTCTAACTCTTAAAAGCCCATGTAAAGCTCCCGAAGGTTCATATCTGTGTACTTTTCCAAACTCTGAAATTCTCAAAGGAAGATCTCTATAACTTTTTAAACCTTGGTTAAAAACCTGAACATGTCCTGGACAATTCATTGGTTTAATTGCAAATATTTTTTCATCAGGTGTTTCAGAAGTATACATGTGTTCTCCATATTTTTCCCAATGCCCTGACTTTTCCCAAAGCGCTCTATCTAAAACTTCAGGAGTATTTACCTCTTTATATCCTGCTTGATCTTGTCTATTTCTCATATAGGAAATTAATTTTTGAAATAGTTTCCATCCTTTTTCATGCCAAAAAACTGAGCCTGGACTTTCTTCTCTAAAATGAAATAAATCCATTTCTCTTCCAAGTTTTCTATGGTCTCTTTTTTCTGCCTCTTCTATCCTTTTCAAATATTCATCTAAATCTTTTTGAGAAGCCCAGCTAGTTCCATAAATCCTTTGTAACATTTCATTATTTGAATCTCCTCTCCAGTACGCTCCTGATACTTTTGTTAATTTAAAATACTTGCCAATTTTTCCCGTTGAAGATAGATGTGGCCCCCTGCATAAATCATGCCATTCTCCATGAAAGTATATGGAAACATCCTCTCCTTTAGGAATACTTTCAATAATTTCAGCTTTATATATTTCTCCTTTATCTCTAAAATGCGATATTGCTTTATCTCTGTTCCAAATTTCTCTTGTGGTTGGAACGTCCCTATCAACAATTTCTTTCATTTTATTTTCAATTTTATTCAAATCTTCTTCTGTAAAAGGTTCTTTTCTAGAAAAGTCATAATAAAAACCATTTTCTATTATTGGGCCAATAGTGACTTGGGTGCCTGGAAAAAGTTCTTGAACTGCCATAGCAGTTATATGAGCTGTATCATGACGTATTGTTTCTAAACCCTCTATATCTTTGGAAGTAAAAACTTTTATCGAACAGTCTTTATCAATGACAAAACTTAAATCTTTAAGTTCATTATCCACACTAATGATGGTTGCTTGTTTTGATAAAGATTTACTAATTTTATCTGCGACCTGCAATCCAGTTACTTTATTTGGAAATTCAATAGTTTTTCCGTCTGGTAATGTAATTAATGGCATTTAGTTTAATAATTTTTTATACTCTGAATATGTAGAAAAACACATTTTTTCAACATTAAATTTTTTAATAATATTTTTTCTACCCTCTATAGTTAAAGATTTCAATGTAGATTCATCTAAATTTAAAACCTCTATTATTTTTTTACTTAAAGAAACGGCATTACCTGCTTCAAATAAGAAGCCAGTTTTGTTATTCTCTACAGTTTCATTGGAGCCTCCAATATTACTGGCAATTATTGGTTTTTCCATTGATTGTGCTTCAACTGAAACTCTTCCAAAAGCCTCTGCCTCTACTGAAGCTGAGACTATTATGTCTGAAATTTTATAAGCTGTAGGCATTTTTTTGCAATGATCTATAAATTTCAATTGAGAAGTTAACCTGTGTTGCTCTACTAACCTTTTTAATTTTTTTTTATATATATCTCTGCCTTGGTCACTACCTAAAATAATAGCATTGAAAGCTTCATAACCTAGCTCTTTATTGACAAGACTAAGAGCTTCAATAAATAATTCTTGCCCTTTCCATGCTGTTAATCTTCCTGGCATTAAAATAATTTTTTTTTCTTTTGTTAATTTCCAGTCAGAGAGTAATTTATCTTCATCAGTTTGAAGTGTTGTTGATGGATCAAAGTAATCAACATTTATTCCTCTAAAAATAACTAAAAATTTTTTTTTAACATTTAAATATTTAGAATAGTTAGAATTAATATGTGAAAAAATAAAATTTGATCCAGCAATAACTAGATCAGATCTAGCCATAACTGAGTTATAAAATTTTTTAATTGAATTATTAAAATTATAAGTGCCATGAAAAGTAGTAACAAATTTTTTTCCTGTTAACTTTGTTGCTAGATAACAAGACCAAGCCGGTGCACGACTTCTAGCATGAACTATTGAAATATTGAAAAATAAAATAATTAAAATTAGAACTATAGAATTTATTAAAATTAAAAGAGGATTTTTGCTATGAACGGGAAGCTTTATGAATTTAACTTTTTTTTTATCAATAAACTTTGTTAATTCACCCCCGCTGGTAATAAGAAATGATTCACAATTATTTTCTGGTAAATAATGAGCAAGATCATAACAGCCAGTCTCTGCACCACCAAAACCCAATTTTGGAATTACCTGTAAAACTTTTAATTTTGATGACATTTGATAGCATTATATATTAAGAATTAATTTAATAAACTTTTATGAGGAAATTTAAACACTTAAAAATATCAAATCATAAGAAAATCAGATACCTAGTTAATCACTCTCATAACAATCTATATGTGGTTTTTCTTCACGGATTTATGTCAGATATCGAAGGAAAAAAACCAAGCGAGATCTACAAATTTGCAAAAAAAAATGGATTAGGTTTTCTTGCTCTTGAGTATTCGGGCCATGGCAAATCAACTGGAAAATTCACTAAGGGAAATATCAGTAAATGGACTGAAGAAGTTAAAATTACTATTAAAAAAATTATAAAAAAAAATAACTTTATTTTAGTTGGATCAAGTATGGGTTCTTGGCTAGCTCTTAATCAGTTTAAATATTTTAAAAAACAAATAAATGGATTTTTAGGTGTTGGCTCTGCACCAGAATTTTTAGAAAATTTAATGTGGAAAAAATTTACGGAACCAATGAAGACTGAAACTAAAAAAAAAGGCATATATAATTTAAAACATGGCAATTATGAATACCCAATATCCTATCAATTAATTAAAGATGGTAGAAAAAATAAAGTTTTACAAAAAAAAATTTCAACAAAAATTTTTGTAACCATGATTCATGGAAGCAAAGATGAGGTTGTGCCTCAAATTTATTCAAAAAAAATTTTAGAAATATTTGATAAAGCTAAAAAAAAAATGATAACGATTAAAGGTGGTGACCATAGCCTTTCCAGTAAGCATGGTCTTAAAAAAATAATTATAGAATTAAATAAAATTGTCTCTAATATAATTTAGTCCCTCCATATAAGTGGGAAATTTAAAACTATAATCGAAATTTTTTTTAATTTTTTTATTGCTGACTTTTTTTGAATCTCTATAGAAATTTTTTAACATTTCACTATCGATTTCATCAACTTCAATTTTCTTAAGGTCTTTTATATTTAATATTTTTGCTCCATACAATGTTACTTCCTCTGCTGATGATGGTTTATCATCAGATAAATTATATATTTCTCTAGATTTAAAGTTGGATAATGATTTAAATAATATATTTGAAATATCTTGAACGTGAATTCTTGAAAAGTAATGATTTTTTTTATTCACCAATTTAACTTCTCCTAACTTAAGTCGCATCAATATATTGCTTTCATTAGAATAAATTCCAGACAACCTAAATATTTGAACTGGTAAATTACTATTTGTGCTTAATGCAAGCCAAGAATTTTCAGCATTTAATCTTGAAATCCCATTATTTGTTTTTGGTTTTGTTTCACTATTTTCATCTACCCACTCTCCTTTGTGGTCTCCATAAACACTAGTAGCAGATAAATAAGTTATCCATTTTACTTTTGGACTTTTTATGAATTTTGAAAAATTTTTTATGACTAAATCTTTTCCCTCTTTTGGTGGAATTGAAACTAAAATATGTTCTACTTCTGTTAATCGTAATAGAAGATCTTTGTCATAGTTTTCATTATCAAATAAATAATTTTGATAACTTATTCCATTAAAAATTTTTTTAGATGTTTTGCTTCTAGATGTTGCAGACAAATTAATTTTATAACCTTCGGAATTAATTTTGTTTAAAAAATTTTTAGCCACTTGACCAAATCCAAAACAAAAAATGTTAATATCTTTCACTTTAACTAACTTCTTTTATAATTGACTTTAAGCTTATAGGGTTTTTGATTTTATCAATCATTTCTTTAGGGCAAACTTGGATAAAATTAGATATCTCTTTATCAAAATTTCTTATTATTTTTTTAGATAAATTAGAGTTTGTTTCTTTAAAGTGCTCTTCGACTAGATTTTTTAAATGATTTATCCAGTAGCTAGTTTCTGGTGTCTGCCATATTATGGTTTCTGGATTAACCTTTTTTTCAAAATCACTGTTAATATCATAAATAAACGCCATTCCTCCTGTCATGCCTGCGCCAAAATTATCTCCTACATTTCCAAGAATCACTACAGTGCCACCTGTCATATATTCACATGCATTAGAATCACAGCCTTCAATAACTGATATTGCTCCTGAGTTTCTTACTGCAAATCTCTCACCTGCTTGACCTGCTGCAAAAAGTTTTCCCGATGTTGCTCCATATAATACTGTATTACCAATTATTGTATTATCATTAGAAGTTAAATTACTTTCCTCAGAGAGTTTAATAGACAATGTAGCTCCAGATAGACCCTTACCAACATAGTCATTTGCATCACCCTTTAAAATAAGTTTTAAACCTTTTGTACCAAATGCTCCAAAAGATTGTCCCGCAGACCCCTTGAATTTAAGTGTTAAAAAATCATTTTCTAATTTATTATTTCCATATTTTTTATAAAGATGATGAGATATTCTTGTCCCAACAGTTCTATGAGTATTTTTAATATTATATTCTTTTTCAATTATTTTTATTTTACCAATCTGATTTTCAATTTCAGGTATTATTTCTTGATCTAAAGTATCAGGAACTGAATTGATTTTTTGTTTTTCACAATATCTTAAATTTTCTCCAGGATCTGCCTGAACAAAAAGTGGGTTTAAGTCCAAATCATCCAAACTTGGTGAAGCTTTGCTTACTTGTCTTAATAGGTCGGTTCTTCCAATTATATCATTGAGAGATTTAAAACCAATCTCAGCCAAAATTTCTCGTACTTCCTGGGCAATAAATGTAAATAAATTAACTACCTTTTCTGGAGTCCCACTAAATTTTTTTCTTAGTTCTTCATCTTGAGTGCAAACTCCTACTGGACAAGTATTAGAATGACACTGTCTTACCATTATGCACCCCATTGCTACTAATGCTGTAGTTGCTACACCATATTCTTCAGCTCCCATCATTGCGGCTATAACAACATCTCTTCCAGTTTTAATTCCACCATCAGTTCTTAATGTAACTGTATGTCTTAAATTATTTAATGTTAAAACTTGATTTGCTTCTGTTAAACCCATTTCCCAAGGAATACCAACATATTTAACACTTGTTTGTGGAGTGGCTCCTGTACCACCATTGTGACCAGATATTAAAATTATATCTGCTTTAGCTTTTGCTACTCCAGCTGCAATCGTTCCAATTCCTGAAGATGCAACTAATTTTACCCCTACTCTAGCTTTTGGATTTATTTGTTTAAGATCATATATTAGCTGTGCTAGATCTTCGATAGAATATATATCATGATGTGGTGGTGGAGATATTAATGTCACTCCTGGCGTAGAATGTCTTAATTTTGCAATCTCTTCGGTAACTTTAAATCCTGGTAACTGACCACCTTCTCCAGGTTTTGCGCCTTGTGCAATTTTAATTTCAATTTCATTACAGTTATTTAAATAGTTTATTGTTACACCAAATCTTGCTGATGCAATCTGTTTGACTCTAGAATTTGAACTATCTCCATTATCCATTTTATTAAATCTTTTTTCATCCTCACCACCTTCACCACTACAAGACGCACCCTTAATTCGATTCATTCCTATTGCTAGTGTTTCATGGGCTTCTTTTGATAGTGCACCATGGGACATGCTTCCACTACCAAATCTTTTTAAAATATTTTCAATTGGTTCTACTTCTATAATTTCTATTGATGGATTTAAATTTCTTTCTCTAAATCCGATAAGATCTCTTAAATGTATTGGTGGAAGATTATAAATACCATTTACATATTTTTTGTATCCTTCGAAAGAATTTGAGCCAACTGAACTTTGTAATAAATGCATTAATTTGCCCTGATATTGATGAGTTTCACCATTTTTTCTATATCTATATAGTCCTCCAATAGGTAACACTGAGTTGTTATCTTCAAATGCTTTTTTATGAATAGTTCTCAATTTATTTTCTATTCCACTTAATCCTATTCCAGAAATCTTAGATAAAACTCCAGGAAAGTATTCAGAGGCAACTGTTCTACTCAAACCAACAGTTTCAAAATTACATCCACCACGATATGAACTTAAAACTGATATTCCCATTTTAGACATTATTTTTAATAAACCATAATTAACTGATTGAATAAATCTTTCTATACACTCATCGTAACCAAACTTACCAAATAGTTTTTTTTCAAATCTTTGGTATAAACTATCTAATGCTAAATAAGGATTTACTGTCGTTGCACCAACTCCAATAAGAGTTGCGAATGAATGTGTGTCTAATGCTTCACCTGTTTGAGCATTTATAGATGCATATCCCCTTAATTTGTTTTTTATAAGATGGGTGTTTACTGCACCAACACTTAAAAGCATTGGTATTGCTAACCTTTGTTTTGAAACATTTTTATCACTTAAAATTATTTGAGTGAATCCTTCTCTTACTGCAATTTCTGTTGCTTGTTGAATTACTTTTATTGCTTTTTCTAGGCTATCACTTTTATCAAAAGTACAATCAATTATGATTGAATTTTTTTCAAAAAAAATTAGAAATTTTTCTAGTTGTGAGTTTGATAAGATGGGACTATTTAAAACATATGTATTTTCTTGAGTTAAATTTGTAAAATCTAAAATATTTCCAAGATTTCCAAATCTTGTTTTTAAACTCATGACTTTATTTTCTCTTAATGAGTCAATGGGAGGGTTGGTTACTTGACTAAAATTTTGTCTAAAAAAATGGTAAAGAGGTCTATATTTATCTGATAAAACAGCAAGAGGTGTATCATCACCCATTGAACCAATTGCTTCTTTGGCGTCTTCTGCCATTGGGTGAAGGATAAGCTCTAAATCCTCTAAACTGTATCCAAACGAATGCTGTCTTTTTCTTAACTCATCTCCTAAAAAAGTTGGTTTTTCATTTTTAATAATTAGCTTATTATCTAACTCAATAATTTGATTATTAAAATGTTTGTATTCTTTTGCTAAAAAGTCTTTAATTTGACTATTAGTAAATACTTTGCCTTTTTCAATTCTAACTCCAATAATTTCTCCAGGTCCTAATCTTCCTTTGGTGATTATTTTTTTTTCATCTAATTCTACCATTCCAGTTTCAGATCCAGCACATAGAATTTTATCTTTAGTGATTGTGTACCTCATTGGACGAAGTCCATTTCTATCCGTAGCAGCTATTACCCATTCATTATCAGTACCAGCAATTGCTGCTGGTCCATCCCAAGGTTCCATTTTACTATTCAAAAAATTAAATAATTGCCGATGATCTTTGGAAAGTGTCTTACTTTTTTTAGACCAAGCATCAGGGATTAACATTAGTTTAGCTAGAGGTGCTGGTTGGCCAGAAATATTCAATAACTCAAAAACACTATCAAGCGCTGCGGAGTCAGATGATCCTGCTGGAATAACTGGTCTTAAATTTTCCATATTTTCAAAAAGTGGACTTTCCATTTCTTGTTCATGAACTTTCATCCAATTATAATTACCTTTTAAAGTATTTATCTCTCCATTATGTGCTATTGCCCTAAAGGGTTGAGCAAGATCCCAACTCGGAGCTGTATTTGTAGAAAATCTTTGATGGAATATTGCATATCTGGATATAAATCTTTCATCTTTTAAATCTATATAAAATTCTGCAATTGACTCAGCCAAAAACATACCTTTATAAATAATTGATTTAGAGCTAAGTGAGCAAATATAAAATCCTTCAATTGCATTTTTTATAGCTTTTTTTTCTATTTTTCTTCTCGACTCATAGAGTTTACATTCAAGTTCTTTTGGTGTTAAATTTTTATTATTAATTTTAAAAAGTACTTGGGTGATTTCAGGTCTTGTAAAATTTGCTTTTTCCCCTAAAACTTTTGTATTTACTGGAACTTGCCTCCATCCATATATACTAAAATTACTTTTAGTGAGTTCACTTTCAACTAGAGTTTTAGCATTTTCTTGTGCCTCATAATTATTTCTTGGTAAAAAAATCATTCCCACACAAATTTCTGAACCATCGTGCTTGTGGCCAGTAAGTTCAATTTTTTCTGCAAAAAAATCAGAAGGTATTTCTAAATGGATCCCTGCACCATCTCCAGTTTTTCCATCTGCATCTACCGCCCCTCTATGAAAAACTGCCTTTAAAGCATTAATGCCATGCTCAACTACCATTCGTGATTTTTTACCTTCTGTAGAAGCTATTAAACCTACCCCGCAAGCGTCGTGTTCCATTTTTTTGGAATAAACGTGGTTATCTTCTAACATTTTACGATTTTTAAAATATTTTTTCACTATGCTACTTTTGCTGTTTTGGCTTCTTTATTTTCTAAAAATGACCTAATTGACTCAGCAACATCTCTTCCATCTCTAATAGCCCAAACTACCAATGAAGCACCCCTAACTATATCCCCGGCAGCAAATACTCCTGGTAAGTTACTTTCCATTGTATCAAAATTTACCTTCAAAGTTCCCCACTTTGTTACCTGTAAATCATCTGAGTTAAATAATTTTGGTAAATTTTCAGGATCAAATCCTAATGCTTTTATAACTATATCTGCTTTAATATTAAATTCTGAATTTTCTTGTATTTCTGGCTTCCTTCTTCCACTGTCATCTGGTTCACCTAGTTTTATTTTATTTACAGTTAGACTTTCAACTTTATTTTTTCCTATAAACTCTTTAGGACTACACAACCAAACAAATTCTACACCTTCTTCTTGGGCATTTGCAACTTCACGAGCTGATCCTGGCATATTTTCTTTATCTCTTCTATATAAACATTTTACTGATTTTGCATTTTGCCTTACTGAGGTTCTAACACAATCCATTGCTGTATCTCCACCACCTATTACAACAATATCTTTTCCATCAGCATTCAAAGTTCCATTGTCAAATGACTCTACCTCATCTCCTAATCCTTTTTTATTAGAAGCTGTTAAAAATTCCATTGCTGGAAAAATATTTGCTAAATCTTGGCCAGGTAAATTAACCTCCCTAGCTTTATAGACTCCTGTAGCTATTAAAACTGCATCATGTTTTTTTCTTAATTGATCTAACGTAGCATCTTTTCCAACTTCAAAATTTTTAATAAATCTTATACCACTTTGTTCCAACAGTTTTGTTCTTCTCTCTACAACAAACTTTTCCAACTTAAAATTTGGAATTCCATAAATTAATAATCCACCTGATCTATCATAGCGATCATATATTGTAATTTGATAACCCAACTTACGTAATTGTTCCCCTGCAGCTAAACCTGCTGGTCCTGCACCTATGATACCTATACTCTGATTTTTTTCATTCTTAACTTCAATCGGTTTTACCCAATCCTCTTTCCAGGCAGTGTCGGTTATATATTTTTCAACCGATCCTATCGTAACCGTTCCGTGTCCAGATTGTTCAATAACACAATTACCTTCACACAATCTATCTTGTGGGCAGATCCTTCCACAAACTTCGGGCATATTATTTGTACTTTGTGCCAACTCATAAGCTTCTTTTAATCTTCCTTCTGCTGTTAATTTTAACCAGTCAGGAATATTATTACTTAATGGACAATGAACTTGGCAAAATGGTACTCCACATTGAGAGCATCTACTTGCTTGTTCACCAGCTTTTTCCTCAATAAATTCATTATAAATTTCATTAAAATCATCTTTTCTATTGGAAACATCTCTTTTAGGTGGGTTTTGCTGACCTATTTTTATAAATTTTAGCATTTTTTTTGACATTTTTTACCCTTTTTTAATAAGCATATATCAACCTTTTTGATAATAAAAGTCAAATAAGGTCATAACTTCTGACCTTAATTTTGCTAAAAGTCATTAACAGCAACGATTTTTTTATTATGCATACCTGATATGTTGCCACGGAATTGTTTTATTTGAGTATTATTTAAGTTACCAAAGAAAATGCTTACAAATATAATTGAAATTATAATTCTGTCCCTCGTGCAAGGAGTTTCAGAGTTTTTACCTATAAGCTCTTCCGCTCACTTAGTTGTTGTTTCTACACTATATGAGTTTAAATCAAGCTCTCTATTGATTGATGTAAGTTTGCATTTAGGCTCCTTATTAGCAATTGTATTTTTTTTTAGAAAAGAACTAATTAATCTCAAACATAATACAAAACTTTTATCTTTGATAATTTTTGGCTCAATTCCACTTACTTTAGTTGGCTACCTTCTTTATAAAACAGAATTAATTTACTTACTAAGAGATATAAAAGTAATTGCTTGGACTACTTTAATATTTGGAATTATTTTATATTTTGCAGACAAAAGCAGATTTGATAAAAAAATATCATCTGACTTAAATTTAAAAATAATCTTGTATATTGGGTTATTACAAACACTTGCTTTAGTACCAGGGGTAAGTAGGGCAGGCATCACAATTACAGCTGCAAGGATTTTCAGATTTAATAGGTTCGACTCAAGTAAAATTTCTTTTTTGTTAGCAATACCTGCTTTGGTAGGTGCAAGTACCTTAGGATTAAAAGATATTATTAACCAGAATTTTGAATTTAACTATCTTGTATTTGTTGCAATTATTTTATCTTTTTTATTTTCTTATTTTACTGTTAAATTTTTTCTTCAATATATAAATAAATTTTCTCTAAATATTTTTGTTATTTATAGAATTATACTTTCAATAATTTTATTTGCCATAATCTACAACTAGCCTTTTTTTAATATTGGCACTAATTGAGAAAATAAAACTCCAAATAAAATAAATATACAACCAATTAAATTATTTATATCTAGTACTTGGCTTAACAAAATCCAAGCTGCAATTGTAGCAAAAACTCCTTCAAGAGAAAAAATTATTGCTGATGGAGCAGGTGAAATATTTTTTTGAGCATAAATTTGTAAAACAAAAGCTATACCTCCTGATAAAATTCCTGCATATAAAATTTGAATTTTTTCTTTAAGAATATTTGACCATATAAACTCTTCAAAAATTAGTCCTATGATTAATGATAACGATGCAACTATTAAAGTTTGAATTGCACCAATAGTTAGAGGGATATTATAGTTTTCTATAATCTTGCCAGTAAAGATAATGTGTGTACTCCAAAAAAAAGCCCCCATTATTACAAGAGAGTCACCAATTCTTACTGTGGCACTATAAAAATTAGTTAATAAATATCCTCCCATCACACAAAGAAAAACTGATGGCCAGATACTCCAATGAATAGGCTTTTTATACAAAAAAAAAATTATGAATGGAACCATTGGCACGTAAAAAATAGTAAAAAAAGCTGCATTTGCAACATCTGTATATAGTAAAGCTACTTGCTGTAATGCTGAACCTAAAAATAATGATATACCAATAAGAATGGCTAAGTTAAAAAAATTTTTTTTATCTTTCTCTATTGATTTTGAAAATTTTTTACCTTCAAAAATAAAAGCAAGTGGTACAACAGCTAAAAACCCCACAAAAAACCTAACAGCATTAAAAGTAAAAGGGCCAATATCATCCATACCTGTATCTTGAGCTATGAATGTGGTCCCCCAAATAAAAGTACATAACAAGGCGCTTAATAATGAAACTGTTTTTGTCATAAGAATATTTATATAGCTAATTTGTAGGCAAAATTTTTGCCAAGATTTTCCTTAAGATCATTATTAAATCGAGCAGCTTCAGCACCATCTATTATCCTATGATCATAAGATAAAGATAGCGGAAGTATAGTTCTTGTTTGAAACTTACCATTAATTAAGATTTGTTTTTTTTGAGATTTTCCAACACCTAAAATTGCAACTTCAGGAAAATTTATTATTGGTGTAAAGAATGAACCACCAATTCCTCCAAGACTAGTAATTGTCATTGACCCACCAAAAAATTCTTTTTTGTCTATTTTTAAATTTCTACACTTTTCACTGACATCTTTTAATTCTTCACTTATGCGACTAATATTTTTATTATCTGCATTTCGTATTTTTGGTACCATCAAACCATGAGGTGTATCTACTGCAATACCAATATGAAAATATTTTTTAATAGTAATCTTCCCATTCTCTATATCGTCAATTGATGAATTAAAGCTTGGAAATTTTTTTAAAGATGAAACTAAAGCTTTAACTATAAATGCTAAAGGTGTAATTTTTTTTTTTTCTCTTGTATAAATATCTGTAAGAGAGTTTCTGAACTCATCCATTTCAGTTATATCTGCTTCATCATGATTTGTTACATGTGGTATTGTTGTCCAGGAATTTACGAGATAAGTCGATGCTAGTTTTTTAACTCTTGGGATATCTTTAACTTCAACTTCTCCAAATTCTGAATGAGAAAATTCATTTTTAATTTTCTTTAATCTGTCCTTTTTTACTTCAATTTGTTTGTTGATTCGATTGGATATAAAATTTTTTATATCACTTTCTACAACTCTTCCCTGTCTTTGGCTTCCATTAATTTCATTTATATCTATACCAAGCTCCCTTGCAAATTTACGGGCCTTAGGACTCGCAGTTGAGACTCCTGAAACATTTTTTTTTATAGTCTCGTTAACTATTATTTCTTTTTTAGTTTGAATTTTTTGTCCGTTTTTTTCAATTCTAGGCTTTACTTGCAAATCTGTTTCAGTTATTTCAGTCTTTTCTAAAATTAATATTGTATCACCTTCTGAAATCTTATCCCCAACTTTAATATTTATCGATTTAACCTTTCCATCAAAAGAAGATGGGATTTCAACACTTGATTTGTCACTTTCGATTGTAACTAGTGGGTCATTTTTTGAAATGGATTGTCCATTCGATACTAGTACTTCAATTACTTCTACATCTCTGAATTCGCCTATGTTTGGAACTTTTATCTCTTTATTTGGCATTTTATAGTTTTGTAGGCATTGGTTTATTGCCATCAATATTGTATCTTTTAATAGCCTCTTTTGCATATTTTGAAGCTATTAATTGTTCCTTAGCTAATACACTTAATCCATAAGTAACAAGGTGTTCTTTATCAACTTCAAAAAATTTTCTAAGATTTTTTCTAGTATCACTTCTTCCAAACCCATCAGTTCCTAGGGAGTAAAAACTCTTTTTTGTGTAAGGCCTAATTTGATCTGAATTCATCCTCATGTAGTCCGATGCTGCCATAATTGGTCCTTCTGTTTTTCCTAAACACTGTTCCACAAATGAAACCCTTTGATCTTTGTCTGGGTTTAAAAGATTATATCTTTCAACTTCTATTCCATCTTTTCTTAATTCATTAAAGCTAGTAACACTCCAAATTTCACTGTCTATTTTGTAATCATTTTGTAAAATCTCTGCAGCTGCCATCATTTCTCTTAATATTGTACCAGATCCTAAAAGTTGAATTTTAGTTTTCTTGAATTTATTGAATTCTTTAATTTTGTACATTCCTTTCAGAATACCTTCTTCACAATTTCTATCTTTTGGCATTTCAGGATGGGTATAATTTTCATTCATAGTTGTTATATAGTAAAAAATATTTTCATTTTTTTCATGCATTCTTCTTAGACCTTCTCTAAAAATCACTGCAAGTTCGTAATGGAAAGTAGGATCGTATGTTACACAATTTGGTATTGTTGAAGCTATTAGATGGCTATGTCCATCCTGGTGTTGTAAACCCTCGCCTGCCAAAGTTGTTCTTCCTGCTGTAGCTCCAATTAAAAAACCTCTTGCTTGACTATCTCCTGCAGCCCAAGCAAGATCGCCTACTCTCTGAAAGCCAAACATAGAATAAAAAATATAAATAGGTATCATTTCAATATCATGATTTGTATAAGCTGTAGCAGCTGCAATCCATGATGACATTGCACCTGCCTCATTAATTCCTTCTTCTAAAACTTGTCCACTTTTAGCTTCTCTATAAGAACTTAATTGAGCTGAGTCCTCAGGTTCATATTTTTGTCCTTCATGTGCATATATTCCTATCTTTTGAAAAAAACCTTCCATGCCAAAAGTTCTTGCTTCATCTGGTATAATAGGGACCAGTCTTGGTGCAACATTTTTATCTCTAAGTAAATTTGTTAACAATCTAACCAATGACATGGTTGTGGACATCTCTTTATCTCCAGTTGATATTTTCATAAAATCAAAAATATCTTTTGCAGGAGCTTTAATTGGTTTTGAATATGTTGTTCTTTCCGGCAAGAAACCTCCAAGCATCATTCTTCTTTCTTTAATATATTTAATTTCTAGAGATTTTTCATTAGGTTTGAAATATTCAACATTCTTCACTTGTGTATCTGTTAGCGGTACATCAAAACGATCTCTGTAATATAATAAGTCATCTACATCTAATTTTTTTGTTTGATGAGATGTATTAACACTTTCCCCAGTTTTACCCATTCCATAACCTTTAATAGTTTTAGCTATTATAACTGTTGGGCTACCTTGGTTTTTTGATGCCTTGTCATATGCAGAATAAACTTTATGTGGGTCGTGACCTCCTCTATTTAGTCTCCAAATATCTTTATCTGATAAACTAGAAACTAATTCTTTTGTCTCTATATACTTTCCAAAAAATTTTTCCCTAACATAAGTGCCATCTCTTGCTTTCATTGCTTGATATTCTCCATCAACAGTTTCATTCATAATCTTAATTAAATGACCTGTTTTATCATTAGCAATCAAAGAGTCCCAATAAGAGCCCCAAATTACTTTTATTACATTCCAACCAGCTCCTCTGAAACTACCTTCTAATTCTTGAATGATTTTCCCATTACCTCTTACTGGTCCATCTAATCTTTGAAGATTACAATTAACAACAAATATTAGATTATCTAATTTTTCTCTAGCAGCTAACCCAATTGCCCCTAAAGATTCAGGTTCATCCATTTCTCCATCACCAAGAAATGCCCAAACTTTTCGACCTTCATCTTTAATAAGCCCACGATTAATTAAATACTTCATGTATCTTGCTTGATATATAGCAAGCATTGGCCCTAGTCCCATTGATACAGTTGGGAATTGCCAAAATTTTGGCATCAACCAAGGATGCGGATATGAAGAAAGACCTCCTGGTTTGACTTCTTGTCTAAAGCTATCTAATTGTTTTTCATTTAATCTTCCTTCTAAAAATGCTCTAGCATACATGCCAGGCGCACTATGCCCTTGGAAATATACTAGATCACCACCAAATTTATTATTTTTAGCTCTCCAAAAATGATTCATTCCTACATCGTAAAGTGTTGCTGCTGACGCAAATGTACCAATATGTCCCCCTAATTCTGGAAATTTTTTATTAGCTCTTACAACCATAGCTGCTGCGTTCCATCTAATTAAAGATCTTATTCTTCTTTCAATATTCTGGTCACCATTTGATTTAACTTCTGCTTCAGGTGGAATTGTATTTATATAAGGTGTGTTTTGAGTGTAAGGAATATTTGCTCCTCCTAGGTAGGCTTTATTTATTAATTCTTTTATTAAAAAATGAGCTCTTTGATTTCCATCTTTTTCGACAACAGCTGACAAAGATTCTAGCCAATCTTGAGTTTCTAACGGATCAATATCTTCACTATTGTTGACTTCAATTATTTTTTGTTTTCTTTCACTAGTTGGCACTTCTTTTGTAACTTCTTCTTTTTTTTCAACTTTTAAAGTTTTTTCTGCCTGCTCAATAATACTTTCTGTATCTTTAGGAATTGTTTTTTCTGATGGGGTTTTTTTTAAAGAAGTGATATTAAATAATAAATCTCCTTTGGAAACTTTATCACCAACTTTAATATTAACAGATTCTATTTTTCCAGAAATTGTTGAAGGGATTTCAACACTAGATTTATCACTTTCAATAGTAACAACAGGATCATTTATATTTACTTCATCGCCTGCCTTTACTAAAAGTTCAATAACTTCAACTTTTTCAAATTCACCAATATCTGGAACAAGTAATTTTTCACTCATTATTTAAGACGTTTTATACACCTAAAAAGAATTATATTTAATACATTATTAACACATTTAGAGCCTTTTTTGGACAACCTTATATGTAACTTCTATACAATGATTACTATTATATTAAAAAAGATAACTAGATTAAAAAATAAACATAATTTAGAAGCTAAGTTTTGGATTCAAAGAGCCTTACTGATTAAAAGTTTTAAAAATAATTCTTTTTAATCTTTTTCTATACAAATTGCTATACCCATACCACCGCCAATGCAAAGAGTAGCACAACCTTTGGCTTTATTTTGTCTGATCATTTCGTGAATTAAGGTTGTTAAAATTCTAGTCCCTGAAGCTCCTATTGGATGGCCCAAAGCTATTGCTCCACCATTAACATTTACTTTTTCCTTTTGAATCTTAAGTTCTTTTATTACAGCAATACTTTGAGCTGCGAATGCCTCATTAATTTCGAATAAATCTATATATTCAATTTCCCAATTAGCTTTTTTTAAGGCCATATTCACAGCAGGGATTGGCCCAAGTCCCATCAAAGATGGTTCAACACCACAAGCAGCCCAAGATACTATTTTTACTAATGAGCCTATAGATCTACGTTCTGACTCTTTTCTGGACATTAGTATAGTTGCGGCTGCTCCATCATTTATTCCAGATGAGTTCCCTGCAGTTACTGTGCCATTTTCTTTAAAAACTGTTTTATATTTATTTAAATCTTCTAAGTTTAAATCACTTCTGGGGTATTCATCTTTTTCAAAAATGAATTTTTCTTTACCTCTACTAACTTGTAATTTAATTATCTCATTTTGAAACTTGTTTTCACTTACAGCTTTTTGAGTCTTTTCTTGAGAATTTAATGCAAACATATCTTGCTCATCTCTAGAAATTTTATATTTATCAGCTACATTTTCTGCTGTAACCCCCATATGATAATCGTTGAATGCATCTATTAATCCATCCTTAATCATGGAGTCGTTTAATCTATTTTCAAGTAGCTTTTTATCTTCTCTATAAAATATTGTATGTGGTGCTCTTGACATATTCTCTTGACCACCAGCAACTACAATTTGACTTTCATTTAATTTAATAGATTGATAGCCTGAAACTACTGATCTTAGTCCTGATCCACAAACTTGATTAACAATATATGCTGGTTTTGAAATTGGTATTCCAGCATTAACAGAGGCTTGTCTTGCGGGGTTTTGTCCTAACCCTGAAGTAAGAACGTGTCCCATAATTACTTCATCAATGTTATCTAATTTTAATTTTGATTTATAAACTGCTTCTTTAATTGCTATCGCACCTAGTTTATGAGCATCTAGGCCTTTTAAAGATCCTTTATATTTCCCTATAGGCGTTCTTAATGCAGCTGTTATTACTACATCATTTGGTTTTTTGATCATTACCATTACAACATAATATTTTATAAGTTAATTTAAATCAAAAACTTTGTTATAATCTGTAAATAATTTAATTATGGACCGCTGGCCAAATTGGATAAGGCGCTCGGCTACGAACCGGGAGATTCCAGATTCGAGTTCTGGGCGGTCCACCAACAAAAAGGTAAAATATGCTTGAATGGTTAACTAAATCATCTTTACAAAAATCAGTTATCTATTTTTTTGTAATGGTTTTTATAGTTTTATTAATCTTAACTTTTATATTATAAAAACTTATGTCTAATGATTTTGAACAAATAAGTCTTAAACCAGGCTTTATGAAACATAATGGTGGAATTTTATTTAGAAATATATCTGAAACGGAATATGAATTTAAAACAATAATTAATGAAAACCACTTAAATGCTGCTGGAATAACTCATGGTGGATATTTATCAGCTTTAATTGATGCAGGAGCAGGCACTGCTGCTCATAGAGCAGCTTATAATGAACCTTGCGTAACTATTTCATTAGATTTAAAATTTATTGGGGCTTCTAAAGAAAATGACGAAGTAATGGGTTTTGCAAAAATTTTGAAAAAAACGAATACACTGGTATTCTTATTTTGTGAGCTGAAATGTAATAATAAAATTATAACTTCTGCATCAGGAGTTTGGAAAATTTTAAAAATAAAACCATCTAACCTTGGTCCAGGTGGATAATTACTTTTTTTAAGTTTAAATTATAAAAATATAAATAACTCCTCTTACTTAATATAAAAGAGAATTTGTTTTTTGTGCTAGAGAAACTTTCTATAATTTTTTATAAATATTAATACAGAATTGTTTTTAACTATGTTAACTTAATAAAAGAATTAATAATAAATGAGAACTTTCAGCCTTGCGATTCGGTCTTGTTTTAACCTATTTTTGTTCTTTATGAGTAACAATATGTGGTGGAGAAAAAACCAAAGGTACCATAAATAGAAATGTCAAAAAATAAAATCACTGCTGTTCTGGGTCCAACAAATACTGGAAAAACCTTTCTTGCAATTGAAACTATGCTTTCATTTGATACTGGTATGATTGGTTTTCCGTTGAGACTTTTAGCAAGAGAAGTCTATGACAAAATTATTAAAAAAATAAGTTTAGATAAAGTTGCATTAATTACTGGTGAAGAAAAAATAATTCCACCAAATGCTAAATACTTTCTTTGCACTGTTGAGTCTATGCCAATTAACAAACACTTAGACTTTGTAGGAATAGATGAAATTCAAATGTGTGCTGATCATGAAAGAGGTCATATTTTTACTGATCGACTATTAAATCTTCGTGGAGAAAAATTAACAATGTTTATGGGATCTAGTACAATAAAAAACATTATTAATAAATTGGATGAAGACACTGAATTTATAAATAGGGATAGACTTTCTAAATTGTCATATGTTGGACATAAAAAAATTTCAAGGATAAATAGAAAAACAGCAATAATAGCTTTTTCAACAGAAGAAGTTTATGCAATAGCTGAATTAGTAAGAAGACAGAAGGGTGGAGCTGCAATTGTTATGGGTTCTTTAAGCCCAAAAACAAGAAATGCCCAAGTAGAGTTATATCAATCAGGTGATGTTGATTTTCTTGTTGCTACAGATGCAATAGGCATGGGAATAAATATGGATTTGGAAAATGTTTTTTTTTCAAATTTAAAAAAATTTGATGGAAGAAAACTAAGACGACTTAATCTACCTGAGATTGGGCAAATTGCAGGTAGAGCAGGCAGATACTTAAATGATGGAAGTTTTGGTATAACTGGTGATTGCAAAGAGGTTAATTCTGAAGATGTTAGTTTGCTTGAAAATCATAAATTCGAAGAAATCAAAATGTTATTTTGGAGAAACTCCAATTTAAATTTTAATAATTCTTTAAGTTTAATAAAATCTCTTGAAGAAAGGCCCAATAAAGATTGGTTAAAAAAAATACATGAATGTGCAGATGAGAAAGTTTTAAAATATTTCTTAAAAGATATGACAGCTCATAATATTAAAAATGATAAAGAAGTTTTAAAATTACTATGGGATTGTTGTCAAATTCCTGATTTCGTAAAGAAAACTTATGGAAACCATCTTGAAGTTATCAGTAAAGTCTTTAGCTTTTTAAACAGTAAAGAAAGTAAAATTACTAATGATTATATGAGATTACAGTTAATGAAACTAGATAAATTAGATGGAAATGTCGATTCTTTATCAAATAGAATTGCAAATGTTAGAACTTGGTCATATGTTTCAAATAAAATTAATTGGGTAGAAAATCAAAACTATTGGATTGAAAAAACAAAATTATTAGAAGATAAGTTGTCTGACAGATTGCATGAGGAACTTACAAAAAATTTTATCGATAAAAGGGCAAGTGTCCTTGCGAGAGGGTTAAAACAAGATATGAACTTTAAAACAGAGATAAAGGAAGATGATAAAGTGATAATTGATGATCAGTTTATCGGAAACTTAAAAGGACTAAAGTTTGAAATGGACCTAAAGGCTGGCGCTCTAGAAACAGATATTAAATCATTAAAAAAAGCTGCCAGACAAACTGTAGGACCAGAGCTTCAAAAAAGAATTCAATCAATTATAGATACGGGTTTAATAGAAATAAAAGATGATTTTAAAATTTATTGGAAAAGTTTTCCTATAGCTAAACTAGAATCAGGTAAAGATTATTTAAACCCTGAATTATTTTTAATAGTAGATGATATTTTAGAAAATACTGACAAACAAAAATTATCTGAATTTGTTGAAAAATGGGTAAAAGAAAAAATCAAAATTGTATTGAAAAGTTTAATTGATCTAAAAAATTTAAAAGAAAGCAATTCATCAATTAAAGCTTTGGCTTATCAATTATATGAAAATAATGGTGTTATTAAAAGAGACAGCGTAACTAACTATCTAAAAAATCTTGGCCAAGATGAAAGAAAAATTTTAAGAGACTTAGGTGTTAAGTTTGGAAGATATCACGTGTTTCTATTTAGATTGTTAAAACCTGAAGCAGTTTCTTTAAGAATATTATTATGGAAAAATTTTCATCAAAAATTCTTTAATTTAACCCCTCCTACTTTTGGTCTAAATTTTTTAGATAATAAAGAGATAAATAATAAAAATTTTATGCTTCTTTGTGGATTTGAATGTTTTGAGAACTACTATGTTAGAATAGATATATTAGAGAGATTATTTGTTTTAATTATTAACTCTAACCCTGATAAAGATAAAGAAATCAAACTTATCCCTGAAATGTTAAATTTACTTGGATGTAGTAAGGAAAATTTTAAAAAATTAATTGAAAAAATGAACTATAAAACTTATAAAAAAAATAATGAACTTTATTTTAAATACACACCTAAAAGGAAAACGATGAAAACTTTTAAAAAAGTAGACTCAGCAAATAGTCCTTTTAATATTTTGAAAAATTTAAGTTTTAATCAATGATTAATTTTTTTAAAGACGGTGAAAATGAAATCATTTCTTTATCTAAAATTGCGTCTTTATTGATTTATGTTGCCAAAATTGACGAGGAATACACACAAGAAGAAGAAAAAATTATAAAAAGCACTTTAATAGAATTGGGTGCTCAAGACTCTAATTTAGATAAAATAATGAATGATGCGACGATTATTTTAGAAAATTCAAATCAAATACTAGATTTTACAAAAGAAGTTAAACACTTATCTGGGTCTTATAAAATTAAGATTATTGAATCTCTGTGGAAAATTATTTATTCCAATAAAAAAGCTGATATGTATGAAACAAGCTTAATGAGAAAACTAGGTGGACTATTATATATAGATGCCAAGACGATGGGGGATATAAAAGAAAAAACTAAAAGAGAATTATTAAAATGACTTACATTGTAAATGATAAATGTATCAAGTGTAAATATATGGATTGTGTTGAAGTCTGTCCTGTTGATTGTTTTTACGAAGGTAAAAATATGCTTGTAATTAAACCGGATGAGTGTATAGATTGTGGCGTTTGCGAACCAGAATGTCCTGTCGACGCTATAGTTCCAGATACTGAATCTGGTGTCGAAAATTGGGTTGAAATTAATACTAAATATTCTGAGATTTGGCCAAACATAACAGTAAAAAAAGATCCACCTGTGGATCACGAAAAATATAAAAATGAAGAAGATAAGTACAAAAAATATTTTAACGAAAATCTTTAAAAAAAAAGCACCATTGAAAAAGGCAAAAAAAACTAAAAGTAAGCCAGTTTCAAAAATAGTTAAAAAAACTAAGATTAAAGAAAATAAAAAAAATTCTTCTAAACAAAAAACTAAAGACAAAAAGATAGCTAAAAAAAATTTAAAATTAACTAAAAAATTAAGTAACAAAGTTTCTATTACATCAAAAGCTGAAGTCAAAACAGATAATCTTAGAATTTCAAAAAGTAACGAAGTCAAACCTGAAATTAAAAAAGTTAAAAAACAAGCAACTGAAAAAAGAGAATATAAAGTAAAAGATTATGTTGTTTACCCAAAACATGGCGTAGGTCAAATTATAGAGTTTAAAAAAATTAATATTGGTGGAATTGACGTTGAAACATACATCCTTAAATTTGAAAAAGATAAAGCTAGTGGTATGGTTCCTGTAAATAAGCAATCTCACCTTAGATCTCTAGCTACAATCAATCAGGTCACTAAGTGTATGTCTATCTTAAAAAGTAAGCCAAAAATTAAAAGATCCATGTGGAGTAGAAGAGCCCAAGAGTATGAAGCAAAAATTTCATCTGGAAAAATTTATGAACTTGCTGAAGTTGTTAGAGATTTAAATAAAGGTGATGATCTAATGGTTGATCAATCCTACAGTGAGAGACAGCTTTTTGAAAAAGCCTACGAAAGAATTTTATCAGAGTTTCAAATAGTGATGGGTGTATCGATAGAGGATACACAAAAAAAATTAGATAAAGCACTAAAAAGAAATTTAGAAGGACAAATAAAAGCTGTTGCTGCCCCAGCTCCAATAAAGATTGCAGAAACAGAGGCTTCAGAAGTTGAGCCGATTACCCATAGCGAAGATTAATACAGATAAAAAAAACGCCTCTCACACAAATCGTAATGAGAAGCGTTTTTTAAAAAGATTAAGATACTATCTTTTTCTTCTTTTAGCTTTTTTAGCTTTTTTAGCTTTTTTCTTAGTCTTTTTTTTAGCTTTTTTTGCTTTTCTTCTTGTAGCCATCTTTAGCTCCCTGTTTAAGTTAAACGAATCAAAACGATTCGTTGTTAAGTTATTTTTATTTTTTTATACAAGTGATGTCAATTCTTTAATTAAACAACATTTTTTAATATTTATTTTATAAAATTTTTTTTTATTAAATTTTTTAAGTAAGTAAAAAAAGTAAGAGTTTATGCGATTAATAATCTATTTTTAATAGTATAAATTAATAAAGTTTATCTATTTCTTTTTTATAATTATTTATAATTTTATACCTTTTTAATTTTAAAGTTGGAGTCATTAAACCATTTTCAATTGTAAATTGATCTTCAATTATTATAAATTTTTTTATTTTTTCTATTTTAGATAAATTTTTATTTATTTTTTCTATTTCGTTTTGAATTTCATCTTGTGAAGTGTTTTTATACTCTGTACTTAAAACAATTAAACAAATTAAATATTGTTTGTTGTCACCATAAACTAAACTTTGTTCGATATAGTTGGATTTGTTCAAATCATTTTCTATTTTAATTGGTGAAATATTTTCACCTCCTGGTGTAATGATTATATCTTTTTTTCTATCTGTTATTTTTAAAAATTCTCCATCAAATTCTCCAATATCACCTGTAAACAACCAACCATCTTTTAAAACTTCTTTCGTTTCTTTTTCTTTTTTCCAATAGCCCATCATTACATTTTCTCCCTTAACAAGTATTTCTCCATCATCTGCTATTTTAACTAAATTTCCTTTGAATGGAGGGCCGACTGTTTCAACTCTAATATTGTCTATAGTGTTACAGCTAACAACTGGCGATGTTTCTGTTAGTCCATATCCTTGGAGTGTTGGCAGTCCAATAGCATTTAAAAATGATCCTACTTCTTGATCTAGAGCGCCACCACCGGAGACAAATGCTTTTAATTTTCCACCAAATTGATTTTTAATTTTTTTTCTAACTAATTTTTCACATAAAAAATTTATTAAATTTTGAGTTAAAGAAAAATTTTGTTTATTCAATTTTTTCTTTCCTAAAATTACTGTTTGGTTGACTAATATTTTTTTAATCCCTGTTGCTTTATTAAATGATGAATTTATTTTTTGATAAAGATTTTGATAAAATCTTGGTACAGCTGTCATTATCTCTGGAGAACAATCTGCCATATTTTTAATTAATCTATCTATACTTTCTGCATAGTGTACTTTTGCGGCTACTACAATTTGAACAAATTGTACTGTGTGTTCATATGAATGGGATAAAGGAAGCCATGTTAAAAACTTTGGTTTATTTGAAATAAATTTTTTTAGTAAAAAGTATGCGCCTTCACAATTATTGAGTATTCCTCCATGACTTAACATTACACCTTTGGGGTTTCCTTGTGTGCCAGAAGTATAAATGATACATGCAATATCTTTTCTAAGAATTCCTAAATCAAGAAAATTTTTTTTATCATAGTTTTCTTTTTTAAAAATATTTTCAGTATTTATAATAAAATTATTGTCAAAATCTTTTATCTTTTCAAAAACAATAATTTTTTTAATAAAACTTTTTTTAGGAATAATATTTTTTACTTTTTCATATTGAGTTTTATCTGAAACAATAATTATTGTTGGAGTGCAATCATCAATGATATACTCATAATCTCTTTCAACATATGTTGTGTAGGCAGGCACTGTTGTTCCTCTTGATAACATAATCGAAAGATCTGCAATCATCCATTCTGGTCTATTTTCAGAAATTAATAAGCACCTATCACCTTTATTAATATATTTGGATATTTCTTCAGACAACTTCATTATATTTTCATAAACATCCCTCCATGAATATTTGTTCTCTATATCTTTTAATGATTGTAAAAAGATATTTTCTTTGTTTTGTTTTTCGTATTGTTTGTAAAACAATTCTAATAAGTTATTAATTTTATTTATTTGCATAAGTTTTGGTGGGCGAAGAGAGAATCGAACTCTCACTTCTTTCGAAACACGATTTTGAGTCGTGCGCGTCTACCAGTTCCGCCACTCGCCCTAAATTATTTTTTATTATAACTATAAAATTAAATAGTATAAGTACTTAATTTGTATTAAAACGAAAAAATGCTAAAAAAATTGTATTATAAATCTTTAAAACTTGCTGCTCATAAAAGTTCAAAAACTTTCTTAGCAATAGTATCTTTTACTGAAAGTTCTTTTTTTCCCATCCCACCTGATGTCATGATTGTCCCAATGGTGATTGCAAAAAAAAATGATTTTTTAAAAATTTTTTTAATTGCTACAGTATTTTCTACTTTAGGTGGTTTTTTAGGATACTTTATCGGTCTTTCCTTTTCAGATATAGCAGCTAATGTTGTTGATTTTTATGGTTATGAAAATAAAGTTGAAAAATTAAAAGTTGATTTTTCTATTGGTGGAGTTCACTATATTTGGATAGCTACACTATTTCTTGCAGGTTTTACCCCTCTACCTTTCAAAGTTTTTACAATAACTAGTGGTATGATCAGTTTTAATTTACTTATATTCTTTTTTGTTTGTTTAATTTCTAGAGGACTAAGATTTTTTCTTGTTTCCTATCTATCATTTAAATTTGGGGACACCTTCAATAAATTTATGGAAACTCATGCTACAAAATGGTTCTCAATTTTAGGTATTTTGATTGTTGCTATTTTTGGTTTGATATATTTAATTGTTAAATAAAATGTCCAAAATAAAGTACAAAATAACTCTGAATTTAATATTGCTATTCAGCATTTTAGCTCTTATTTTTGCATATTTTGTTCAATATGTAATGGGTCATCAACCATGTAAGCTGTGCTTGATTGAGAGAATTCCTTTTATGCTAGTAATAGTAATTATTGGGTTTTGTTTGTTATTGAAAAAACTTGAAAAATTATCCCTAATTATTCTTAGTTTAACTTTTTTTTCAGCAACTTTAATTTCTTTTTACCATTTTGGTATCGAACAAGGTTTTGTGATTGAATCATTGGTCTGTGATATAGGAGTTAAAAATGATATTTTGACTAAAGAAGAACTTTTAACTCAATTAAAACTAAGGAATATAAACTGTAAAGATGTGACTTTTACAATTTTTGGACTCTCGCTTGCGACTATTAACATTTTTGTCTCTTTATTTTTAAGTGTTATAACTTTAAAACTTTTTTTAGATTATGAAAAAAACTAATAAAAACACTGTAGAAGAATTTATTCGAGTAGATCATGCAGGAGAAAGAGGTGCAATAAAAATTTATGAGGGGCAACTATTAGCACTGAATACTTTGGTAAAAGATGACAATCTTAAAAAAATAATTGAGGAAATGAAAGTTCATGAAAAAGAACATTGTGATTATTTTGAAAATGAGATTAAAAAAAGAAACATTACACCCACTAAGCTTCTACCATTATGGGATCTACTTGGTGTTGGTTTAGGTTTTGGATCTACAATATTGGGAAAAAAAGCTGCTATGCTTTGTACTGCTTCTGTTGAAGAAGTTATAGATGATCATTATTTAAATCAAATTAAACAACTAGAAGATGATGAAAAGAAATTAAAAGAAAAAATAAAAAAATTCAGAGAGGATGAATTACATCATAAAGATATTGCCTACAAAAGTGGTGCTACAAAAAAAGGCCTCTATTCAATTTTAGATAAAATAATTAAAACTGGTTCAAAAATTGCAATTAATATATCTGAAAAAATATAATTAAGCCTCTAATTCGACATCCCAATATAAGTAGTCCATCCAACTTTTATGAAGAAAATTAGGTGGAAAATTTTTACCATTTTTATGTAAATCTTCAGTCGATGGTCTAAAAGGTTCTTGATAAAGTGTCATGCCTGAATTCTTCAAAAGCCTACCTCCTTTTTTTACATTACATCCGGAACAAGCTGTTACAACATTATCCCAATTTGTTTGGCCACCTTTAGATCTTGGTAATAAATGATCAAATGTTAATTCCTCACCACTACCACAATACTGACATGAAAACCTGTCTCTTAAAAAAACATTAAATCTTGTAAAGCTTGGATTTGATTGTGGCTTAATAAAACTCTTCAAAGCAATTACACTTGGAAGCCTCATATTGAAAGATGGGCTTCTGATTACTCTATCGTAATTATTAACTATAGTTACTCTGTCTAAAAAAACAGATTTTACAGAATCTTGCCAACTCCAAAGAGATAGGGGATAATAACTTAAAGGTCTATAATCAGCGTTTAAAACTAAAGCTGGGCACTTTTCTAAAGAAATATTTTTTTCAACAAAACTCATTATTGAAAATCTTAACTGAAAAGAATTATTTTATCAATAACCAGAAACAAGTTTTTTATTAAAGATTCATTAAATATTAAAATTCTTTTTAATATAATTTAGTGCATGACTTGAAGCTTCAACTGGAATGTGATGTTCTATATTTTCTATCATCTTTGTTTCAACTTCAATGTTATTTCTTATTAAAAAATCTTTAGCTTCTAATAGAGAGGACGGTGATACAACTGTGTCTAAATTTCCATGAATTAAAAGCATTTTTGTTGAGGAGATTTTTCTATCGGCAAGATCTTTGGTGTTAATGATTTTTCCTGAAAAACCAACTACACAATTAAAATTCTCTATATTAATTAACCCTATATTAATAGACATCATGCATCCCTGACTAAATCCTGATAAGCAAATTTGAGAGCTTTCTAAATTATATTTTATTTTTACTTGATTAATAAACTGCTGAATTTTTTTTTCAGCTTTTTTAGACTCTTCTAAGATATATTGAGGATCATCTTTTGTTAAATCAAACCATTGGTAACCTGAAGGATTTATCTGACATGTTTCATGACCGTTTGGACATAAAAAAATAGTATTTGGTAAAAATCTTTTCCAATTTAAGGTTAACATACTTATATCCTTTCCATCACCACCGTAGCCATGAAGTAAAATAACTGCATTATTTATAGGTGAATCAATTTCAGGTTTAACAATTGTTGTTGAAAGGCAAAATGTCATAGATAACTTATTATGTTTTTTTATTTAAAAAACACTCTACAATATATTTATGATTTCTGGAACTTTAGTTAAAATATTAGGAATAATGTTATTGATAGTAGTTGCTGTTGTTTTAATTCTTGGTATTGGAACTCTATTTAAAGGTGGAGAAACTAGTAAAAAATATTCAAATAAATTAATGCAGTTAAGAGTACTTTTTCAATTTATTGCTATAATTGTTTTGGTTTCATTTGCTTATTTCTTCAAGGATTAATTGTAACGTTTTAGCCAATTAATAAAATCTTCATCATTAAAATTTATAGATCCTATGATCCTTGCAAATTCATAGCCTTCTTTATTAAAAATAATTGTAGTTGGGACCCCTCTTAATGTGAATTTTTTTGCTAAAGTAATTGTTGAGTCATAATAGATATCTAAATTCTGTATATTTAGATCTTTAAAAAAAATTTCAGATTTTGATAAATCTTCTTGCCCAATATTTATTGGAAAAATCTTTAAATTATTAAGTCTATTTTCCGATTGCAAACTATCAAGTGATGGCATCTCCTCTTTACAAGGAGCACACCATGTTGCCCAAAAATTTAATAATACTAATTTGCCCTTATAATTAGCTAATTCAACATTTTTTTGATTTTTATCTTTGAAAACCACTCCTTCGTAATTTTTTGGTTTTTCTATTAAAACTAAGTTTTTGATACTTGGTTTTTCTATTGCATAACTAAAGCTGGCAGTTATTAAATAAATAAATATTATTAAAAATTTCATACTAAATATGTATAATTAATTATCATGGTAAAAAATAAAAACAATAAGGCAATATGGAGTTCGCGAATAAAAACAGATATCTCTAAATTATTTCAAAAAGTTGGAAATTCAATAGATATAGATAAAAAGCTTTTTAAAGAAGATATTAATGGATCAATTGCTCATGTAGAAATGTTGTTCAAACAAAAAATTATTACATTTAAAGTAAAAAATAAAGTTATCTATGGTCTTAACCAGATTGAAAAAGAAATAGTTAAAAATAAATTTGATTATAATAAGAAATATGAAGATATTCATATGAATATTGAGCAAAGATTATTTAAAATAATAGGTGAAGAAGCTGGGTATATTCACACTGCTAGATCTAGAAATGATCAAGTAATTACTGATTTCAAAATGTGGACAACTTCTGCAACGAAAGAAATTAATAAAAATTTAGATAATATTATCAAAACAATTCTTAAAGTTTCAGAAAAAAATATTGAAACTATTATGCCTGGTTTTACACATTTAAAAAATGCCCAGGCAGTGTCTTTTGGACATTATTTAATGGCATATGTTGAAATGTTTACTAGAGATAAGAAAAGATTTTTAAACAATTTAGAAAATCTATCTGAATGTCCACTTGGAGTTGCTGCTTTGACTGGAACTTCTTTTAATATTGATAGAGACTTTACGTCAAAAAAACTTGGTTTTAAAAAACCCACAAATAATTCAGTAGATACAGTTGCTGATAGAGACTTTGTATTAGATTTTTTGTATAGCGCATCAGTTTGCTCTATGCATATTTCAAGAATTGCTGAAGAACTTATTATTTGGAATTCGGATGCTTTTAACCTTATTACCCTCTCAGATAAAATTGTTACTGGATCTTCAATAATGCCACAAAAGAAAAATCCAGATTTATTAGAATTCTTAAGAGGAAAAACTGGAACCACTTATGGAAATTTATTTTCTATGCTTACAATACTTAAAGGCCTTCCAATATCTTACTTTAAAGATCTTCAAGATGATAAAGAAATATTATTTAAATCTAATGAAGTTCTTAATAATTGTATTGCAATTCTTAATGAAGTTTTAAAAAACTTAAAACCTAATAAACAAAAAATGTTTGATTTAGCCAACTCTAGTTATATTACAGCAACAGATTTAGCTGATTACCTTGTTAAAAATCATTCTATGTCTTTTAGAAAAGCATATCAGGTTACTGCTTCAATCGTTAACTTTGCTGAAAAGAAAAAGAAAAAACTAAATGAATTAAGCATTAAAGAGTTACAAAATATAGAACCAAAACTTACTATTGAGGTATTAAAGATTTTTGATCTAAAAAACTCAGTAAATTCAAAAAAATCTTATGGTGGAACATCTTTTGATAATATTAAAAAAATGATAGTAAAATATAAAAAGGCTTAAAATGTTAAAAAAAATAATCTTAGTTTTTATATTTTGTTCATTGTTATTCTCTTGTGGAAAAAAAGAAGACCCTGAATACAAAGTAAGCCAAAATAATATCCTTATATTTAAGACTTAATGAAATACATTAATAAAAATTTGTCGATTGAAAAATTTAAAGTTAAAGATATTGCTAAAAAATTTGGAACTCCAATTTATTGTTATTCATACAGTCAACTAAAGAAAAATATAATTGCTTTTAAAAAAAATTTTAAATCTTTTTCTCCACTTATATGCTTTGCTGTTAAATCAAATGCTAACATAAATATAATAAAAGAAATTAAAGATTTAGGAATAGGCGCCGATGTGGTTTCAATGGGTGAGTTAATGATAGCGATTAAAGCAGGTATAAAACCACAAAAGATTGTTTTTTCAGGTGTTGGAAAGACATCTGTTGAAATAAGCTATGCTATAGATAAAAAAATATTACTAATAAATGCTGAGTCTAAAAGCGAAATTATTGAAATAGAAAGAATTGCAAAATCTAAAAAAAAAATTGTAAATATTGGTATTAGATTAAATCCAAATACAGATGCTAAAACACTTAAACAAATTTCAACTGGTAAAAAAGAAAATAAATTTGGTGTTAATGAAAAAATATTTTTTGAGCTAGTTGAATATTCTAAAAATTCTAAAAATATCAATCTTAATTGTTTAAGTGTACACATTGGAAGTCAAATTTTGGATCATACGCCTTATGAAAAAATGCTTAAAGTGGTAGATAAAATTGTTAAAAAAAGTAATCACAACTTTAAATTTATAGACCTTGGTGGTGGAATGGGAATACCCTATAAAAATAATAATATAAAACTAAATTATAAAAAATATAACTTGGCAATAAAAAAATTTTTAAAGAATCACGACTCTAAGATTATTTTTGAACCAGGTAGATCAATAGTCGGAAATACTGCTTCTTTAATTACAAAAGTTATTTATATAAAAGAAAATGCTAAAAAAGATTTCATTATATTAGACGCTGCAATGAATGATTTTATGAGACCAGCCCTTTACGGAGCAAATCATAGAACTTTACCTGTATTACAAACAAATAAAATTTCAAAAAAAACTTATGAGTTTGTTGGACCAATTTGTGAAAGTACAGACAAATTTACTACTTTAAATAAATTTCAAAAATTAAAAGAAAATGATTTAATAGCGATATGTGATGTCGGAGCTTATGGAATGTCCTTAAGTTCAAATTACAATGTAAGACCCAAACCTGCAGAAATACTTATTAAAGGATCTAAAATTAGTATTATTAAAAGAAGACAACAATTAAAAGATCTGATGTAACTCTTGACTCAAATGATAAGAAGTTTTTTATTTTCTTTTTTCTTTTTTTTAGGAATTATTCTTATTTCTATTATATTTTTACCCTCTTTTTTCATGACACAAAAAGTTGTTTTGTTTGGTGGAAAGATTATGGGCTACTGGGCTTCATTTTGTTTAAAAAATTTTTTATCAACAAAAATAATTGTGAAAGGTATAGAAAATATCATTTCTCATAAAAAATTTTTTATAGCTTCATCACATCAGTCAATGTTTGAGACTTTTTTTTTACAAACAGTTTTTAATTCACCTGTATTTGTTTTAAAAAAAGAATTACTTTTGTTTCCAATATTCGGTTGGTATTTGAAAAAAATTGGATCGATATCGATTAAAAGGAACAAGATATCCAAAGAAAATTTAGGTTTTTTTGATGATATTTTAAAACTAATCAATACATCAAATAGACCTTTAGTAATTTTTCCTCAAGGAACTAGATTAGAACCTGAAAATAGATTACCGTTTAAAAAAGGTGCAAGTAGAATTTATGAAGAACTAAATATATCTTGTCAACCAGTAGCTATTAATTCGGGACTTGCTTGGCCTAAACATGGTTTAAAAAAAAGCCATAAGACTATAACTGTTTCAATATTAAAGCCTATAGAGCCAGGACTCGATAAGGAAACTTTTCTGAAAAAACTACAAGAAGATATTTATTCTGAACTAGATAATTTGAATTAACCTTTCATAGGCATAACAACAAAAATACTATCAAAATCACTAGGATCTTTAACTAATGCTGGAGAGCTGGTGTCATTAAAAAAAATCTCTATTTTTTCTCCATCTAGCTGAGACGCAATATCTATTAAATATCTAGAATTAAAACTAATTTCTAGATCGTGATCAAATTTAACATTTAAACTTTCTTTCCCATCTCCACTATTTGTATTGTTAACAGCCAAATTTAAAATATCTTTTGATAAGTTAAATTTTACTCCATCTTTTTTATCTAATGAAACTGAAGCCACTCGATCTACAGAGTCTAAAAAAATTTTTAAATCTATTTCTAGTTTTTTTTGATTATTCTTTGGAACTACTTGTATATAATTAGGAAATTTACCATCAATCAATTTTGATATTAAAATACTGTTACTTAACTCAAATTTAATTTTTGATTTTAAATTTGAAATTTTAACTTCTCCATCATAGCTTTCCAATAAAGAGCATAATTGAAAAATTGTTTTTTTTGGTAATATAATTGGTTCAAAATCAATTTTTTCATCTAATCTTATCTTAGATATCGACATTCTATGACTATCTGTTGCAGCTGCTGTTAAAAAATTCTTATCTTCAATTTGAGTTTGGTGAAAAAATATTCCACTAAGATAATGTCTTGTTTCGTCATTAGAAACTGAAAATTTACATTTATTCAATAATTTTAATAATTGTTTAGATTTTATTGAAAATTCATTCTGATTAAAATTTTCATCTGTTAATGGAAATTCTGAAGGACTTAAACAGTTAAGATTAAAATTAGATTTTTCTGACTCTATTTGGAGTTTATTTGTGTCTGATAATGATAAATTTATTTTTTTTCCTGATGAAAATTTTCTTACTATATCATAAATAGTGGAGGAAACTGTTGTAGTTTTTCCTTCTTCAAGAACTTCAACATTATTAATTTGATGAATAAATATAAGGTCTAAATCAGTAGCAGTGATTGTTAAATTTGAATTACTAGCATTTAAAAGGACATTTGATAAAATTGGAAGTGTACTTCTTTTTTCAATTACACCCTGACAATAATTTAAAGCTTGCTGCAAATCTTGTTGATTAACGTTAAATTTCATTTTCTTTATTATATAATATCTGATTTTTTAAGTTATTTATATTGTTTGTCATTTCTGGGTTTTTTTCCTTTAATTTTTCAATTGTTTTAACAGAATGTATAATTGTAGTGTGATCTCTATTAGAAAACTCCCTGCCTATTTCAGGTAAAGACTTAGATGTTAGAATTTTAGTTAAATAAATTGCAGTTTGCCTTGGTCTTACAAGGTATCTTGATCTTCTAGAAGATAGCATTTCATTTTTACTTATTTTAAAAAATTTACATACTGTCGATTGTATCAAATCTATAGTTACCTTATTTTCACCAATGTTTAACAAATCTTTTAAAACTACTTTAACTTCTGAAAGATTGGGAACCTTGTTGTATATTCTTGAAAAAGAAACAACTCTATTAATAGCACCAACTAACTCTCTAATACTTGTTGTAATCTCATAACTAATAAATTTTTGTATTTCTTCAGAAACATTTATTTGATTTGAATAAAAAATATTAAGTTCTTCTGTTTTTTGTTTAACTATTTTGCTTCTAAGTTCAAAATCTGGTTTTTGAATATCAACAACTAATCCACCAGCAAATCTGGATTTGATTCTATCTTGAATCCTGGATAATTTGTTTGGGGCTCTATCTGCTGATATTACTATTTGAGAACCTTTGTCCAATAAAGCATTAAAAGTGTGAAAAAACTCTTCTTGCATTGCTTCTTTGCCATTCATAAATTGTATATCATCAATAATTAAAATATCTGTATTTCTAAAATATTCCTTAAACTTGACCATTTCATTTGACTTGATTGATTTGACAAACTGATACATGAATCTTTCGGCCGAAATAAACATAACCCTATGTTTTTCTTTTAGTGAAAGGCCAATAGAGTTTAATAAATGAGTTTTTCCCATTCCAACCCCACCATAAATGTAAAGTGGATTATAGTGTGAAATGTGTTCTGAAACTTTTAATGAAGCCTCATAAGCTAACTTGTTACTTGAACCAGTAATGAAATTTTCAAATCTTTTATTAGGGTCAATTCTATTATATTGTAGATAGGTATCTTTGATAAAAGATATATTTTCACTTTTTTCTAAGGTGTTAATTCCTTGATTACTTTCATCTTTTGAAGATTTTTCAATAATCTTAAACTCGATTCTTGTTAGATCTTTTTTATAAATCTTAACGATCTGTAAAATTTGATCCAAATAACGAGAAGTAATCCAGTCTCTAATAAATCGTGTAGGGACAGACAATAATACATAATTACTCATCTCTTCTACAAAATCAATTTTTCTAAGCCAACTTTCATAAATATCACTTCCAAGTTTACTCTTCATATCTTTTTGGACTACAATCCAATCAATACCGTCAGAAGATACTTTTTGTAGGTTGTGTATAATATTATTTTTAGACATTGTTTTATAGGAATTAAACCAGTTAGAAGCAAAATGAAAACTATGCAATAAAAAAATTGTTTAATTAAAAAAAAAATAAAATCTACAAGTGAATCATTTATTACGAGAATTTATTTAAGAAAATTCTAAATTCATGCCTAATATTTTTAATGAGTTTTTAAAAAAAATAATTTTATACTTTAAAAAAATATATGTGTGTCTTAAAAAAAATAAAAATTTTTTTACTATGTCTACATATAGTGATTTAAAAATAATTATTTAGCTATTTAGTATAAATACTTTTAGTTGAAATTATAACAACCGTAATTAGAATTTTATAGTGCTGAAATTTTTTTTGTTATTCTTGATATATTCCTTGATGCATTAGCCTTCTTTATAATACCAGTTTTTGCTACTTTCATTAACTCAGAGTTTAATTTTGGTAAAAACTTCAAAGCTTCTATTTTTTTTTTACTTTCTAAAAGAATATTCATTTTTTTTATAGCATTTCTGTACTTGCTTTTACGAGCTTTATTAACAGTTGTCTGTGTAGCAATTCTTCTAATTCTTTTAATTGCTGATTTAGTGTTTGCCATAAGCGCAGTGGTATAGCTTGAGAACTTATACTGGTCAATAGAATAATTCACTATTTTTGGCAAATATTACAAAAGAAAGTTGATCTATTAGATATAATTATTTTCTTAATTTTACCATTACATTTGTTTCTTAGACAATTTAAGTTTTCTCTTTGATAAACTTTAAACTCTTTTTGAAAACTACCACTTTTACCTGAAATACTTTTAAAATCTCGAATACTTGATCCTCCCTTTTTTATGGCTCTGTGAAGTACACTTCTTGAAAATGAAATAATTTTTTTACATTCATTTAAAGATAATTTCATCGCAAATCTTTCTGGTCTAATCTTGCTTAAAAATAGAATTTCACTTGCATAAATATTGCCAATTCCTGAAACAAATCTTTGATCTATTAAAAAACTTTTTATATCCTTTTTTTTATTTAAAAAGTAATTATTTAGATATTTTAAATTAAATGACTTAAAAAAAGGCTCAGGACCTAAATGATTAAATCTTTTTTCTAAATCTTTTTTATTAATTATATATTTAAAAAAACCGAATCTTCTTGGGTCGTTATATATAATCTTTAAATCCTTAAACAAAATTTCTACATGGTTATGTTTTTTGGGAAGAATTGAGTGGCTATAAAAGCTGGTATTAGTAAATCTATTTAAATTATTTTTTTTAATTAAATGAATAG